>NZ_CP077092.1:4060178-4372500 GCF_014268585.2 Pseudomonas iranensis
TTCGGCTTTTTCCGGGTTCGGCGAACGGAACAGGCGATCGTACAGGCGCACTTCGCACTCGACGCTGGCGGCGGCCGGCACCCAGTGGATCACGCCTTTGACCTTGCGCCCTTCCGGGTTCTTGCCGAGGGTGTCCGGGTCGTACGAGCAACGCAGTTCGACGATGTTGCCGTCGGCGTCCTTGATCGCTTCGTCGGCGCGGATCACGTAGCTGCCGCGCAGACGCACTTCACCGGCCGGTTCCAGGCGCTTGTAGCCCTTCGGCGGCTCTTCCATGAAGTCTTCTCGGTCGATGTAGATTTCCCGGGCGAATGGCAGCGCGCGCACGCCCATGTCTTCTTTCGGGTGCCGTGGCAGTTCGAGGTTTTCGACCTGGCCTTCCGGGTAGTTGGTGATGACCACTTTCAGCGGACGCAGCACGCACATGGCACGCGGTGCGCTGTGGTCGAGGTCGTCACGAATGCTGAATTCGAGCATGCCGAAATCGACCACGCCGTCGGAACGGTTGGTGCCGATCATTTCGCAGAAGTTGCGGATCGATTTCGGCGTGTAGCCACGGCGGCGGAAGCCCGACAGCGTGGACATCCGCGGATCGTCCCAGCCATTGACGTGCTTCTCGTCAACCAATTGCTTGAGCTTGCGCTTGCTGGTGATCGTGTAGTTCAGGTTCAGGCGGCTGAATTCGTACTGGCGCGGGTTCGCCGGCACCGGCAGGTTCTCCAGGAACCACTCGTACAGCGGACGATGGCTTTCGAATTCGAGGGTGCAGATCGAATGGGTGATGCCTTCGATGGCATCCGACTGCCCGTGGGTGAAGTCGTAGTTCGGGTAGATGCACCACTTGTCGCCGGTCTGGTGGTGATGCGCGTGGCGGATGCGATACATGATCGGGTCGCGCAGATTCATGTTCGGCGAGGCCATGTCGATCTTCGCCCGCAGCACGCGCGCGCCGTCCGGGAATTCACCGGCCTTCATGCGCGCGAACAGGTCGAGGTTCTCTTCCACGGTGCGGTCACGGAACGGGCTGTTCTTGCCCGGCTCGGTCAGGCTGCCACGGTATTCCTTGGCCTGCTCGGGGGTCAGGTCGTCGACGTAGGCCTTGCCGGCCTTGATCAGCTCGACGGCCCAGTCGTGCAATTGGTCGAAATACTGCGAGGCGTAGCGCACTTCGCCGGACCATTCGAAGCCCAGCCATTTGACGTCGCTTTCGATGGCGTCGATGTATTCCTGATCTTCCTTGGCCGGGTTGGTGTCGTCGAAACGCAGGTGCGTGACGCCGCCGAACTCCTGGGCCAGGCCGAAGTTGACGCAGATCGACTTGGCGTGGCCGATGTGCAGGTAGCCGTTGGGCTCCGGCGGGAAGCGAGTCACGATCTGGGTGTGCTTGCCCGAGTCCAGGTCTGCCTGGATGATCGGCCGCAGGAAGTTGACCGGCACGGCAGGGCCGGACTTGGCATTCGAGGTAGGGTCGACAGTGGGCTTGCTCATAGGATCCTTGACGTACAGGTGCGCGGCCGCAAAGAGGGGCCAGACAAAACAAAGCCGCTATCATAGCCGATGCTGTCAAGGGCCTGACAGAGCAGCTCTTATAAAGGCACGCATTTAATCGCCGGGAAATGAAAAACCGCCTCGAAATTCGCGCCTGTCACGCTAAACTGCGCACCTTGGCCGAAGCAGGCTGAACCGGTTGTGGGGCTCAATGTCCCAGAACCACGAATTCCCTATGAAGAGTAATGACCATGACTCAAGTCAAACTGACCACCAACCATGGCGACATCGTCATCGAACTGAACGCTGAAAAGGCGCCAATCACCGTTGCCAACTTCATCGAGTACGTCAACGCTGGTCACTACACCAACACCGTATTCCACCGCGTCATCGGCAACTTCATGATCCAGGGCGGCGGTTTCGAGCCAGGCATGAAAGAGAAGAAAGACAAGCGTCCAAGCATCCAGAACGAAGCGGACAACGGTCTCTCCAACGACAAATACACCGTCGCCATGGCCCGCACCATGGAGCCGCATTCGGCATCGGCGCAGTTCTTCATCAACGTCGCCGACAACACCTTCCTCAACCACAGCGGCAAGAACGTCCAGGGCTGGGGCTACGCGGTATTCGGTAAAGTGACCGCCGGCACCGACGTTGTCGACAAGATCAAAGGCGTGTCGACCACTTCCAAAGCCGGCCACCAGGACGTACCAGCAGACGACGTGATCATCGAGAAAGCCGAGATCATCGCAGCGTGATATTGCTGATTTCAGACTTGCATCTGGAAGAGGAGCGCCCGGACATTACCCGGGCGTTTCTGGATTTGCTCGCCGGACGCGCCCGCTCGGCGAGTGCGTTGTACATCCTCGGCGACTTCTTCGAGGCGTGGATTGGCGACGACGCCATGACGCCCTTTCAGCGTTCCATCTGCCAAGCCCTGCGCGATTTGAGCGACAGCGGCACGGCCATCTTTCTGATGCACGGCAATCGCGATTTCATGCTCGGCAAGGCCTTCTGCAAACAGGCCGGCTGCACCTTGCTGAAGGATCCGAGTGTCGTGCAGTTCTACGGCGAGCCAGTGCTGCTGATGCACGGCGACAGCCTGTGCACCCGCGACGTTGGCTACATGAAGCTGCGCCGCTACCTGCGCAACCCGATCACCCTGTTCATCCTCCGTCATCTGCCGCTGAGCAGCCGCCACAAACTGGCGCGCAAGCTACGCAGCGAAAGCCGTGCACAGACGCGGATGAAGGCCAATGACATCGTTGATGTCACCCCGGAAGAGATTCCGCGAGTGATGCAGGAATTCGGCGTGAAAACCCTGATCCACGGCCACACCCACCGCCCGGCAATTCACAAGTTGCAGCTTGGTGAACAAGCGGCGAAGCGGATTGTGCTGGGGGATTGGGATCGTCAGGGATGGGCGTTGCAGGTGGATGAGAGTGGGTATGCCTTGGCCCCGTTCGATTTCGCCCCGCCGCTGGCATTGCCGCACGGCTAAAAGCTGCACCCCCTCACCCCAGCCCTCTCCCCCAGGGGGGCGAGGGGGAAAGGGAGCCGATCTTCATGCAATCCAAACCTGAGTTCGACTGCAGTCTGGCAGGTCGATGTCTACCGAACATCCACCGCGGTCAGTCCCCTCTCCCTCCGGGAGAGGGTTAGGGTGAGGGGCTTTTGATCTTGATCTTAGTGCCCCGAAGCTGCCGGCCCGGCCTTGGCGGCAAACGGCGGTTTCGCCAGCCATACAATCAAAATCAACCCCATGAATCCCCAGCCCAGCAACGTGAAGTAATCCACGGTGGAGAGCATGTACGCCTGGCTGGTGAGGATCTGATCCATCTGCGCATACGCCGACTGGCTCGCCCCACCCAACTGATTCAGGGTCTCGCGGGTGGCAGGCTCGAACGTGCTGATGCTCTCGCTCATATACGCATGATGCTGATCGGCCCGGCGAATCCAGATCCAGGTGGTCAGCGAGGCCGCGAAGCTGCCGCCCAGTGTCCGCAGGAAAGTCGCCAGGCCTGCGCCGTCAGCGATCTGGCTCGGCGGCAAGTCCGACATCAGAATGCTCAGGGTCGGCATGAAGAACAGCGCCACGCCGATGCCCATGAACAACTGCACCAGCGCAATGTGCTGGAAGTCGACTTCGTTGGTGAACTCGGCACGCATGAAGCAGCTCAGGCCAATCGCCAGAAACGCAATGCCGGCGAGCAGACGCAGGTCGAACTTGTGCGCGTATTTGCCGACAAACGGCGACAGCAACACCGGCAGAATCCCGATCGGCGCCACGGCAAGCCCCGCCCAGGTCGCGGTGTAGCCCATTTGCGTTTGCAGCCACTGCGGCAGGATCAGGTTGATGCCGAAGAACCCGGCATAACCCAGCACCAGCACCAGCGTGCCGATGCGGAAGTTGCGATGGGCGAACAGGCGCAGGTTGACCACCGGATGGCGGTCGGTCATTTCCCAGATCACGAACACCGCCAGGGCGACCACGGAAATCGCCGCGCCGACGATGATGAAATTCGACTCGAACCAGTCCAGGTCATTGCCCTTGTCGAGGATCACCTGCAACGCGCCGACACCGATGATCAGGGTGATCAGGCCGACGTAATCCATTGGCTGGCGACTGGTCACCACTGGCCGTTTCGCCAGTTGCGAACGCACCACCATCACCGCAAAGATGCCGATCGGCACGTTGATAAAGAAGATCCACGGCCAGCTGTAACTGTCGGTGATCCAGCCGCCAAGAATCGGCCCGGCGATGGGCGCGACCACCGTGACCATCGCCAGCAGCGCCAGGGCCATCCCGCGTTTCGCCGGCGGGTACACCGCGATCAACAGGGTTTGCGTCATCGGATACAACGGCCCGGCGACCAGACCTTGCAGCACACGAAAGCCGATCAGCTCGGGCATCGAAGTCGAGATACCGCAGAGAAACGACGCCAGCACGAACAGCATCGTCGCCCACAGAAACAGCTTCACCTCGCCGAAGCGGCGGCTGAGCCAACCGGTCAGCGGCAGCGCAATCGCGTTGCTCACGGCAAACGAAGTGATGACCCAGGTGCCCTGCTCCGAACTCACCCCGAGGTTGCCGGATATCGTCGGCAGCGCCACGTTGGCGATGGTCGTGTCGAGCACTTGCATGAACGTCGCCAGCGACAGGCCGATGGTGCTGAGCAACAGGCTGGGCGGCGTGAAAGAAGCGTTATTGCTCATTGTGAATCCTATGAAACCTGATGGTCGCTGCGGTCTGATGAACACAGCCGGCCCTGTGGTAGCGGGCCCTTGTGGCGAGGGGATTTATCCCCGCTGGGTCGCGAAGCGGCCCCTCTTTTGGCTCAGGAAAAGCGGGCCTGCTGCGCAGTCCAGCGAGGATAAATCCCCTCGCCACAGATAACCCCTCACCACAGAGCCCGCTTCTGATCCGGTGTGCTCTCAGCGCTGTGCGGTCTTGCCTGCTGCTGCGCTGTTGTCGTGAATCAACTGGGCAATCATCGCGTCCGCTTCGGCCAGTTGGCGCTCGTAGACGTTGGTGCTGAACGTGGCCTTTTGCGGCGGTTGCTGGGCCAGCACCGGGCCGCTCTGGTCGTGCAGATTGACCTCGACATTGGTCGACAGACCGACACGCAGCGGGTGCTTGGCCAGCTCTTCGGCATTGATGTGGATACGCACCGGCACACGCTGGACGATCTTGATCCAGTTACCGGTGGCGTTCTGTGCCGGCAGCAGAGCAAACGCGCTGCCGGTACCGGCGCCGAGGCTGTCGACGGTGCCGCTGTATTTCACATCGCTGCCATAAATATCGGCCTCGATATCCACTGGCTGACCGATGCGCATGTCACGCAGTTGGGTTTCCTTGAAGTTGGCGTCGATCCACAGCTGATCCAGCGGAATCACCGCCATCAGCGCGGTGCCCGGCTGCACGCGCTGACCGAGCTGCACGGTGCGCTTGGCGACGTAACCGGTGACTGGCGCGATCAAGGTGCTGCGGGCATTGGTCAGGTAGGCCTGACGCAGATCGGCAGCCGCCGACATTACGTCCGGATGCGACGAGACCACGGTGTCGTCGACCAGTGCGCTGGTGGTTTTCAGTTGCTGTTTGGCGTTGGCCAGAGCGTTCTGCGCCGAGGTCAGGTCGTCGCGGGCGTGGGACAGTTCTTCCTGGGAAATCGCCCCGCCTTGGGCGAGATTTTTCCGCCGGTTGTAGTTGTCCTGGGCCTTCTGCACTTCGGCCTGCTGCGCATTGACCTGCGCTTTCATGCCGTCGACGTTGCTGTACAAACCGCGCACCTGACGCACGGTGCGCGCCAGTTTCGCCTTGGCACTTTGCAGGCCGACTTCGGCATCATTGGGGTCGAAGTTGACCAGCACCTGGCCTTCCTGGACCAGATCCCCGTCGTCGGCGCCGATGCTGACCACGGTGCCGGTGACCAGCGGCGTGATCTCCACGACGTTGCCGTTGACGTAGGCATCGTCGGTGCTTTCGTTAAAGCGCCCGATGAACTCGTGATAGGCCCAGACGCCGGCAATGGCGAGCAGGACCACCACGGCGAGGGCCAGCAGCATCACCTTGCGTTTGCGCGGGTTGCCGGTGTCCGGGGTGTTGTCTTGAGCTTGGGTGTTTTCGGCAGTGGCCATGACAAATACCTTGAATTATGGGTGCGACGAGGCGGGGCTGGCGTTGGCTGCGTTCAGGTTTTCACCCTGAAAGCCGCCGCCCAGCGCTTGCATCAGTTGAATCGACAGGTCGATTTGCTCGGCATTGAGGGTCGCCAGCTGACGCTGGGCCTGGAGCAATTGCTGCTCGATGCTGAGCACGTCCAGGTAGTTGCCGATGCCGGAACCGTAACGCTGGACGACGGTGTTGTAAGAGTCCTGAGCGATGTCGGTGGCGTGCTGCTGCGCACCGATCTGCCGACCGATATCGCGCAGCTGATTGATCGTATCGCCGACATCGCCGAGGGCTTTCACCAGGCTTTTGTTGTACTGCGCCACCGCCAGATCGTAATCGGCGTCGCGCGCATCGAGGTTGGCGCGCAAGCGTCCGCCATCGAAAATCGGCAGCGACACGGTCGGCGCGATGTTGAAGAAGCGACTGGCCGAGCCGAACATCGCATCACCCAGCAACGACTCGGCGCCGGCCGAAGCCGACAGGTTGAGGTTGGGATAGAAACGGGTTTTCGCCGCATCGATATCCTTGCTCGCCGCCTCGACACGCCAGCGCGCCGCGACCAGATCCGGGCGGCGGCCGAGCAGTTCCGCCGGCAACACCGACGGCACCGCCACGGCGCTGGCTTGGAGAACTTTCGGTCGAGCGATTTCGTTGCCACGATCCGGGCCTTTGCCGAGCAATACCGCCAAGGCGATTTTCGCGCTGTTCAGGCGTTTTTCCGCGTCGATCAGGCTGGCCTGAGAACTGGCTTCCAGACTCTGGGTTTGCTGGAACTGGTACTGGCTGTCGATCCCCGAACTCAAGCGGCGCTGGCTGAGGTCGAGCATTTGCCGGGTGCGCTTGAGGTCTTCGCTGGCGAGGTCGTAAACGATGTGCGCCTGACCGAGATCGCTGTAAGCACGGGCGACGTCAGCGGCGAGGGTCAGTTGCGCGGCCTGACGGTCGACTTCAGCAGCGCGAGCCTCGCCGAGTGCGGCTTCCCAGGCATCGCGCTGACCGCCCCACAAGTCGAAGTTGTAATTGAAGCCGGCGCTGACATTGCGCACCGTCGCATAGGCACCGCCCTGCCCCAGCGGATCCTGATCACGAGCCAGCCGCGAGCGGCTGATGCCGGCGCTGGCGTCGAGGGTCGGATAGCGCTCGGCATCGGCGGCATAGGCGGCGGCACTGGCCTGATGGGCGCGGGCTGCGGCGATCTGCATGTCCGGGCTGTCGTGCAGGGCTTCGCGGATCAGGCCGTCGAGCTGCGGATCGCCGAGGCTGCTCCACCAATCGCTCTTCGGCCACGCCGCTGGCGACAGGGTGACGCCGTCCAGAGACTGCGCTGTCTTCAGGCTCTTCGCGTCGAGGCGTTGGCCTTCAATGTCGAGGCCGCTGTAGTTGGCGCAACCGGCGAGGATCATCGCCGACAACAGCAGCGTCAGACTGCTGCGCAAAGTGTTAGCGCTCATTGTGATCACCTAGACGCTGGATGGTGATCGGGTCACCGGCGGCCAGCAGGATTTTCTTGAGGATGTATTCCAGGGTTTTCAGCTCTTCGCGGGAGATCGCGCCGGCCAGTTCATTCATCGCATCGGCACCGATGTGCGGCAGACGATCAGCCAGTTGCTGGCCCTGCTCGGTCAGCTTCAACTGCACCTGACGGCGGTCGCCTTCGCTGCGCTGACGAAGCAGAAAAGCCTTCTGCTCGAGACGATCGAGCATGCGCGTCATCGACCCGCTGTCCAGCGACAGATGCCGGCACAGCTCGGCCGGGGTGTCGACGCCGAACTGGGCCATGATGATCAACACCTTGAACTGCGCGGCGGTAATGCCGTGGGGCTCCATGTGGGTGTCGATGATCCGGTCCTTGAGCAACGCGGCACGGCCAAGCAACAAGCCAAGGTGGCAATGTTTGAATTCTTCCGGGGTGAAATGCTTCATGGGTCGACCTGATAACTGCCTAGGCAGTGAATGTATGTCGAGATGTTACTGCTTAGGCAGCGAATGTCAACGCAATAGTTAGGGGGCTTGGTAATTTGTTGACAAGTGAACTGGGTTTTATTGCGTGCGCAACCGCATTCGCGAGCAGGCTCGCTCCCACAGGGAACGCATTTGTGCATGGAAAACACATGCATTGTGGGAGCGAGCTTGCTCGCGAAGGCGTCGTCCCATTCACCATCGATGTTGCGGCTGACGGCCTCATCGCGAGCAGGCTCACTCCTACAGGGAACGCATTTGTGCAGGGAAAACACATGCTTTGTGGGAGCGAGCTTGCTCGCGAAGGCGTCGTCTCATTCACCATCGATGGTGCGGCTGATGGCCTTATCGCGAGCAGGCTCACTCCTACAGGGGAATGCATTGCAAGTGGGGAGCGTCTGCGTCTTCTAGGAATCGCCTGATATTCAGGCTTGAGTGCCGTGGCTAACGTACGCCGCTCATCGGCCGACACGAAAAGCCCTCTTCATGAAGCGTTTCCAAAACCATTGCCCGCTCCTGCTCTGTATCGCAGCCACCCTGCTTGCCTGTGCTTCGAGCGCCATGGCTGGCAGCTGCGTGGCAGTCGATTCGAAACTCGACACTCTCAACTTTGGCGCCAGCCTGGCCAGTTCGACTCTGAACATTGCTGCCGACACACCCAATGGCACCGTGGTTTATCAGGACACCGTGCAGTCGCTCGGGCACATCTGGAGCTGCTCGAAGACGTCCATGTTCGGCATTCTGATGAACCCGAAACTGGGCACCGCCAGCGGTACGGAAACTCTTTTTCCGTTAGGCAAAAGCGGGTTGTCCTACCGCGTCTGGTTCACTGCACTGGACCGCTACCAATCAGCGCCGCAGGCCATTGCACCCAACACCAGCTATGGTTTCGGTGCAAATTCGGTGCGCCTGGAAATCGTCAAGACCGGCGCGCTGGCACCGAAAGTCAACATCGATTCAGGGTATCTGGGCAGCCTGCAGGACGATGATCTGATCCTGAAAAAACTCAACCTGATGAACCCCATCGTATTGAATGCCGCCTCCTGCGAAACGCCGTCGGTACCCGTGGCGATGGGCGACGATTATCAACTTCATGAATTTCGCGAAGCCGGCGCCAAGCCGCGCACGGTGCGCTTCGACATCGCCCTGAACCAATGCCAGACCGGCATCAAAAAAGTCACCTATTCGCTCAAGGCCAACACACAGGTGATCGATGCGACCAAGGGCATCGTCGCACTGAATGCCGGCTCCACCGCCAAAGGCATCGGCCTGCAAGTGATGAATGAAGCGGGCCAGCCGATCGCTTTCGACACGACCTACCCGTTCGATGCTTTCAACACCACCGGGCTCAACTTCAAGATCCCGTTGTCAGCCGCTTATTACCGCCTGGGCAATGAAGAACTCAGCGCCGGCAGCGCCAATACCGAAGTGACTTTCATCGTCAATTACTTGTGAAGTCTTTAAGAATCGTCTGATTTTCGTCCTGCCTGGGCACCCCTACTGTGCCGGCATGCGATTGAAGAATTACCTCCACCAGATCAGCCCGGTGCTGTCCACGCCCCATGCTGCGCGACGTTTGTTGCGCATTTTTGCGTGGGTGCTGCTGTTGGGCATTCTCGGCGGTGTGTACAGCTTTCTGCTGTTCACCTTCAACAACGAAATCTCCCAGCGGCGCAGCTACATGAGTAGCGCCATCGCCGAGGCGCACACGTTTTTCACCACCCGCGAAGCGCTGCTGGAAAGCCTGAGTTTGTCGGCGACCCGCCAGACCGCGTTGAACGCGCCGCTGTCCGCAGAAGAGATTCGTCTGTTGCTCGGGCAGACGCCGGGCAAGCAATGGAGTATCTGGCTGACCGAGCGCATGCGCGACTATCTACAAGCGCGCAAATTGAATCTGCTCTACGTCAGCAGCGGCGCCGAAGCACAAGTCTGGCGCCTGTACAACACGACGCCGATGGCTGGCGATTTTCCGCAGGCGATGCTCGAACGCCTGGAAACCCTCAAGCGCGACAACAACGGCGCGCTGAAAGAAATCTGGCTGACGCACAATTCGCAAGGGCACTCGCAACTGTACATCTTCATTCGTCTGGATGAACGCGACCTTGATTCCGGCTGGCTCGGTCTGGAGATGGATGACCGCGAAGTTGCCAATGCGTTGAGCGACCACAGCGCCGGCGAGTTCACCATGTTCAACTCCCAGGGCATGCCGCTCTTCAGCAACAGCCACAAGCCGCCGCGCGGGCAGGATCTGCCGCTGTTGCGCCAGCAAGACTTTTTCGGCTTCGTCGGTGATAGCTGGCTGCCCGAGCAACTGGTGTTGCGCAAACAGCTGAAATCGTCGGACTGGCAACTGACCTACTCCATCGACTTGCTCGCCGTGCTGTGGGCGTTGTGGCCGCAGATGCTTGGCGCGCTGACGTTCTGTCTGGCCAGTATCAGTCTGGTGTGGCTGCTGATCCGACGTCTGGAACAGCGCTTCATCACGCCGACCTTGCAGCGGATTCAGGCTTTGGTCGAAAGCGAGCTGTTCAGCCGCGACGTGATCCAGACCGCGCCGGTGGCGCTCTGCGTATTGCGGCGCAGTGACGCTCGGGTGGTGCTGGAAAACACCCTCGCCCGGCAATGGCTGGGCGAATGCGGCCAGCAATTGGGGCCTGGCTGGATCCGCGCTGCGTTTGCGCAAAACACGCCGTGCCTGACTGACTATTTCGAGACCGCCGACGGTCGCCACCTGTACCTGAGCTGCGCGCCGACCCGCTACAACGGCGAAGACGTGTTGCTTTGCGCATTCAGCGACATCAGCGCGCGCCGGCAGATCGAAGCGGCGCTGGAGCAGGCGCGCCAGTCCGCCGATGCCGCCAACGAAGCGAAGACCCTGTTTCTGGCAACCATGAGCCACGAGATCCGCACACCGCTGTATGGCGTGCTCGGCACCCTCGAATTGCTCGCCCGCACGCAACTCGACACTCAGCAGAAAAGTTACCTGCGAGCGATCGAAGGTTCGTCCGCCACCCTGCTGCAATTGATCTGCGATGTGCTCGATGTATCAAAAATCGAGGCGGGACAACTGGCGCTGGAGCTGAGTGATTTTTCCGTGGTGACGCTGGCGCAGGAAGTCGTTCAGGGATATGCGGCGGCGGCGCAGAGCAAGGGCTTGCAGCTGTATGCCTGCTTTGACTCGCAACTGCCCGAAAGCCTGGTCGGCGATGTCAGTCGTCTACGGCAGATTCTTAATAATCTGTTGAGCAACGCGGTCAAATTCACCGATTCCGGGCGCGTGGTGTTACGGGCGAAAATGCTCTCCCGCGAAGGCGAGCGCGTTTGCGTGCAATGGCAAGTCTCGGACACCGGGCGCGGCATCGCGCACGCGGATCAGGATTTTATCTTCGAACCGTTCTACCAGACCCAAGGCAACAGCCACGTGGTTGCGGGGACCGGGCTGGGCCTGCCGATCTGCCTGCGCCTGACCAATTTGATGAACGGCACCCTGCGCATGGTCAGCGAACCGGGGCTGGGCAGCAGTTTTTCCCTGACGTTGCCGCTGGAGCAGCGTTCGGGCAATGCGCTGCCTGAAGTGAAGGCGAAACTCGCGGCTGAGACCGTTTACGTGGTGTCGCCAGTGCGCGAATTGGCCGAGAGTCTGGCGGGCTGGCTGCGTCGTTGGGGCGCTCTGCCGCACCTCGGCGCGCCAGCCAGCCACGAGCCTGCCGATAGCGGCGTGTTGCTTGAGTTGTACCCCGAGCCGATGGCGCAGCGTAGCGACCTGCACTGGTCTGGTCCGCGAGTGCTGGCCAGCGGCGATGCAGCCTGTGAACCGCAGGGCACCGGCGACGGCTGGATGGCGAACCTGAACGATCTGGCCGCAATCCGCCAAGCCGTGCGTCAGGCGCAGTGCGGCCCCGTCATAGAGCATCAGCAGCACTCGCCAACCGCCGCGCTGGCGCCGTTGCACCTGCACATCCTCGTCGCCGAAGACAATGCGATCAACCAACTGATCCTGCGCGACCAATTGCAGGAACTGGGCTGCACGGTGGCGCTCGCCAGCGATGGTGAAGAAGCCTTGTCGCTGTGGCAGGACGACAGCTTCGATGTCGTGCTGACTGACGTGAACATGCCGCGCCTCAACGGTTATGAGCTGGCCAAGGCTCTGCGCCACGTGGGCTGCGCCACGCCGATCATCGGCGCCACCGCCAACGCCCTGCGCGGCGAAGAGGCGTTGTGCCTGGCCGCCGGGATGAATCACTGCCTGATCAAACCTTTCACGTTGCGAGCCTTGTCGACCGTACTGGCTCCCTACCAACGAGTCGCCGATGAAGTCCTCTAGCCTGCTGATAGTCGAAGATCACCCGTTCCAGCATCTGTACTTGCAGAACCTGTTCAACGAACTGGGTGTGTTCGATCTGGAATTTGCCCGGGACGGCGAAGAAGCCTTGTGCCGTCTGAAGAACCGCGAGTTCGATCTGGTGCTCACCGATCTGCTGATGCCGGGCATGGACGGCGTGCAGTTCATTCAGGGCCTCGCCACGCAGAAATCGCGCCCGGCCCTGGCGATCATGAGCGCCGCCTCGCGGCGCATGCTGATGGGCGCAAGCCTGGTGGCGAGCAACCTGCAAGTGAAAGTCATCGGGCTGATTTCCAAACCGGTCAACAGCGCGGCATTGCGCTGCCTGATCGAACAGTTACGGGCATTGCGTCAGGATGCGCCTGTTGCCATGCATGCCGGTATCGATCGGAAAAGTCTTTTGCGTGCACTGGACAACGCTGAGCTGCAAGCATGGTTTCAACCCAAAAAGGCACTGGACAATGGCCGCATCGTTGCCGCCGAAGCGCTGGTGCGCTGGGTGCATCCCGAACACGGCACATTGTTGCCGGGGCTGTTTCTACCGGCGCTGATCGCCCACGACCTTGAAGAGCATCTGCTCTGGCGCATGCTCGAACAGTCCATCAACGCCCAAGCCATATGGCGCCAGCAAGGCTATGACATTCCGGTGTCGATCAACCTGCCCACGCACTTGCTCAACAGCCACGACCTGCCCGATCGCATCCTCGCGTTTGTCCTGCAACACGACGGGTTGCCAGCGCGGATCTGTTTCGAGCTGATGGAGTGCTCGGTGCCCGATGACATCAGCAATTTCTACGCCGGGGCCTGCCGCTTGCGGATCAAGGGCTTCGGCTTGTCCCAGGATGATTTCGGCAAAGGCTACAGCTCTTACATGAACCTGGTGTCGGCGCCTTTTACCGAACTGAAAATCGACCGCGCACTGGTCCAGGGTTGCAACAGCAGCGCCGAACTGGCGCAAGCGCTGACCAGCATCGTCACGCTGGGTCGACAACTGGGCCTGACGGTAGTGGCCGAAGGCGTGGAAACTGCGCAAGAACTTGCTCTGTTGCGTAAGATCGACTGCACTCAGGTTCAGGGTTTCCTGATTTCCCACGCGGTGTCTTCGGAGCAGTTCCAGCAGTTGCTCAGCCACGACGGCCCGGCAAATGTCTGGTGATCCGCACAACGCAGTGGACGATCACCACTTGCCATCGAGGCCATCCATGTTCACTCGCGCAATCACTTTCACTGACCGGGCGTGTTGATGCCGCATCCCAATGCCTTGCTGGAAAAACTCGCCAGCAGCTCGCTGCGCCTGAACAAGGGTTTGCTGATCCTCGGCGCGCTGGTTTTGCTGTTGCTGGGCATCAGCTATCTCGGCGTGCAGCGCATGGTCGAGGAGCAGCGCGATACGATGCAGTTCCACTTCGCCCGGTTGATGGAGAACATCCGCGAGCAGGAAGCGTTTCTCGGCGATATCTCACGGGCCAGCGATAAGGGTGAATACTTCCCTGAGACCGTCGCGCCGCCGGTGGTGCAAAAGCGTTTGCCCGAGGAAGGACCGAACATCTATGAGGGCCGTGGCCTGCCGTTCTCGCTGCCGTTCAGCGTCAAGATCGATCCCGAGCGAATCGCCCCCAGCCAATACCCCAAAGTGTTTGCGCTCGGCAGCTATCTGGCGGCGTATTACAGCGCTTTCTGGGCAGCCTCGCATTACCAGTCGCCGCAGGTGATCCTGCTCAATGGGCCGGACAATTTCGATATCGCCGTACCCGCTGCCGGTCGCTTGCGCGGCGCCGGGCAGACGCAGATCAGCACCTTCGTCGAGATCATGACCCAGAAGAACCTGCAACGGCGCGCGCAGACTTCGGCGCAAGTGCACTGGTTGCCCTACCCGTTCGCTGCGGACGACAACGTTACCCCGAGCCTGCTCGCTTATGTGCGGATCAACCTGAGCAAACCGACGCTGGCCATCGAAGGCTCGAACTCCTGGGTGGTGCTCGGTTCGCTGCTGAAACTGTCGCAGGTCAACAATATCGAGCGACTGATGGAGTGGTCGATCTATGACGACTTCACCCTGATCACGCCCAGCGGCACGGTGTTGATCGGCGAGCTCAAGCCTGATCAGGTGCTCGGTGAAGGCGCGAACCTGACCCGCGACGGTCTGGTGTTCAAGCTGAGCAGCCCCGGCGAACAGCACTGGACGGCGATCTATGTGATCAGTGTGCAGAGCTTTCTCGATTACGCGCTATGGCCATTGCTGTGCCTGTTGGGCCTGGTTCTGGCACTGCTCGGCTGCGGCCGCGCGCTGAATCGCTGGTACGCGCAACGGGTGATTCTGCCCGCCCGGATTGCCCACGCCAGCATCGCCGAAAGTGAAGCGTTCAGCCGTGCGCTCATCGATACCGCACCCACCGGTCTATGCGTGATCAGCCGTCGTGATCATAAGGTCTTGCTGGAAAACCAGCGCGCCCAGCAATGGCACGACACCGAGGAATTGATCAGCCTGCTCGACCGTCAAGGCGCGAGCGGGCATGGCCACGCCGAGCTCGAGATCGACGGTCGGTATTTGCACGTAGCCTTCATCGCCACCCGCTATCAGGGCCAGGACGCGTGGCTGTGTGCGCTGCACGATGTCACCCGCCATGTCGAAGATGCTGCGGCACTGGAAATCGCCCGTCAGGCCGCCGATTCGGCCAACCAGGCCAAGAGCCGTTTTCTGGCGACCATGAGCCATGAAATCCGCACGCCGTTGTATGGCGTGCTCGGCACCCTGGAACTGCTCGGCCTGACCGATCTCGCGCCGCGTCAGCAGGCCTATCTGGAAACCATCCAGCGCTCGTCGGCCAGCCTGTTCAAACTGATCAGCGACGTGCTGGATGTGTCGAAGATCGAGGCCGGGCAGATGAACCTCGAGCGTCAGCCGTTCTGCCCGCTGGAGCTGACCGAAGATGTGGTGCGCAGCTACGGCGCGTTTGCCCGTGGCAAAGGCTTGCAATTGTATGCCTGCATCGATGCGACGTTGCCGGACCAACTGTTTGGCGATGCGCAGCGCATCCGCCAGATCCTCAATAATCTGCTGAGCAACGCGATCAAGTTCACCGATAACGGCCGTGTGGTCGTACGCGTTCAGGTGCTGCAAAACGCTGATGGCCGCGCCGAGGTGCAGTGGCAGGTCAACGATTCCGGCGTGGGCATTTCCCAGGCGCAGCAAGAGCAATTGTTCGACCCGTTCTATCAAGTCAACGAAGCCGACAGTCATGCCGGTGCGGGTCTCGGTCTGGCCATTTGCAAGTGGCTGTGCGAGTTGATGCATGGCGAGCTGAACGTGGTCAGCGAACCGGGGCTGGGCAGCCGCTTCAATTTGCAACTGAGCCTCGATTGCGCGCCGGGCAGCCTCGCCGATTGCCCAT
Source organism: Pseudomonas iranensis (assembly GCF_014268585.2). Taxonomy (NCBI): domain Bacteria; kingdom Pseudomonadati; phylum Pseudomonadota; class Gammaproteobacteria; order Pseudomonadales; family Pseudomonadaceae; genus Pseudomonas; species Pseudomonas iranensis. The sequence continues at coordinate 4,076,032 of NZ_CP077092.1, forward strand.
CGTTCGCGGCCGGCAGTGCCGCCGTTTATGTGCGCGCCCCGGTCGCCGAACTGGCGCAGCATCTGCTCGGCTGGCTGAGCCGCTTCGGCCTCGATTGTCGTCTGGTAACCAACGAGCTGCCACCGTCGACGGCGCTGCTGGTGGACCTTGCGCCGCTGGCCAACGCCACGGTTTTCAATGGCCCGCGAATCGCCGCAATACCGGGCGGCCACAACCCGGCGCAAATCAGCGGCAGCGGTTGGCAGGTCGATGCCGACGATGTCCGCGCGATTGGCTGGGCGATTGCGCTGGCCCGACACGACGCCCATCAGCGCCGCGTTCCCTCGCCTCAGGAAAAGACCCGAGCGCTGAATCTGCGCGTGCTGGTGGCCGAGGACAACATGATCAACGCAGCGGTCATCAAGGAACAACTCGAGGCGCTGGGCTGCTCGGTGATCGTCGCCGCCAATGGCGAACAGGCCTTGGCGCAATGGGCACCGGGACGCTTCGATCTGTTGCTGACCGACGTCAACATGCCGGTCATGAACGGCTACCAACTGACCTCAGCGCTGCGCGAAAAGGATGCGACACTGCCGATCATCGGCGTTACCGCCAACGCGTTGCGCGAAGAAGGCGAACGCTGCGCCGCCGTTGGCATGAATGCGTGGATGGTCAAACCGCTGAACCTGGCGACATTGCGCGCGCAATTGCAAAGCCACTGCCAGACCTCCATCGCGCCGCCCACAGACACTGCGCCGACACTGTCGCCGAAGATGCGCGAGCTGTTTGCCTCGACGCTGCGCAGGGACATCCAAAACACCCTCGACGTGCTGGAAGCGGACGATGCCAACAGTGTCGCGCAGCAACTGCACAGCATGGCCGGGGCACTCGGCGCAGTACAGGTCGAAACGCTGGCCAAGGCGTTTGTGGAGCTGGAATGCCGTCTGACCGGCATGGCCATTACCCCGGCGCGGGCCCTTGAAGTTCGCCAACAATTGGCGCGCCTGACTGACCTGCTCGACGCCCTTGAATAATTTCACTCTGGATAAAGCACCCATGGAAACCTTCAACGTTGTCATCGCCGATGATCATCCCATCGTCCTGCTGGGGGTGCGCGAGCTGGTCGAGCGCGACCGGTGCTTCAACGTGGTCGGCGAAGCGGTATGTTCCAATGGTCTGATCGAGCTGCTGAAGGCTCGACCGGTGGACCTGTTGATCACCGACTTCAACATGCCCGGCGACTCGCCCTATGGTGACGGCCTGAAGCTGGTGGAGTACGTGACCCGGCACTTTCCCGAAGTACGGGTGCTGGTTCTGACAATGATTTCCAACCCGTTGATCCTGACCCGCCTGCAAGAACTCGGCGTGCTCGCAGTCATTCAGAAAAGCCAGTTGCACGTCGAAATAGAAGTGGCGCTCAAAGCCATCGCCAAGGGCAAGCGGGTGCGCGGCCATCGAACGGCGCCGACTTCGGTGCTGGACGATGGCGCCGATCTCGATGAACGCTTTTCCCGACTATCGCCCAAGGAACATGAAATTCTGCGCTTGTTTGTTCAAGGCCAGGGCGTTAACGAGATTGCCCGAAGTTTGAACCGAAGTGCGAAGACAATCAGCACGCAGAAAATCTCCGCCATGCGCAAACTGGATGTCAGCAGTGATCAGGAGTTGCTGGCTTATTGCATCGAACGCAACTTGTTCAATTAACTGACCGTTACCTCTCGCAACTTCTCGGCTTCTAGGGATCGTCTGATGTTGCCGCACCCGACCCGGCTTTATCGTGTTGTCTTTACCCCACCAATGGAAAAGCAACATGAAAAAGCTGTCTCGCACGCTTCTCGCCCTGTCGATTTTCGCTGCTGCCAATGTTCTCGCGGCCGATCCGGTTGTGCCTACCAAGGCTGGCAGCGGCACCATCAACTTCACCGGCAATATCAACAACGATGCCTGCTCGATCGAAGGCGCCGGCAAGGACAAAACCATTTCGGTGAACATGGGCGAAGTGTCGATCAAGGACATGGGCACTGCCACCGCGCCGAAAGGCACCGGCACCCTGAGCGTCGAGAACTTCGACATGCAGATCAACTGCAACGCCGGTACCAAAGTGGCGATGATCTTTGAGCCGACCAGAAAGGGTGGCTCGGGCATCGCAACCGGCACCAAAGTGCTGAATCTGATTGAAGGTACGGGTGCTGCCAAAGGTATCGGTATCGCATTGCTGGATGCCAACGGCGCCGTCATCGATCTGACTTCGCCGACCACCGCCCGCATTGAAAACACCCTGCAGGAAAGCAACACCACGCTGAAATTCTCGGCGGCCTACGTGACCACCGTCGATCCGAAACTGGCCGTTGCCGGCCGTGGCGACGCGACCCTGCCGTTCACCCTGCAATACGAATAAACCGCGAGCTTCATCGAGCACTGTGCGGGGCCGGACGGTCCCGCACTTTCTTTCACTCTGCGCGGTAATCGTTCATGTTCATACGTTCTTCCCTGTTCCTTTGCGTCGGCCTTCTGGGCCTGCTCGCCGTCAATCAGGCGATGGCTGGCATTTCCCTGAGCAGTACTCGAATGATATTCGACGGCAAACACAAAGAAGCCGGCATCACCGTGCGCAACAGCGGTGCAGACGTGTTGATTCAGTCCTGGGTCGATACCGACAGCGACGAGGCCTCTGTGCCCTTCGCCGTCACTCCACCGCTGGTGCGTGTCAGCGACGGAGAACAACAGATTCTGCGGGTCATCTACGAAGGCACCGGTATGCCCAAAGACCGCGAGTCCGTGGTGTGGCTGAACGTGCAAGAGATCCCGCAGTCAGCGAAGACCGCGAACACTCTGCAACTGGCGGTGCGCCAACGGATCAAGCTGTTCTTCCGCCCTGCCGGGCTGAAAAACAATGCCTATCAGGCACCGGCCGAATTGACCTGGCGACTGAACGAGCGCGCCGGCAAAACGATATTGGAACTGAAAAACCCAGGGCTTTATCACGTCTCGATTGCCGACATCACCGTGCAATCCGGCAATATCAGCGAGCATCCATTCGACTCTATGATGATCGCCCCCGGTGAACAAAAAGAGTTCGCTCTCAAACATCTTCAAGCGGCCAGCTCCCCGCGCCTGTCATTCAGCAGCATCAACGACTATGGCGCCCGCGACCGTTATGCCGCGCAACTTTCCAGCAGCGCCGAAGTGCGCGCAAGCCCGGATAAAGAATCGCCATAACTCGCGTGCCGCTTTTTACCAGCCGCACTTTCACTGTATTTCTCTTCGCTCCGTTAGTTCGTATCGGAGGTGATATAGGGTTCCTGCATGTTTTTACTCAAGCGCGATGGCCTGGCGCCGTTTTCGGTTGCTCTGGTATTCAGTACAACTTGCCTGGCCGACGCCGAAGAACAATTCAATACCTCGTTTCTGCAAGGCGCGACGTCCGCCATCGACCTGCAATCGCTGCTGGCCGGCAGCCGCGTTCTGCCCGGCACTTATCGGGTCGATCTGTATGGCAACGATATGCTGGTGGGCCGGCGCGATATCGACTTTCGCCGTCTCCCCGACAGTCACAAGGTCGAAGCCTGTCTGACCCTGGACATGCTCAAGCAACTGGGCGTGGATATTGGCAAGTTGCAAGCCAGCGGCAAGCTCGACGTCGCCGATGCGGATGCCTGCCTCGACCTGCCCGCGCTGATCGACCACGCCAGCGTGCGCTATGACGTGCCGCGCCTGCGCTTGCTGGTCAGCGTGCCGCAGAGCGCCATGGAGCGCGGTCGCCGTGGTTATGTCGATCCGGCACTGTGGGACGAAGGCGTACCCGCAGCGTTCATCAATTATCAAGTGAGCAGCAACCGCAACAGCACCGACGCCGAGACCACGTTTGCCAATAACGTCGGCCTGCGCAACGGCATCAATCTCGGCGGCTGGCGCTTGCGCAACGAGTCCAACTTCAACAGCAGCACCGGCCGGCCCAGCACATTCAAGAGCAACCGCAGTTATCTGCAACATGACGTCACCGCGTTGAAGGGCCAGTTCAGTGCCGGCGACATTTTCTCCGACGCCGACCTTTTCGACAGCGTGCGCTATCGCGGCCTGAAACTGGCCTCCGACGATGGCATGCGCGCCGACAGCGAGCGCGGTTATGCGCCGGTGATTCGTGGCATTGCGCAATCGAGTGCCACCGTGGAGATTCGCCAGAACAACTACATTCTGTACACGGCCAACGTGCCGCCCGGGCCGTTCGAGATCAGCGATATCTACCCCAGCGGCTCCAATGGCGATCTGGAAATCACCGTGATCGAAGCCGATGGCCGCCGCCGGGTGACCGTGCAGGCATTCTCCAGCCTGCCGATCATGGTGCGCGAAGGGCAACTGAAATACAGCGTCTCGGCGGGCCGATACAACAGCAACAGCGATGACCAGCAGACGCCAGAATTTCTCACCAGCACGGTGGCTTATGGCGTCAGCAGTAATCTGTCGGCGATCGTGGGCACCCAGGCCACCGAGAATTTCCAGGCACTGTCGATCGGCGCCGGGCGCAATACGGCGATCGGGGCAATCTCGCTCGACCTGACCCACTCCAACAGCCGCACCTTTGGCCGCACCGTCAAGGGCAACAGCCTGCGAGCGTTGTACGCCAAGACCTTCACTGGGACTGACACCAACTTCACCCTCGCTGCCTATCGCTATTCGACCGAGGGCTATCGCACCTTGAGCGAACACGTCGAGGAGCTGAGCCGCGAAGGCGAGCAGCGCACCGGTAACTCAAAAACCCGCACCGATTTGACCGTCAACCAGAGCCTGGGGCGCAATCAGCAGTTCGGCAGCATCTACCTTAACGCCAGTGATCAGCGTTATTGGGGGCGCGGCGGTTCGCAGAGCCTGTCAGCCGGCTACAGCAACTATTGGGGTGATGTCAGCTACAACCTCAGCGCCACTTACACCAAGGATGTCGGCGACTACGGCCCGGCGAACAACGACACACTGTTTAACCTCTCAGTGTCGTTTCCGCTGGGCTCCAAGCCCCGCGCGCCGCGAGCGTTCGTTTCGGCCAGCACGCAGAAAGATGACAGCAGCACCCAGCTCGGCATCAATGGCTATCTGTCCGAAGACAGCGACACCTATTACTCGGTACAGGGCGGCAACAGTCGCACTGGCGGCAATACGGGTTCGGCCAACCTCAGCACGCGAACCTCAATGGTGGACATCAGTGCCGGTTACAGCCAGGGCCGTGGCTACAATTCACAGAATCTCAACGTCGCCGGTTCGATTGTCGGCCACGCTGGCGGGATCAACCTCGGGCAAACCGTTGGTGAGACCTTTGCATTGGCCCAGGTCGAGGGCGTCGAAGGGGTGAAAATCGCCAGCTTCTCCGGGGCGAAAACCGCTGGCAATGGTTATGCGGTGGTGTCCAACGCGCAACCGTATCGGGTCAACTGGATCAGCCTCGACACCCGCGATCTGGGCGGCGACTTCGAAATTGAAAACGCCACCCAGCAAGTGGTGCCGCGCCGTGGTGCGGTGGTGCTGGCGCGCTACGCGAGCAAGACCGGGCGTCGGGTGCAGTTTTCGCTGTTCGACGCGCAGCACCAGCCGATTCCGTTCGGCGCCGAACTGGAAGACCCCGCTGGCAAGCAACTGGCAATCTCCGACCCGAGCGGCAAGGCCCTGGCCCTGGTCGAGGACGACGCCGGCACTTTGACCATCAAGTGGCAAGGCCAGCGCTGTGAAGCGCCGTATGCACTGCCCGAGCGTGACAAGGCGTTGAACTACGAACGCGCCTCACTCGTGTGCCGCCCGGATCCCTTGTAGGAGCGAGCCTGCTCGCGATGAGGCCCTTCAGTCAAAGATGTATTGGATGACCCTCCGCATTCGCGAGCAGGCTCGCTCCCACATGGAAATTCTGTCAGGCCAGAATCTTCGCCACGACCAAGGGCCAATGTGTGAGCGAGCTTGCTCGCGAAGGGTGCTACTCGATTGAAATGAGCAGGTGCGCTCTAGAAATCCCGCTTGTAGAAGATATCCAGCGAGCTCGCCACGCCACTCGCCGCTTCGACATACACCTTCTTGCTCAGCTTGTAGCGCAGGGCGATGGTGCTGGCCGGTTCGAATACGCCGACGCCGTAGCGCAGGCTGAGTTTCTCTGAGATGTTGCCGCTGGCGACGACGCTGGTGTCGTTGCCGCTGCCCTGGGTGTCGAGCTGGAAATCTTCGATGCCCAGATCCTTGGCCAGCCCACTGGTGACTCCGGCGCTGCCCATCAGGCCCAGGCCCAGCGCGGCTTGCGCGAGCATGTTGTTATCTTCGCCGCTGGTGCTCAGCGGACGGCCCAGCACCAGGTACGACAGCGCCTGTTCCTGACTCATCGCCGGTTCGGAGAAGATCTGCGTGGTCGGTTGTTCGGCGCTGCCGCTCAGGCGAATACCGGCGATGACGTCGTCGGTCTGGCGGATCGCTTCGATGTCCAGATACGGCTGGTCGATGGGACCGGCGAACAACAGACGCGCGCGACGCACCGTCAGGCGCTGGCCGTAGGCGCGATAGCGGCCGTCGTTGAGCCACAGTTCGCCACGGGTGTCCATGTTGTCGCCGATGTGCACCTGACCTTGCAGATTCGCGGTCAGGCCGAAACCGGCAAAGCTCAGCTTGTCCTGGCCGACGATCACGTCGATGTCCATTTTCATCGCGATCGGTGGTTTGCCCTCCTCGGTCTGCGCACCAACGATGATCGTGTCGTCGGAGACTTTCACGGTTGATGGCGGCAGCTCGCGCACGGTGATTTCGCCTTTCGGCACCAGCACCTTGCCGGCAACTTTCAGCTCATCGCCGGCCATGGAAATCTTCAGGTCCGGGGCCATTTCCAGTTTGGCGTAGGGTTCGACGCTGACCGGCAATTGCGTGCCCTTGAGCGCCAGATCGACCACCAGTGCCTGACCCCAGGCGACGTTGCCGTTGAGACTGCCTTTGCCAGTCTTGCCGCTGTCCCAGCCACCGTCCAGGCGCACCGATTCGCCGGCGATCGCCGCCGTCAGTTGCAGATTCTGCAGCTCCATCGGCAGTTCGGCGCCGGACACTTCGCCATCGCTGAGCTGCACAGTGCCGTTGACCAATGGCGCGAGCAGGCCACCGGAAAGAGTGCCGCTGCCGTTGAGCCGGCCAGTGAGCTTTTCCACCATCGGCACGAACGGTCGCGCCACCGACAGATCGAGGCCGGAAAGGCGGAACGAACCGCTCAGCGGTTTGTTTTTCGGTAGCGGATTGAGCTGCGCCTGGACCAGCAATTCGCCGAGTTTGCCGCCGACAAAATTGAGCTCGGTGTCGACGCGCTTGGGCGTGAGTTTGCTGCTGAGTTTGAGGGTCTGGTAGGGGAAATCCAGCCAGCGATCCTTGTCGCGCACGCGCAGGGTGCCGCCGCTGGCATCGACACTGACCACGCCGTTCGGGCCGCTCGCCGGCAAGTCCAGTTGCAGGTCGGCGTTGAGCCGGCCCTGCCAGGCGAAGTCCTTGGGCAACCACTGCGCAAGGCTTTCAATCGGGAATTGCTTGAGGTGATAACGCAGCTTCGGCTCGGGCATCAGGCGCTGGTCTTCGCCACACAGGCTGGCGTTGCCGGACAGCCAGCAATGCGCGCCGAAATTGATCTGGCCGTCCGCCAGGCGTTCCAGTCTGGCCGGGCTTTGCAGCTTCCAGTCCTGGCCACCGGCCTGAATGTCGCCACTGGCCAGGCGTCCGCGCCAGTTGCCCTTGTCGAGATTGCCGTCCAGACCCAGCGCCAGTTTCAGCTTCGGTCCGCTCAGGTCGAGGTTGAGTTTCTGACTTTTGATATCGCCCTGAGCACTGGCGGTCAGGGTGCCGAGCGAAGTATCGCCGGTCTGAATGCCGCTGCCTTTGAGATTGATCTTCGCCCGCTGCGCGCTGTCGAGCGTGGCGTCGAGGTTGAGGCTTTGCAGACGGTTGTCCTGAAAGGCCAGTTGCGAGCCCTGCAGATCGAGCTTGCCCTGCGGCGCCTTCAGCGTGCCGGCGACGTTGACCTGACCGTTGACCTGCCCGCGCAATTGCGGCCACAGCTGGGCCAGACGCGGCAGCTTGATGTCGATCTGCCCGCCGAGTTTGTCCTGCAGGCTGCCCTTGCCGTTGATGCTGTTATCGCCGAGGCGGATCTGCAGGGCATTGAGGTTCCACCGCTCGCCAGCGCCATCAGCCTTGGCCTGCAGAATCGCCGGTTGGCCGCGCAGTTTGCCTTTGAGGTCGAGGTCGGCGCTGAGGCTGAGCTGGTCATTTTTCATCTCGCCTTTGCTCCTCAACGGCCCGGCCAGCGTGCCCGGCAGTTCGGCGACCCAGTACGCCGGGTTGAGCGCCGACAGATCCAGCGCGGTATCCCAGGCGATGCCGTCGGCGAAGCGCACATTGACGTGCCCTTCGGCCTTGCCCTGCCCGGCCTGCATGACCAGTTGCGGCAAAGCGATCTGTTCCAGACTGCCGCTGAACGGACTGCTCAGGGTGAACGCCCCTGCCGGGCCATCCAGCGCGGCGTCGAAATTACCGAGGTACTGGCCGTCGGTGTAGGACACTTCGCCGGTAAAGGTGCGCAACGTCACTTGCGGCTCGTCGATTTCCGGATAGAGCCGGTGCCACGGGAAGTCTTGCCAGTTGATATTGGCCTGAGCGCTGAGGCCCTTGCTCCAGTCGACGTTGCCGGTGAGTTTGAGGCTTTGCTTGTCGTTGGCATTGAGGTCGAGCCCGGCAATCTGCGCGCCGTTGGCGTCGACCTTGCCTTTGAGCAGCAGCGCCACTGGCGATTTTTCGGCGGGCAGCGTGGCGTTGCCGAGCAGTTGATAACCGTTTTTCAGGTCGCCTTCGCCCGTGAGCACAAGCTGATTGAATTGCAGCGTGTCCGGCAGATCGGCGCTGGGCTTGAACGCGTCGCTGGTGATGCGCACCCTGGCCGGCAGGTTTTCCGCCAGCGCTTGCAGTTCACCGTTCAACTGGCCGTCGAGGTAGCCACGGCTGTCGGCGTGCAGGTTGAGGGTTTTCAGCAGATCGCCTTCAACTTTCAGCGCCAGGGTCCACGGCTCGCTGCCGGGCGCGGGCAAGGTCAGATCACCTTGAGTTTTCAGCGGCCAGTTGCCGCTCGGTTGCAGCAGGCCGGACAGGTTCAGGCTGAGTTCGTCGCGCTGCAATTTCACGCTGTCGATCTGCAGGCCCTGAGCGGTCCAGTGCGCCGCCAGTTGCAAGCCCTTGAGCTGTTCGCTGCCGTTGAACAACAGGCTGCCGACCTCAACATCGCCCAGTTCGATGGCCACAGGCAATTGCAGGTCCGGCAGTTTGATCGGACCGCTGTCGGTGGTTGCTTCGCTCGGCGGGAATTGCAGGATCACCTGCTCGGCCTTGAGCTGATCGATGCACAAGGTCATGCGCGTCAGGCACAGCGGCGACCAGGCGAAGATCGCCTTGTTCAGCTCGACACGGCTGGTGTCCTGCTGCCACACCAGGTGATCGGCGCTCCACTGCCCAGCGAGGCGACCATGGAAATTCTCCACGCTCAGGCCCGGCACCAGGCCCAACGCCCAACGACTGCCGGCCTGCGTGCCAAGCAGTGCGGCGAGGCTCAAGACGATCAACAAGACCAGCGCCAACAAAGTCAGCGCTGTTATTTTCAAACCACGCTTCACAGCTCAGGCCCCATGGAAAAGTGCAAGCGAAAGCCGCCGTCATCGTCCAGCGCCCGAGCGAGGTCGAGGCGGATCGGCCCGACCGGCGAGACCCAGCGCACACCCACACCGACCCCGGTCTTGAGGTCGGGCAGTTCGAGTTTGTTGAAAGAGTTGCCTTGGTCGACGAAGGTCGCCACACGCCATTTCTCGGCAATCGAATATTGATATTCGACACTGCCGGCAATCATGTAGCGGCCACCGATGCGGTCGCCGTCAGAATTTTTCGGCGACAGGCTCTGATAGTCGTAACCGCGCACGCTCTGATCGCCACCGGCAAAAAAGCGCAGCGACGGCGGAATCGAGTTGTAGCCATTGGTGGCGCTGCCGCCGACCTGCACGCGGCCGAGCAAGCGGTGCTTGTCGAACACCGTGGTCAGGCCTTTGACCAGCGCGGTGCCATATAAAAGGTTGTTGTCCGAACCGAGGCCTTCCTTGGCCACTTTGCTTTCGAAGCTCAGGCGATAGCCATTACGCGGGTCGATGCGGTTGTCGCTTTTAAGGTAGGAATAACTGATGCCGGGCATGAGCAACGTGCTCAGGCCCGAGTCGTCGCCGAGTTCGTATTCTTCACGTTGCCATTTCAGCGAGATCACCCGCTGCCAGCCGCTGGGCAACTTGCTGTGCCATTCCGGGCCGAAGGTCAGCAGCTTGCTGAGGGTGTCGGAGCCTTCGATGTCTTCGAACTGATAGCCGCCGGCCCAGCGCAGTTTGTCGGTCAGTGGCGGGTCGAGCGGGATGTCATAGAACAGCCCGACGTTCTGTCGGGGCGCCGAGAGTTCAGCTTCCCAGCCGTAACTGTCGCCCTGCGGGTTGACCCAGTGACGCGTCCAGTTGGCCTTGATCCGCGGGCCGACGTCGGTCGAATAACCGAGGCCCAGGCCCATCGTGCGCGGCTTGCGCGTGTCGAGTTTGACGGCGACCGGAATCACATCGTTCTGCGCTGCCGTCGGTGCGGCATCGACGCGCACGCCTTCGAAATAGCCGCTCGATTGCAGGTCGCGATTGAGTTCGGCGATCAGTTCCGAATCGTAAGGCTCGCCTGCCTTGAACGGTACCATGCGTTGCAGCAGGTCTTCGTCGAACGGCGTGTCGCCCTCGAAACTGACTTTTCCCAGCGCATAGCGCGGGCCGCTGTCGTAGATCAATTCGATGTCAGCCACGCCCGCGCGGGGATCGACCATGAGTTTCTGGCTGGTGAAATGACCGCTGAAGTAACCGAAGCGCGAGGCCTGGTTCTGGATCACCCGTTTGGCGTCTTCGTACCGGCCATGGTTGAGCACGGCGCCGGACTTGAGCAGGTCGCTTTTCGGTACGCGAAAGGATTTCAGCGAGGCCGCCGGGCCGTCGACGCGCACGGTGACGTTGCGCAGGCGAATCGGCTCGCCGGGATCGATGTTCAGCACCAGACGCGGTTTTTCCCCGCCCTTGACGTCACTGTCGATCTGCGGCTGGTAGTAGCCCAGCGCCTGGGCCGCTTTGCGCGCCTGCTCTTCGGCACCGCGACTGAAGCGCAGCAAGGCTTCTTCGTCGCGATCGCCGAGGCTGCCGATATAGCCTTCTATATTGGCTTTGAGTTCATCGTTGGACGGCTTGATCCGTACATCCAATTCACTTTGCGCCAGCGCCGCGCAGCTGGATAACAGCATCAGCACGCCGCTGGTAAATCTTCGTGGAAACTTCATAGGCGCGGATGCTATCACGGGCTCGGGAGCCTGATAGAACAGGTAATTTGTGAAGAAGTTCGATCGTTATCCCGTTGCTGTTTGTAACACCTGCGGATTGGCGTGGAAAAATACGTGTTCGCGCACCGGCCCGACGGCAACCTCGCCGATCTCCTGATAACCCTGCCTTTTATAGAATTCCAGGTAGCGCGGGTTGCCGGTGTCGAGCACCACCCCTTGCGAGGTTTCATCGACCGCGCACCAGTTGTGCACGGCGGTGAGCAACTGTTCGCCGTAGTGCTTGCCCTGAAACTGCGGATGCACACCGAGCAACGGCAGCATGTGCACCGAGTCACCCGGCACGCACGCGGCGACGGCATCGTGGTATTCCAGATAACGCCGGGTGCAGCGAAAACCGGTGCTGAGCACCATGCGCAGGCGCCACGCCCAGCTCTCGGTAACGCCCAGGCGCCGTTGCGGCGGTGCGATCAGGGCGATGCCGATCAAGCGATCGTTGACCAACAGGCCGATTGCCGGCAGGTCCTGGAGGAAATGCTGTTTGACCAACTCGCGCACCGTGGCGCGCACGCGTTGTTCGTAGCCGGGTCGCTCGGCTTCGAACAGATAGCCGAAGGTCGGCTCGTGGCGATAGGCCTGATACAGCAACGAGCGGGCTTCGCGTGAATAGCCGCGGTCGAGCATGTGGATGTCGGCAACGGCGGACTGGGTTTCAGGCATTGCAGTGATTCTCCCCGGAGGCGCGCTCGGAGACTGGCGCGCTTGTTGGTACGAACCTTGGGCGGATGTGGTGGTTCCCCTGACAGGTTAGACCAGCCTCGGATCTTCATCGACTGGGGCGGGCCTCATCGCTGGCAAGCCAGCTCCCACAGTGTCTGCGTCGTTCACAACATTTACATACACCACAGAAACCTGTGGGAGCTGGCTTGCCAGCGATGGGGTCGGGACAAGCGCTACAAATCCCACAGGCCAAAATGATTTGTCCCACACTGGCCCATCTCCCCCATGTCAGCTAGCATCGCCCTTTTGCCAGGACTGCCGACCATGAAGATTGTTTCCTTCAACATCAACGGACTGCGTGCCCGTCCGCATCAGCTGGCAGCGCTGATCGAAAAACATCAGCCCGACGTGATCGGCCTGCAGGAAACCAAGGTCCACGACGACCAGTTCCCCCACGAAGACATCCGCGCTCTCGGCTACCACGTGCACTTCCATGGCCAGAAGGGCCATTACGGTGTCGCCCTGCTCTCGCGCAACGAACCGATCGCCATTCATAAAGGCTTTGCCACTGACGAAGAAGATGCGCAGCGGCGCTTTATCTGGGGCACTTTTGCCGATGCCAACGGCGTGCCGGTGACGATCATGAACGGCTATTTCCCACAAGGTGAAAGCCGCGACCACCCAACCAAATTCCCTGCCAAGGAGCGTTTCTACAGCGACCTGCAAGCGCTGCTGGAAAGCCAGTTCCACAATGAACAGCCACTGGTGGTGATGGGTGATGTGAACATATCCCCGGAAGACTGCGACATCGGCATCGGCCCGGACAACATGAAGCGCTGGCTGAAAACCGGCAAATGCAGCTTCCTGCCGGAGGAGCGCGAGTGGATGGCGCGCCTGAAGAACTGGGGCCTGACCGACAGCTATCGGCACCTCAACCCCGACGTGAGCGACATGTTCAGCTGGTTCGACTATCGCAGCCGTGGTTTCGAAGATGAACCGAAGCGTGGTCTGCGCATCGATGTGATTCTGGCGTCCCATGGCCTGCTGCCACGGGTCAAGGATGCCGGCGTGGACTACGAACTGCGCGGCATGGAAAAGCCATCGGACCATGCGCCGATCTGGCTTGAGCTAAGCTGATCCAGCCTGAGCGAATTTTCATTGTGGGAGCGAGCCTGCTCGCGAATGCGGTGGATCAGCGACGAATTTTTCGCCTGACACGCCGCCTTCGCGAGCAGGCTCGCTCCCACAGGCAGTCCCCTGTCATATTTCGGTCACGCGCCTGACTTAATCTCCCCGGCAATCCCCTTGGCTTGATTCGGTGCCGGAATGACCCTGCGTGTTCTCTGCGTTTTCCTGTTGAGTGGCTGGCTGTCGGTGTCCGCCGCCGCTCTGCCGATCCCCGAAAACGGCCCGGCATTACGCATTCAGGGCTCCAACACCATCGGCGCCGAACTCGGCCCGGCGCTGGTCGAAGGCCTGTTGCAGGAACAAGGCCTGCTGAAAATCCACCGCGAAACCCCGGACACCGCCAACGAACAACGCATCGTCGGCCAGACCGCACAAGGGCAACGCGTGATCATCGAAGTCGCCGCTCACGGTTCCAGCACCGGTTTCGCTGCGTTGAAAAACGCCAGCGCCGATCTGGCCGCCTCTTCCCGTGAGATCAAGGACAGCGAACTGCTTGCCCTGCAAGCCCTCGGCGATCTGAAAAGCCCGGCGGCCGAGCAAGTCATTGCCATCGACGGCCTGGCGATCATCCTCAACCCGGCCAACCCGCTTGAGCAGTTGAACACCGAGCAACTGGCGCGGATTTTTGCCGGCGAAGTGAAAACCTGGGAAGAGCTCGGTAGCCGTGGCGGCGCCATCCATTTGTATGCGCGGGATGATCAGTCCGGGACGTACGACACGTTCAAGGAACTGGTCCTGAGCCGGCGTGGGAAAAGTCTCAGCAGCGCGGCGAAGCGTTTCGAATCCAGCGAGCAGTTGTCCGACGCGGTCAGCGCCGATCCGCAAGGTATCGGCTTCATCGGCTTGCCTTACGTGCGTCAGGCCAAAGCCGTGGCGATTGCCGATGGCGCCTCGCAAGCGATGTTGCCGCTGAACAGCCTGATCGCCACCGAAGATTATCCGCTGTCGCGGCGCTTGTTCTTTTATCTGCCGCCGGACAGCCGCAATCCTTGGGCGCAGGCGTTGGCAACGTTCGCGCAAAGTCCACAGGGACAGGCGATCGTCGCGACTAGCGGTTTTATCAGCCAGACCGTACAAGCCATGAGCGTGACGCCGAATGCGCTGATGCCCGAGGGTTACCAATCCCTCAGCCGGCATGCTCAGCGTCTGACAGTGAATTTTCGTTTTGCCGAGGGCAGCGCCAGTCTGGACAACAAGGCGCGGCAGGATCTGGCGCGGGTGCTCGACTATATAAAGCGCAATGGCAAGACCGAGCGGGCGGTGACGCTGGTGGGGTTTGGTGATTTGAAGGATGACCCGGCGCGGGCTGATCTGCTGTCGAAGCTACGGGCGATGGCGGTGCGGCGCGAGCTGGTCAAAAACGGTGTGGTCATGCGCGAAGTCCGCGGCTTTGGTGCGCTGATGCCGGTGGCGACCAACAGCGCGGATGAAGGGCGGATCAAGAATCGGCGGGTTGAGGTTTGGGTGTATTGATCCTGACGTCGATGTGCTGAATGTGCAGGCCCTTTCGCGAGCAGGCTCGCTCCCACATTGGATCTGTGGCGTGCACAAATCTTGTGGGAGCGAGCCTGCTCGCGAATGAGGCAACTCGGTATTACTGACCGCTACGCATCATCTCCTTCGGCACATACTTGCCGATCTCGAACTTGCCAATCGCCGCGCGGTGCACTTCGTCCGGGCCGTCGGCCAGGCGCAGGGTGCGCTGCATCGCATACATATAGGCCAGCGGGAAATCGTTCGACACCCCTGCCCCGCCATGCATCTGGATCGCCCGGTCGATCACCCGCAAGGCCACATTTGGCGCGACGACTTTGATCTGCGCAATCTCGCTTTTCGCCACTTTATTGCCGACGGTGTCCATCATGTACGCCGCTTTCAACGTCAGCAGACGCGCCATGTCGATCTCCATGCGCGAGTCGGCGATCTTGTCGATGTTGCCACCCAGACGCGCCAGCGGTTTGCCGAATGCGGTGCGACTCACCGAGCGTTTGCACATCAGTTCCAGCGCACGTTCTGCCATGCCGATCGAACGCATGCAGTGGTGAATCCGCCCTGGGCCAAGGCGACCCTGAGCGATTTCGAAGCCGCGTCCTTCACCGAGCAGGACGTTTTCGTACGGCACCCTAACGTTATCGAACAGCACTTCGGCGTGACCGTGCGGTGCATCGTCGTAACCGAACACCGGCAGCGGCCGGACGATCTTCACCCCGGGGGTGTCGACGGGCACTAGAATCATCGAGTGCTGGGCGTGACGCGGCGCGTCGGGGTTGCTCAGGCCCATGAAGATCAGAATCTTGCAGCGCGGATCGCAGGCGCCGGAGGTCCACCACTTCTTACCGTTGATCACCCATTGATCGCCATCACGCACGGCACGGGCGGCCATGTTGGTCGCGTCGGAAGACGCCACGTCAGGCTCGGTCATGGCGAACGCCGAACGGATCTCGCCGCGCAGCAGCGGCTCGAGCCAGCGCTGTTTCTGTTCTTCATTGGCGTAGCGCACCAACACTTCCATGTTGCCGGTGTCCGGCGCCGAGCAGTTGAACGGCTCGGGCCCCAGCAGGGAACGGCCCATGATTTCCGCCAATGGCGCATATTCGAGGTTGCTCAGGCCGGCGCCCAGCTCGGACTCAGGCAGAAACAAATTCCACAGCCCTTCAGCCTTGGCCTTGGTCTTGAGCTCTTCCATGATCGCGGTCGGCTGCCAGCGATCGCCCTCGGCGACCTGGCGTTCGAACACCGCTTCGGCCGGGTAAACGTAAGTGTCCATGAACGCAGTCACGCGCTCACGCAGTTCCTGAACCTTGGGCGAATAAGCGAAATCCATGGGTAGTTACCTTCTCGGGCAGAGGTTGTTCAAGTCATGCAATCGATGCTAGAACAGCGCTGATCATTTACCTAGCCTATTCTCGGCGTGTATAAACATTCATCACCAATATATGATCCGCTGATCGTCAGCCCAAAACACTTGCACTTAATAACAAGAGAAGCCGCGTTATGAATCTGAGCAAGGTCGACCTGAACCTTTTCATCGTCTTCGACGCGATCTACACCGAAGCCAACCTGACCCGCGCCGGGCAGATTGTCGGGATCACCCAGCCGGCGGTGTCCAACGCGCTGGCGCGGTTGCGCGAAACCTTCAACGACCCGCTCTTCGTGCGTACCGCTCAGGGCATGGTGCCGACGCCGATGGCGCAGAACATCATCGGCCCGGTGCGCAACGCCCTGTCGCTGCTGCGCGTATCGGTGCAGGAAAGTCGCATCTTCAACCCGGCGCAGGCGGTCAAGACCTACCGCATCAGCATGACCGACCTGACGGAAGCAATCATTCTGCCGCCACTGTTCCAGCGCCTGCGCCGCCTCGCGCCAACGGTGATCATCGAAAGCTTTCTGTCCAAGCGCCGGGAAACCACCAAGGAACTCGCGGCCGGGCGTCTGGATTTCGCCGTGGATGCGCCGCTCAATACCGACCCGCAGGTGCGCCACGTCAAGCTGATGGACGACCGTTACGTCTGCGCCATGCGCAAGGGCCATCCAATGGCGAGCAAGGAAAAACTCAGCCTCGATGACTACCTGTCGCTGACCCACATCCATATTTCCAGCCGCCGCAGCGGGCTGGGCTATGTCGATCTGGCGCTGGGCAAAATGGGCATCCAGCGCAAGATCGCCCTGCGCTCGCAGCACTATCTGATGGCTTCGCAAGTGATGCAGCAGACCGACATGGTCATGACCGTGCCGGAACGCTTCGCCCGCCGCCATGATTTGCAGTCATTCAATTTGCCGGTGAATGATGTGCCCTCGGTGGAAACGCATTTGTACTGGCACGAAAGCACCGACCAGGACCCGGCCAACCGCTGGATGCGCGAGCAGATGATCGAGTTGTGCCAGCAGGTGACGGCGCAGGAGAAGAAGCTGGAGAAGGTGTAGGGCTTTTATACCGCGTTATCGTTCTTCGCGAGCAGGCTCGCTCCCACAATGAATTGCGTTTCATCTGAAGGAACGCGGTCGAATGTGGGAGCGAGCCTGCTCGCGAAGAGGCCGGCAAACGCAGCGAGGATCTTGAGCCTTGACGTAAACGTAAACCACCGATTAGCTTAGCGCCATGCCCCTTTTCCGAGCGCTTTCATGAGCAGTCAGACCTACAGCATTTCCGACCTCGCCCGCGAGCTGGACATCACCACCCGGGCGATCCGCTTTTATGAAGAGCAAGGCCTGCTCAGCCCCGAGCGTCGTGGCCAGGAACGTATCTATTCGCCGCGCGACAAGGTCACCCTGAAGCTGATCCTGCGCGGCAAGCGCATCGGTTTTTCCCTGGCCGAATGCCGCGAGCTGATCGAACTCTACGACCCGTCCGGCGGTAACACCAAACAGCTCAACAGCATGCTGGCGAAAATCAGCGAACGCCGCGAACAGCTCGAACAGCAGCTGCTGGATATCGAACAGATGAAGCTCGAGCTGGATACTGCTGAAGAGCGCTGCGTGCAGGCGCTGGAGCAGACGCTCAAGAGCCAGCAGGCGGTCTAGCCAACACTGGCGCCCCTGTGGGAGCGAGCCTGCTCGCGAATGCATTCTGTCATCCAGCATTAACGGTGACTGATCCACCGCTTTCGCGAGCAGGCTCGCTCCCACAGGGTTCTTCGTGAACTCAAAAAACAGGCAGGTCCCACCCATGTCCCTCCCCTCCCAAGTACGCCTGATCGAAGTCGGCCCGCGCGATGGCCTGCAGAACGAAGCCCAACCGATCAGCGTCGCCGACAAGGTGCAACTGGTCGATGCCCTGAGCGCCGCAGGGCTTGGCTACATCGAAGTCGGCAGTTTCGTCTCGCCCAAGTGGGTGCCGCAAATGGCCGGATCCGCCGAAGTGTTCGCGCAGATCCAGCGCAAACCCGGCGTGACCTACGGCGCGCTGGCGCCGAACCTGCGCGGCTTTGAAGACGCGCTCTGCGCCGGGGTCACGGAAGTCGCAGTGTTCGCTGCGGCTTCCGAGGCGTTCTCGCAGCGCAATATCAATTGCTCGATCAGCGAAAGCCTGGCGCGGTTTGCGCCGATCATGGAGGCGGCGAAACAACACGGCGTTACCGTGCGCGGTTACGTTTCCTGTGTGTTGGGCTGCCCGTATGAAGGCACGGTCGCGCCGGAACAAGTGGCGATGGTCGCGCGTGAACTGTACGCGATGGGCTGCTACGAAGTGTCGCTGGGCGACACCATCGGCACCGGCACGGCGGGCGCGACCCGACGCCTGTTCGAGGTGGTCTCGGCGCAGGTGCCACGGGACAGACTCGCCGGGCATTTTCACGACACCTACGGCCAGGCCATGGCCAATATCTATGCCAGCCTGCTCGAAGGCATTGCGGTGTTCGACAGCTCTATCGCCGGCCTCGGCGGCTGCCCGTACGCCAAAGGCGCGAGCGGTAACGTTGCCACCGAAGATGTGGTGTACCTGCTCAACGGCCTGGGCATCGAGACCGGTATCGACCTGGACGCCTTGATTGCCGCGGGCCAGCAGATCAGCGCAGTGCTCGGCCGCCCGAGCGGTTCGCGGGTGGCCAAGGCGCGCAGCGCGCAGTGAGGTGTTACCGCTGCGTCAGCGATGTGGGCAAAAGCGAGTAACACGGAAACAAATTGTCTGGCTTTGCCTGGAGCCGAAAAAGCCTGAAAACCTTAAGTAGCTGATTTATAAAGGCTTTTAAAAGTTGGCACGACACCTGCTATCTCTATCGCATAACAAGAATAAAAAGCCGCAAACCAATAAAAACAAGACGAAACGACTCTGACATAACAAGAACAACACGGCAGAGACGCAGCTAACAGATTTTTTTGGAGAAGGTGTGCTTTTCAGGGTGCTCTCAGGAGTGACCCGCAACCGGGCAGAGAACAATAAAACTACCTTCAGGTAGCTCCCGAATCGGTTGGATCGTTAAACGAGAAAGCGGATCAGCGCTCAAAAAAATACGTTTGCTCTTGACCCCGGATGGGGGTCGCCAGAAAGCTGTACAGGGCCACGGTTGCCAAAAACAACAACAGACCGACCCTCAATAATAAAAAGAGCACGCAACGACAAATTAAAGGGGAGCTTCGGCTCCCCTTTGTGCTTTCTGTGATTCGTCTCTCTATCACTGCATCCCTGTGGGAGCGAGCCTGCTCGCGAAAACGGTGTGCCAGACACATTTGCGCTGAATGACACACCGCATTCGCGAGCAGGCTCGCTCCCACAGAAGGTTTTTGATTATCCCTCGATTGTTTTCAGCTCCTCGATACTGATCTCACGCATCCTGAATTTCTGGATCTTGCCCGTCACCGTCATCGGAAACGCGTCGACGAATTTGAAGTAACGCGGTGTCTTGAAATGGGCGATGCGTTCCTTGCACCAGGTTTGCAGCTCCAGCTCCGAGGCGCTGTGGCCGGGGTGGAATTTGATCCAGGCAACGATTTCTTCACCGTAGCGCGAGCACGGAATGCCGATCACCTGCACGTCGGCCACCGCCGGATGGGTGAAGAAGAACTCCTCCAGCTCACGGGGGTAAACGTTCTCGCCGCCACGAATGATCATGTCCTTGTTACGCCCGGCGATGTTGACGTAACCCTCCTCGTTCATGCTCGCCAGGTCGCCGGTGTGCATCCACCCCGCCTCATCGATGGCTTCGGCAGTAGCCTGCGGGTTGTTCCAGTAGCCGAGCATCACGCTGTAGCCGCGCGTGCATAATTCGCCGATGGTCCCGCGCGGCACGAGGTTGCCGGCGGTGTCGATGATCTTGCTTTCCAGTTGTGGCTGGGTGCGCCCGACCGTGGTGACGCGCAATTCCAGCTCATCAGCAGGCCCGGTCTGCAGCGACACCGGGCTGGTTTCGGTCATGCCATAGGCGATCTGCACTTCGCTCATGTGCATTTCGTTGATCACCCGGCGCATGACCTCGATCGGGCAGGTGGCGCCGGCCATGATCCCGGTGCGCAGGCTCGACAGGTCGAAAGTCTGCCGCTGCGGCTGATCGAGCATGGCGATGAACATGGTCGGCACACCGTACAGCGCCGTGGCTTTTTCTTCGGCCACCGCTTGCAGGGTCAGCGCCGGATCGAAAGCGTCATTGGGGTAAATCATCGTGCTGCCATGGGTGACGCAACCCAGGTTGCCCATGACCATGCCGAAGCAGTGATACAGCGGCACCGGAATCACCAGACGATCGGCAGCCGTCAGGCCGAGGCTTTCGCCGACCATGTAGCCGTTGTTGAGAATGTTGTAGTGACTGAGGGTCGCGCCCTTGGGGAAACCGGTGGTGCCGGAGGTGTACTGGATGTTCACCGGTTGATCGAAATGCAGGCTGGCACTGCGTTCACGCAATTGGTCGGGCGAGACGCTGACCGCCAGATCGCTGAGCTGCGACCACGGCAGAAAACCGGGCGGCGGATTGGCATCGAGGCTGATCACGCCGCGCAGCTCCGGCAGGCGTTCGCTGCGCAGCTGACCGATGGCGTGCTCAGCCAATTCTGGCGCCAGGCTCTGGAGCATTTCGTGGTAATTCGAGGTCTTGAACGCTCCGGCACAGACCAGCCACTGGCAGCCGGATTGCTTGAGCACGTACTCGAGTTCGGAGCTGCGGTAGGCCGGATTGATGTTGACCAGGATCACGCCGATCTTCGCCGTGGCGAACTGGGTAATGCACCACTGCGCGCAATTCGGCGCCCAGATGCCGAGGCGATCGCCGGTCTGCAAGCCCAGCGCGAGCAAGGCTCTGGCCTGCTCATCCACCGCCTCGGCCAGTTGCCGCCACGAATACCGCAGCCGTTGATGGCGCACCACCAACGCCTCGCCGTCCGGGTGTTGCGCGACAGTCTGATCGAAGCGCTGACCAATGGTCATCGCCAGCAGGGCTTTGTCCTGAGAGCCACGGGTGTAGCTGCGCTGCGGGTTTGCACTGGGTTGATCCATGACGACCCCTATTGTCTTTATTAGTGGGTTTTCCCGGTTTTGAATCCCTGTGGGAGCGAGCCTGCTCGCGAATACGCTGCGTCATTCACCCTTGAGGGCGACTGGCACAGCGCTTTCGCGAGCAGGCTCGCTCCCACCAGAAACAAACCGATATCTGATCCTGAACTGCCCTTACTCTCGCCCAAGTTGACGCTTACGTAAAGCCGATTGACAGTCGATCTCTGGAAGCTTTACGTTAACGTAAAGCTGAGCGCCGATTCGTCGTGCGCTCCACCCGATAAAAAAGCCAAAAGGTGCCACATGAGCTATCCATCCCTGAATTTCGCCCTCGGTGAAACCATCGACATGCTGCGCGATCAGGTGCAGTCCTTCGTCGCCGATCAGATCGCCCCGCGTGCCGCGCAGATCGATCACGACAACCTGTTCCCCGCCGACATGTGGCGCAAATTCGGTGACATGGGCCTGCTCGGCATCACCGTGCCGGAAGAGTACGGCGGCGCGGGTCTGGGTTACCTGGCGCACGTGGTGGCGATGGAAGAAATCAGCCGTGGCTCGGCGTCAGTGGCGTTGTCCTATGGCGCGCACTCCAACCTTTGCGTCAACCAGATCAACCGCAACGGCAATCACGAACAGAAAACCAAATACCTGCCAAAACTGATCAGCGGCGAACACGTCGGCGCCCTGGCGATGAGCGAGCCCAACGCCGGTTCCGACGTGGTTTCGATGAAACTGCGCGCCGATAAACGCGGCGACCGCTTCGTCCTCAACGGCAGCAAAACCTGGATCACCAACGGTCCGGACGCCAACACCTACGTGATCTACGCCAAGACCGACCTGGAAAAAGGCCCCCACGGCATCACCGCGTTCATCGTCGAGCGTGACTGGAAAGGCTTCAGCCGCAGCAACAAGTTCGACAAGCTCGGCATGCGCGGCTCCAACACCTGCGAGCTGTTTTTCGATGACGTCGAAGTACCCGAAGAGAACATCCTCGGCGTGCTCAACGGTGGCGTGAAAGTGCTGATGAGCGGCCTCGATTACGAACGCGTGGTGCTCTCGGGCGGCCCGACCGGGATCATGCAGTCGTGCATGGACCTGATCGTGCCGTACATCCACGACCGCAAGCAGTTCGGCCAGAGCATCGGCGAATTCCAACTGATCCAGGGCAAAGTCGCCGACATGTACACCCAGCTCAACGCCAGTCGCGCCTACCTCTACGCGGTGGCCCAGGCTTGCGAGCGCGGCGAAACCACGCGCAAGGACGCGGCCGGGGTGATCCTCTATACCGCCGAACGCGCCACGCAAATGGCCCTCGACGCGATCCAGATTCTCGGCGGCAACGGCTACATCAACGAATTCCCCGCCGGCCGCCTGCTGCGCGACGCCAAGCTCTACGAAATCGGCGCCGGCACCAGCGAGATCCGCCGCATGCTGATCGGCCGCGAACTGTTCAACGAGACGAAATGAATTTCGTCAGCTGCAAGCCGCAAGCTACAAGCTGCAAGAGATCCACGCTCTTGCCCCGACTTGCAGCTTGCCGCTTGTAGCTAGAAGCTGCTTACGGAGTAAGCCCCATGATTCTGCACACTCAGCTCAACCCGCGCTCGGCGGAGTTCGCTGCCAACTGCGCGGCGATGCTCAAACAGGTCGACGCGCTGCACACCCTCCTCGCCCAAGTGGCGCAGGGTGGCGGTGTCAAAGCGCAGGAACGCCACACCTCGCGGGGTAAATTACTGCCGCGCGAGCGCATCAATCGCTTGCTCGATCCGGGCTCGCCGTTTCTCGAAATCAGCCAACTCGCCGCCCATGCGGTTTACGGCGAAGACGTCCCGGCTGCCGGTGTGATCGCCGGGATCGGTCGCGTCGAAGGCGTGGAGTGCATGATCGTCGCCAACGATGCGACGGTGAAAGGTGGCTCGTATTACCCGCTCACCGTGAAAAAACACCTGCGCGCGCAGACCATCGCCCAGCAGAATCGCCTGCCGTGTATTTATCTGGTGGACTCGGGCGGCGCCAACTTGCCGCGTCAGGACGAAGTGTTTCCGGATCGCGAGCACTTCGGACGGATCTTTTTCAACCAGGCCAACATGAGCGCCATGGGCATCCCGCAGATCGCTGTGGTCATGGGCTCGTGCACCGCCGGCGGCGCGTACGTGCCGGCAATGGCGGACGAGGCGATCATGGTGCGCAACCAGGCGACGATTTTTCTCGCCGGCCCGCCGCTGGTGAAAGCCGCGACCGGCGAAGTGGTCAGCGCCGAAGACCTCGGCGGCGCCGATGTGCACTGCAAGACCTCCGGCGTGGCCGACCATTACGCCGAGAACGACGAACACGCCCTCGCCCTCGCCCGCCGCAGCGTTGCCAACCTCAACTGGCGCAAACTCGGCGAGGTGCAGCAGCGCACGCCGATTGCGCCGCTGTACGCCAGCGACGAGCTGTACGGCGTGGTTCCGGCCGACGCCAAGCAGCCTTTCGATGTGCGCGAAGTGATCGCGCGGCTGGTCGACGGTTCGGTGTTCGATGAATTCAAAGCGCTGTTCGGCACCACACTGGTCTGCGGTTTCGCTCATCTGCATGGCTACCCGATCGCGATTCTGGCGAACAACGGCATCCTCTTCGCCGAAGCCGCGCAGAAAGGCGCGCACTTCATCGAACTGGCCTGCCAGCGCGGCATCCCGCTGCTGTTTCTGCAGAACATCACCGGTTTCATGGTCGGCCAGAAATACGAGGCCGGCGGCATCGCCAAACACGGCGCCAAACTGGTGACCGCGGTGGCCTGCGCCAAGGTGCCGAAATTCACCGTGATCATCGGCGGCAGCTTCGGTGCCGGCAACTACGGCATGTGCGGTCGCGCTTACGATCCGCGTTTTTTGTGGATGTGGCCGAATGCGCGGATTGGCGTGATGGGCGCCGAACAGGCCGCAGGCGTCCTGGTGCAGGTCAAGCGCGAACAGGCCGAACGCAGCGGTCAGGCGTTCAGCGCCGAGCAGGAGACCGAGATCAAGCAGCCGATTCTCGACCAGTACGAAGAACAGGGTCACCCCTACTACTCCAGCGCGCGGCTGTGGGACGACGGCGTCATCGATCCGGCTCAGACCCGCGACGTACTGGCCCTGGCCTTGTCCGCGTCGCTGAACGCGCCAATCGAACCGAGCCGCTTCGGCGTGTTCCGGATGTGATGGGGAGAATCTGATGAACGACTTCAATACCCTCGAACTGCAAACCGATCCACGCGGTTTTGCGACGCTGTGGCTCAACCGCGCCGAGAAAAACAACGCGTTCAACGCCGAGATGATCCGCGAACTGATCCTCGCCCTCGACAAGGTCGCCAGCGATTCGAGCCTGCGTTTCCTGCTACTACGCGGGCATGGCAAGCATTTCAGTGCCGGCGCCGACCTGGCGTGGATGCAGCAATCAGCGGAACTCGATTACCACACCAACCTCGATGACGCCCGCGAGCTGGCCGAGCTGATGTACAACCTCGCCAAACTGAAAATCCCCACGCTGGCCGTGGTTCAGGGCGCGGCGTTTGGTGGCGCGCTGGGCTTGATCAGTTGCTGTGACATGGCGATCGGCGCCGATGACGCGCAGTTCTGCCTGTCGGAAGTGCGCATCGGCCTGGCGCCGGCGGTGATCAGTCCGTTCGTAGTGCAGGCGATCGGTGAGCGTGCGGCACGGCGTTATGCGCTGACTGCCGAGCGCTTCAGCGGGCAGCGGGCGCGGGAGATCGGCTTGCTCGCCGAAAGCTATCCTGCGGCGGAACTGGAGCAACAGGTCGAACAGTGGATCGACAACCTGTTGCTCAACAGCCCCGCCGCCATGCGCGCCAGCAAGGACTTGCTGCGCGAAGTCGGCAACGGCGCGCTGACCCCGGCCCTGCGCCGCTACACCGAAAATGCCATCGCGCGGATTCGCGTCAGCCCTGAAGGCCAGGAAGGCTTGCGTGCCTTCCTGCAAAAACGCCCACCGAACTGGCAAGCCGCATCCACCAAGGAGTCGCGTTGATGAGCGCACCTGTGATTACCACCCTGCTGGTGGCCAACCGCGGCGAAATCGCCTGCCGCGTGATGCGCACCGCCAAGGCTCTGGGCCTGACCACCGTCGCCGTGCACAGCGCCACCGACCGCGATGCGCGGCACAGCCGTGAAGCCGATATCCGCGTGGATCTGGGCGGCAGCAAGGCTGCCGAGAGTTATCTGCAAATCGATAAATTGATCGCCGCCGCCAAGGCCAGCGGTGCCCAGGCGATTCATCCCGGCTACGGCTTTCTATCGGAAAACGCCGGATTCGCCCGCGCCATCGAAGCCGCCGGGCTGATCTTCCTCGGCCCGCCCGCCTCGGCCATCGATGCGATGGGCAGCAAATCCGCCGCTAAGGCGCTGATGGAAAAGGCCGGCGTGCCACTGGTGCCGGGCTATCACGGCGAAGCGCAGGACCTCGACACCTTCCGCGAAGCCTGCGAACGCATCGGTTATCCGGTGCTGCTCAAGGCCACTGCGGGTGGTGGCGGCAAAGGCATGAAAGTGGTCGAGGATGTCAGCCAACTCGCTGAAGCCCTCGCCTCGGCGCAGCGCGAAGCGCAATCGTCGTTTGGCGACTCTCGGATGCTGGTGGAAAAGTATTTGCTCAAGCCACGTCATGTGGAGATTCAGGTGTTCGCCGATCAGCACGGCAACTGCCTGTATCTCAACGAGCGCGATTGCTCGATCCAGCGTCGGCACCAGAAAGTCGTCGAAGAGGCCCCGGCGCCGGGTCTGACGCCCGAGTTGCGCCGGGCAATGGGCGAAGCGGCTGTGCGTTCGGCGCAGGCGATCGGTTATGTCGGCGCCGGCACCGTGGAGTTTTTGCTGGATGCGCGCGGCGAGTTTTTCTTCATGGAGATGAACACGCGGCTGCAAGTCGAGCACCCTGTGACCGAAGCAATCACCGGGCTGGATCTGGTCGCCTGGCAGATTCGCGTCGCCCGTGGGGAAGCGCTGCCGATCACCCAGGCGCAGGTACCGCTCAATGGTCACGCGATCGAAGTGCGCTTGTATGCCGAGGATCCGGCGAATGATTTCCTGCCGGCCACCGGGCGTCTGGATCTGTACCGCGAATCGGCACAGGGACCGGGGCGGCGGGTAGACAGCGGCGTTGAGGAAGGTGACGCGATCTCGCCGTTCTACGACCCGATGCTCGGCAAACTGATTGCCTGGGGTGAAGATCGCGAACAGGCGCGCTTGCGTCTGTTGAGCATGCTCGACGAGTTTGCGATCGGCGGGCTGAAGACCAACATCAATTTCCTGCGGCGGATCATCGCGCATCCGGCGTTTGCGGCGGCAGAGCTGGATACCGGTTTTATTCCGCGCTATCAGGAGCAATTGCTGCCAGCACCAGGCACGTTGAGCGATGAGTTCTGGCAGGCGGCGGCGCAGGCGTTTGCGCAGAGTTTGCCCAAGCGTGCGCGGGCGGATGATCCCGCCTCCCCCTGGTCTTGCAGCAGTGGTTTGCGCGCGGGCTTGCCGGCGGAAATCACCTTGCACTTGAGCTGCGAGGGACAGGATCGCGCGTTGACCTTGAGAACCGCGGCCCATGCAAAACTGCAGGGCGAAGCGCTAATCGTCGAGCATGACGGCGTGCGCCGCACATTGCGGGCGATTCGTCAGGGTGGCGCGTTGTATCTGGAATGGGACGGCGAGTTGCGGCGCATCGAAGCGTTCGATCCGATCAGTGCCGTTGAAGCCAGCCACAGCCATCAGGGCGGTCTGACCGCGCCAATGAACGGCAGCATCGTGCGCGTGCTGGTCGAAACGGGACAATCGGTTGAGGCCGGGGCGCAACTGGTGGTGCTGGAAGCCATGAAGATGGAACACAGCATCCGCGCGCCGCACGCCGGTGTGATCAAAGCGCTGTATTGCCAGGAAGGCGATATGGTCAGCGAAGGCAGCGCTCTGGTTGAACTGGAAGAGGGATGAAATAAAAGGGTCGATCCTGGCCTTGCGCGAGGATCGATCCGTTCAGTAACGCGCCGTCGCCTGAACCACCACGCCGATAATCCGGCATTCATCGGTTAGCAGGGTTTTCGGCCAAGTTGGATTGAGCGGCACCAGGTAGCGCTGGCCGGCCTGCTCGTCGAGTTTGCGGAAAATCGCTTCTTCGCTGTCCGGCCACTGGGCGATCACCAGTTTGCCAGGCACTGCCTCCAGCTCTGGGTCGACCAGAATCAGCATGCCCTCGGCAACGCTCTGGCCGCTCGGCGCGGTCATCGAATCCCCCGTCACCGTCAGCCAGAACGCCGCACCGCCGCGAGCGTGGTAATCCGTCAATTCGAAGCGCTGCTTCGCTGATGCTCCGGGATAGCTCGCCGCAGCGTCACGCACTTCGCACGGCGCACGCCAATCGCAGACCGGATAACGGAAGTACGGGTTGTACTTCTGCGCCAGCGGCATTTCGTCTTCCGGCGTCGGCTGCGGTTCGCGGATCACCAGAACGACTTCAAGGAAGTCCATTCCCAGCGCCTTGAGCACGCGGTTCATTTCGGTAACACCGGGTTCGCGACGCTTGTTCAGCCAATGACCGATCCCGCCCTGGGACATGCCGACGCGCTCTCCGAGCTCTGTTTGAGTGACTTTGAGTTCACTCATCTTGGCCTTGACCAACTCAATCCATTTATCCATGTGCCGCACCTTACGCGGACGTCTTCGACCGGCAAAACACATATTGTAGTATTTAAATTCTCGTCACAAATACAGGCGGTACTATCCTAAGGAAACGGACTTTCAATCGAACATGGAGTGACGTTTCATGATGAACATCAGCAGCAAAGACCTGCCCGATCTGCAAATCGACACCAGCTTCACCTCCCCTCAAGGCAATGCCGCCGCACAGCGCGCGCTGGACTACTACTTGAAACCGGCTGTTTCAGAACCCGAGACGGACGAACGTTTTTTCAACGTCAAAGGCCATCTCAGCGGCGAGGAAGCGCTGGTGCATGCCTCGGATCTGTTGCGATGTGCAGCCGCCACCGCGTTCAAGGCCGCAGAAAACCTGCAAGGCACCAGTCGCGATCTGGCCTTTTCGGTGGTGCACATGGTGGATATGGCGCGGGCGATGGTCGACCATTCGATCGACAACGACGAAGTCACGGCGGACAAGGTACGGGCGGACAGGAAAGAATTTTCCCATCGCGCAGATAAAAACATTTGACTTGCAAATGATAATGATTATTATTGCAAGCAGCTGATCGCGAGATCAGTCGATGGACCAGAGACCTTAGGTCGGTCTTCTGGACTATCTCCTCATCAGGCTAATCACGGTTTTTGACCCGGCTTTTTGCCGGGTCTTTTTTTGCCCGTTTTTCGGGCTTGTGTCTTCAGGCTAATGAAGTCTTTAGGTGCTGCAAATTCGATGGCGCGGATAATATCAAAAGAATATTGATTGGCAAGCCGAGCCCGGCCACATTGGGCAAAACTAATGGCAATCAGCACTTGAGAATCAATCGCATAGCCTCTAAGCTGCTGGCGCGTCACGGAAGACGCCCCCCGCTACACCCGCAATTCCCCTCGGTTTCAGCCCTGCCTGCGTGTAAAGTACCGGTCATAAAAATCCTGCTCTGGAAGCGATTATGACCGTGGCCAAATCTTCGTTCGACATCAGCGCCAATTTCGACAGCGGCAATATCCAAGTCATCGACATCAGCAACCCGCTCAATCCGGTTCTGGCCATCCGCCCGGACACCCGCAGCGCTCATTTTCAGTGGTTCCACTTCAAGGCCAGCGGCCTGCATGTGCATCAGGAACACTGGTTTCGTCTGGTCAACGCCAGCCAGTCCTCCTATAACAAGGCCTGGACCGGCTATCAGGCAGTCGCCTCCTACGACCACGTCAACTGGTTCCGCATCCCCACCAGCTTCGAAGGCGACAGCCTGCGCTTCTGCCTCGAAGCCGAACAGACCCACGCCTGGTTCGCCTACTTCGAGCCCTACAGCCGCGGCCGCCACGACTGGTTGATCGAGCAGGCGCTGAGCAAGGCTGGCACCGAATTGCTGGCGACCGGCAAAAGTGTCGAGGGCCGCGACATTCAGCTGCTGCGCAAAGGCACCGGTGCCGAAGGCCAGCGCAAGATCTGGATCATTGCCCAGCAGCATCCGGGCGAGCACATGGCGGAATGGTTCATGGAAGGCGTGATTGAGCGTCTGGAGCGCCAGGACGATCCGGTATTGAACAAACTGCTGGCCAGCGCCGATCTGTATCTGGTGCCGAACATGAACCCGGACGGCGCCTTCCATGGCCATCTGCGCACCAATGCCATGGGTCAGGACTTGAACCGAGCCTGGCAGAACGCCAGCCAGGACATCAGTCCGGAAGTGCTTTTCGTCCAGCAGCAGATGGAAAAATATGGCGTCGATGCGTTTATCGACGTGCACGGCGACGAGGAAATCCCCCACGTCTTTACCGCCGGCTGTGAAGGCAATCCTGGCTTCACACCGCGCATCGAAAAGCTTGAAGAGCATTTCCGCAGCCATCTGAAGCACACCACCAAAGACTTCCAGACCACCTACGGCTACACCCGCGACGAACCGGGACAGGCCAACATGACCTTGGCCTGCAACAGCGTCGGGCAGAAATACGATTGCCTGTCGCTGACCCTGGAGATGCCCTTCAAGGACCACGACGACCACCCGGACAAGATCACCGGCTGGTCGGGCAAACGTTCCAAGCAATTGGGCAAGGATGTGCTGACCACCCTCGCCGACATGGTCGACACCCTGCGCTGATCCCCTCCTCTGTAACGACAAAAGATCGCAGCCGACCTGCGATCTTTTGCGTTACAGGGTCAGCCGCGATCACGCCCGCGCAACATGCTGTCGAGCACTTCGTCACGGCGTACCCAGCCATGGAACAGCGCCGCCGCCAGATGCAGCAGCACCGTCAGAAACAGCAGATACGCCAGATAGCCATGGGACTTGCGCAGCACCGCAAACAGTTGCGCGTCGGCCGGCACAATCGACGGCAGATGCAGCGACGCCGTGAGCATCACCGGCTCGCCCGAGGCACTGATCATCGCCCAGCCGAGCAACGGCAACACCAGCATCAACGCATACAACAAGAGGTGGGAAGCCTTGGCTGCCAGCACCTGCCAGCCCGGCAGATCATCCGGCAGCGGCGGTTGGCGGGTGGTGAAGCGCACCAGCAGGCGCACGATCACCAGCGCCAGAATCGCGATGCCCAGCGGCTTGTGCAAATGAATCAGCCATTCATGGCGAGACGACACCGAAGTGACCATGCCCGCGCCGATAAACAGCATGGCGATGATCATCAGCGCCATCAGCCAGTGCAGCAGGCGCGCCAGCAAAACGAAATGCGTCGGTTGCTTGCTCATGGACGAGCCTCCTGTCTGGCGGCGGGCAACTGGCTGACTTCGCTGGTGCGACGCAGGTAGGAATCGGCGTAGCCGGCAGAACGCGCGGCCAGCAGTGGATCTGCCGAGCCTTGAATCCCGGCCGGCAGCACCAGCGGGTCGTAGTTGATGTCGCGGCATTCACCGCTGAGCTGCGGCTGGGTTTTCTCCAGCACCAAAGTCCCGGCGTTCAGCACTTTGCGATTTGCGGGCCAGGTCTTGCTGGCATCGTTGACCGGGTCGTCGGCGTTGGCCAGGGTGATATTCAACTGGAAGCGCAAGGGTGCGGCGGCCAGGCGTTGCACTAGATCCTTCTCGAGAAAATCGGCGCCTTCAGGGGCTGTGGCACCTGCCGCGTCCTGCGCCAACGGGGTCATGCTCCAGCGTACGGCCTGTTTCTTGCCGTTGCCATCGACCAGATAGAACGCATTGATGCTGTTATAGGTTTCGGTCGCGTAACTGGCCGAAGGCTTGGCGGTCTTCACCCACGTCAGAAACGGCACGGCTTCCGGGTGTGCGGCAAAAAATGCCGGCACCTTCGTCGGGTCTGGCTTGCCAGTGGCTGGATCCGGCGACTGCGCCTGCTGCAATTGGTAAAACGCTTCAGGCGTGCCCACCGGAAACACCGGCATGCTGTTCATGCCGGTGCGCCATTGCTGACCGTTCGCCTGGGTGAAGCGCAGCGCCAGACTGCGGATCGGTACGGCGCTGTCCGGCGCATAGGGATTGCCGGCCGGCAAGGCGAAACGCCCCACCACCGGTGTCTGCGGCAGGTTGAACACCTGTGCCGTGGAGAACGCGCGCGCCTCGCCGCTGCTTTCGAAATGGCCGATCACGCACACGCCCTTGGCGTGATTGCGACGAAAGCCGGGATGCACGCCGTTGTTCTTTTCCAGCACATCGACCAACGCTTTTGGCGTCAATCGTTGTGGGTCAAGGTTGCCATGCACGTAGGCAAACGCCCCGGCCACGGCGGCGACAATCACGGCAATGCCGCCCAGACGTAAAACCAGGCTCGCGGCGCTCAGTGGCTGGCGCGGCGGCCTGCCGAGCGGTGCAGCGTTGGGGGACGAGCGATCAACCATGAATATCTCCAGGCCATCGGCCACAAGTGGAAAGAGTCAGCAAGACGCACCCCGTCCGGGTTTATTCCACGGCGCGGTATTTATTTTTGCGCACGGGGAATAACCTGCGCTGACGGGCGTCTTCCTAGTCCACAGCGTAGCGACCAGCAGAAATTCATGAGCGAATTCGACGAACAGTTGAGAGAAATCATTCCCAGATTGCGCCGCTTCGCCCTGTCGTTGACGCGCAACAGCAGCAGCGCCGACGATCTGGTCCAGGCCAGCCTAGAGCGGGCGCTGTCGGCGTGGGGCGAGAAACGCGCTGAGGGCGACTTGCGCGCCTGGCTGTTTGCGATCCTCTATCGGCAGTTTCTCGATGCGCACCGTCGCTCGCGGCGCTATGCGCGCATGCTGGAATTTTTCACCGGTCGCGACGATGCCGAGCCGTCGGTGGAACGCACCGTGATTGCCCAGTCGACCCTGCAAGCCTTCGAACGCCTGCCCACCGAACAGCGCGCTTTGCTGCTGATGGTCTCGGTGGAAGGCCTGTCCTATAAAGAGGTCGCCGAGATCCTCGGCGCCCCGATCGGCACCGTGATGTCGCGCCTGTCCCGCGCCCGCCAGGCCTTGCGCCAACTCAGCGACGGCGAAATCAGCAGCCCTTCCTTGCGGATACTCAAATGATCAGCCTGCCTCCCAGCGAACGTGATTTGCACGCCTACGTCGACCACCAGCTCAGCGTCGCCGACCGGCGCGTGCTCGAGACCTGGCTGGCCAGCCACCCTGAAGAAGCGGCGCAGGTGCGCGCCTGGCAACGCGACGCCCAGCAGTTGCGCGCAGCGCTGAGTGGCGCGTTGCAGCAACCGGCCAATCCGGCGCTCGACCCGATGATGATTCGCCAGCGCCGCCGCCAGCAGTCCCGTCGCCACCTGGCCAGCGCGGCGGTGTTGCTCGTTGCCGTGAGCATCGGCGGTTTCAGTGGCTGGCAGGCGCGGGAAATGACCCTGGCGCGCCCTGCGCCATTGCCGATGACTGACGCGTTGCAAGCCTATCGCCTGATCGCCCAGCAAGGCGTACTGCCCGCCGATTACAAGGTCGACAGCGACGGCGACATGCAGCGTTGGCTCGACCGCTACTTCAGCGGTGCCGGGCGCTTGCCGGACTTGAAAGCTGCCGGATTCGAGCCGGTCAGCGGGCGCTTGCTCAGCACCGATGAAGGCGCGGCGGCGATGGTGATGTATGAGGATGGCAGCGGTCACAAGGTCAGTTTCTACCTGCGTCCACCGGGGCCGAAAAACACCCTGCTGCCGCGTGGCTCGCGCAGCGATGGCGATCTGCAGGCCGATTACTGGTCAGGGCCGGGCTACAACTATGCGGTGGTCAGCCCGACCGACTCGCCGGCGGCAGAGTTGCTCAAGCAATCGCCACCGTTCTGATGGTGATATTTCATGGAGCCGACGCCCGGGCTCTGGTTACACTGGGGCCACCGCGCTCGCTGTGGAGCCGGTCTGAGAAACCAGGAGCCTGTCCCGCGTGCCCGCCCGAACGCCGAAACGATCACGACTGAGCCAACGCTGGCCGTTGCTGCGCCGCCTGTTCGGCAAAGGCCTGCCCGCCAGCGCCGGGCTCGATGCTCATGCCGCGACCATCCGCGATTATTTCCGTGACAAGGCCAAAAGCCAGGGCTACACCCTCAGCCGCAGTCAGCAGCAAGTCATCGACTGCATGGCGCAGCAAGCCAGCGTGCTGCTCGGCGACAGCGGCCACACCCCGCCGAGTCTGTACCTGTACGGCGCCGTCGGGCGCGGCAAGAGCTGGTTGCTCGACGGTTTTTTCCAGGCGCTGCCGATCACGCGCAAACGCCGCCTGCATTTCCATCAGTTCTTCGCTCGGTTGCACGACGGCATGTTCCGTCATCGCCAGGAGGAAGACGCGCTGGAAATCACCTTGGATGAGTTGCTGGAAGATTGCCAGGTGCTGTGTTTCGACGAATTCCATGTGCACGACATCGGCGACGCGATGCTGATCACGCGGCTGTTCAAGGCCCTGTTCAAACGGCAGATCATGCTGCTGGTGACCTCCAACTATGCACCCGAGGGCCTGCTGCCCAATCCGCTGTACCACGCGCGCTTCAAACCGGTGATCGAGCTGATCAACACGCGCATGCGAGTGATGGAAGTCGGTGGCGCCCACGACTACCGCGCACTCAACCGCCAACACACGCATCAAGTGTTTACCCAAGGACATTACGTATGGCCGGCGACGGCAGCTCAACGTCAGACACTGGACCTGCCACCAGCCGACGCGCCTGCCCTTGCCCTCGAAGTTGGCAAGCGCCAGCTTCAGGCCCGTTTTTGCCAAGGCCGGCGAGTCGCGTTCACCTTCAACGACCTGTGCGAACAGCCAACGGCAGTGATGGATTATCTGCAACTGTGCCAGCGTTTCGACCAGTGGATCATCGATGACCTGCCGCAGCTCGGCGAATGTCCGATCGCCGTGCAGCAGCGCTTCATCAATCTGATTGACGTGCTCTACGATCAGGACAAATACCTGACCCTGCTCGGCCAACTGCCGCTGGGCCAGAGCCTGGAAGGTCACGCCATCGACCTGGCGCGCACGCGCAGCCGGTTGGGGCAATTGCAGGAAATTCACGCTCCCAACTGACTCCCTACCCTGTGAGAGCGAGCCCTGTGGGAGCGAGCCTGCTCGCTCCCACCAGGTCCCGGGACAACTCAAAATCCGTTCAGCATCCGCTTTACCGCTATCATGTCGCCCATTCCAGCGCCCCCCGCGTCGCTCCACCGATCAATAGCGAAACCAGACATGCACACCCTTGCTCAACTACGCGCCGGCGAGCTGTCCGGCATCACCCGCCTCGACCTGTCCTGCGGGCTGACCGAATTCCCCAACGAAATTTTCCAACTGGCCGAGACGCTGGAAGTGCTCAACCTCAGCGGCAACGCGCTGAGCAGCCTGCCGGAGAACCTGCATCGCCTGACCCGCCTGCGCGTGCTGTTCTGCTCCGACAACCAGTTCAGCGAACTGCCGGCCTGCCTCGGCCAGTGCACCGCGCTGACCATGGTCGGCTTCAAGGCCAACCGCATCGTCAATGTGCCCGCTGCCGCCCTGCCGCCGCAGCTGCGCTGGTTGATCCTCACCGATAACCGCATCGAAAGCCTGCCCAGCGAACTCGGTGAACGCCCCGCTCTGCAGAAGCTCATGCTCACCGGCAATCGGCTGCAAACGCTGCCAGACTCCCTGCGCCACTGCCATCGGCTGGAATTGCTGCGCATCGCTGCCAACCAACTCAGCGAACTGCCGCAGTGGTTGCTGACCTTGCCGAGCCTGACCTGGCTGGCCTACGCCGGCAATCCGCTGGAGACCGAAGCCGATGCCGCTGCCCTTGAGGCCACGCCGCTGATCGACTGGTCGGCGCTGCGCCTGGAGCAGCAACTGGGCGAAGGCGCTTCCGGGGTGATTTCCAAGGCAGTCTGGCAGCGCGACGACGGCACGGCGCAGGCGGTTGCGGTGAAGCTCTACAAAGGCGAGATGACCAGCGACGGCTCGCCGTTGCATGAGATGAACGCCTGCATCACTGCCGGTTTGCACCCCAACCTGATCCGCGTCGAGGGCCGCATCGGCGGCCACCCCGATCAGCAGCAGGGGCTGGTGATGCAATTGATTGATCCGAGCTTCGGCAATCTCGCCGGTTTGCCCAGCCTGGACTCGTGCTCGCGGGATGTTTACGCCGAAGATTGCCGGTTCTCCGCCGACGTTGCCCTGCGCGTCGCCAAAGGCATCGCCTCAGCGGCCGAGCACCTGCACCGCCAAGGCATCACCCACGGCGATCTGTATGGCCACAACATTCTGTTGAACGATCAGGGCGATTGTCTGCTGGGGGATTTCGGCGCGGCGTCGTTTCATGCCACCGGCGATGATGTGCAGACGCGCGCATTGCAGCGCCTGGAAGTCCGTGCGTTCGGTGTGTTGTTGGGGGAATTGCTGGAGCGTGTCGATGCAGGATTGAGTACGGAGCGGCGCGCGCAACTGCAGGCGCTGGAGCGACGTTGCTGTCAGGCGGATGTGCTGGGGCGGCCTGGGTTTAGCGAAGTAATCGAGGTGCTGGAGAATCTTTGACCGCTGCGCAGTCATTCGCGAGCAGGCTCGCTCCCACAATGGAATGCATTGCAAATGTGGGAGCGAGCCTGCTCGCGAAGAGGTCATTACTGGCGCGACAGATCAGCCAGCCAGACCAACAAACATGTCCTGCACGTCATCATGGTTGTCGAGGCCTTCGAGGAACGCTTCGACTTCAGCCATCTGCTCGTCGCTCAAGCCGCTGACCGGGTTCTTCGGCTGGTAGCCGAGTTTCGCCGAGAGCACGGTGAAGCCTTGTTCCGGCAGTGCCTTCTGCACGGCGTCGAGGTCGGTCGGGTCGGTGAGGAACAGCGTCGCGCCCTCTTCACCCGGCTCGAAATCCTGGGCACCGGCTTCGATCGCAGCCATTTCCGGATCGGCATCCGGGCTGTCCGGCGCGGCTTCGATCATGCCGACGTGGTTGAACATCCACGCCACCGAACCGGAAGCGCCCAACTGGCCCTTGCGGAATGCCACGCGGATTTCCGCAACGGTGCGGTTGATGTTGTCGGTGACGCATTCAACGATCAGCGGTACCTGATGCGGGGCGAAGCCTTCGTAGGTCACGCGATGGTATTGCACGGTTTCACCCAGCAGACCGGCGCCTTTCTTGATCGCGCGATCGAGGGTTTCTTTTGGCATCGAGGCTTTCTTCGCCTGCTCGACCACCAGACGCAGGTGTGCGTTGGTGGCGGTATCGGCACCGTTGCGTGCAGCAATGGTGATTTCCTTCACCAGTTTGCCGAAGATCTTCCCTTTGGCGTTGGCTGCCGCTTCTTTGTGTTTAACCTTCCACTGTGCGCCCATTACTCACTCTCTTGATCTGTGGCGCCGAGACATCTATTGGCCGACGCGTGGCGGCAAGTTTATACGGCCTAAAGTCGGCAATCGACCAAAAAAACAGCCGACGGAATCGACATCTTCACCAAAGCATGTAGGGGGATTCTGAAAAGCGCCTTTGACATGACCATTCAGGCCGACGGTTTCGTACCCTTGAAACCCCGTATCGCCTGACAGGGCCTGCTCGAATGCTCAATGACAAGGAAAGTCCATTCACCCTTACGCTGACCGACAGCGGATTGCGCCTGCCGGTGGTGCGTTTTCGCGGCGAGGAAGCGCTGAACCAGCCTTACCGTTTCGACATCGAACTGCTCGGCCTCGCCCCGGCCATCGTCCCGGGATCCTTTCTGCACCGGCCGGCCTTTCTGCGGCTCAGTGAGCAGCACGGGTTCCACGGCGTCATTTCCAGCGCCAGCTGCGAACATCGCGGGACCCATCGGGTCGGCTATCGACTGATTCTGGTGCCGCATCTGCAACAACTGGCGCAAACGCACAAGCGCCGCGTGTTCACTCACCTGAGTACGCCGCAGATCATCCAGCAACTGCTCGAAGAACATGCCCTGCCAGCGCACAGCTACCGCATTGAAATGAGCGTCGGTCACTACCCGCCGCGGGCGTTTTGCATTCAGTACGAAGAAAGCGATCTGGCACTGCTGCAGCGGCTATGCGAAGAAGAAGGCATCCACTATCACTTCGAACACGGGCCGGACGGACACGTCGTGGTGTTCGCCGACGACAGCCTGAGCCTGCCCCAGCAACCGATCGAAATTCCCTTCAATGTCGATGAGCAACCCCCATCGCCCTGCGTCAGCGCACTCTATCAACAACATCGCGCGGCGCCCGTGCCGATGCTGCATGCGGTGCGCAATCGTGGCCGACCAACCGGCAACGCCGAAGCCGCCAACGAGGTCTCGACCGAGTTGCCGATGCCCGCGCGATCGCCGGAACGTCTGTACGCCGAACAGCGCAGCCGGCGCCATCTGCAACGCCAGCGCTGCCAGTTGCGTTCCATTCACGGGCGCAGTGATTGCAGCGATTTGCTCAGTGGCCGACTGCTGCTTGTGGCCGACCACCCGATCCATCATTTCAACGAACAATGGCTGATATGCGCCGTGCGCCACCACGGGCAGCACCCTTCGATCCTTGATCCGGCGCCAAGCGTTCAGCGTTATCACAACGACTTCACTGCACAGCCCTGGTCGACCGACTTCCGTCCGCCACTCAAACAAGCTCGCCCGAATATTGCCGGTTATCACTTGGCGAAAGTCGCGGGTGCGCCTGGGCAACCTGCGCAAGTGGACGAAAACGGCTGCCTCGCTGTAAGCCTGTGGCCGTCTGCGGATAAATCCGCCAGCGACGCCCTGTGGCTGCCGATCGCCATGAGCCGGTTCAGCGGCCCCGTCGCGGTCGATCAATTACCGCGTGCCGGCAGTGAAGTGTGGGTGAGTTTCCTCGACAGTGATCCGGACCGACCGATCCTGTGCCTCAGCCACGCACGCCAGCCGCCGGAGCGCGAATCAGAACCCGCGCGCGACAGCCTGTTGCTCGACTGGCTGAGCCACCGCGCCGAGCATTGATTGGCGCCTCAGCCTTTGTCCGCCTTGCCCGCCGCCGCCGCGAACTTGGCCAGGCGCACGTCCAGATGCCGAGGCCGGCGCCCGTGATCCTCGGCGCGCTCCTTGCGGCGGATGGCGTTGCGCACCATCAGCGAGCCGAGGTAGCGAATCGGTTCCGGCGGGAAATAACCCAGCGGCCCGTTGACCAGCGGCGAACGAGTCCACGGGTTATCCAGGCCCTGCACCAGCGCGGCGAGAATCTGCCCGCCCATGTGACACGGGCCGACGCCGCTGCCGGAATAACCGAAGCCGTAAAACACGTTGCCCGCCGAGCTCATCTGGCCGAAGAATGGCAAACCGGTCACCGAACGATCCGATGGGCCGTTCCACGTCGCGTCGATTTTGACCTCGGCGAAGGCCGGGAAAAAATCCGCGAGACTGCGCTTGAGCAATCCGGCATAAGGCGACGGCTGATCGAACACCGGCAGCATCCGCCCGCCATAGGCGAAGGTGTTGCCGCCCTTGCCGAGCATGATCCGGCCGTCCGGGGTGTTGTGGTAGTAATGCACGAAAATCCGCGAATCGAGGACGCTGACGCCGCTGGTCAAACCGATTTGCTGCAGCAGGTCCGGGCGCGGTTCGGTGATCAGCATGTCACTGGAAACAATCGCCACACTGCGCTCGAACTGAGGAAACGCGCGGGCCATCCACGCATTCATCGCCAGTACCACCCGGTCGGCGATGACCTTGCCGCCGGGCGTGTGAATACGTGCCGGGCGGCCCTTTTCCAGCCCGGTCATCGCCGTGCCTTCATGGATTTTCACGCCCAATTGCAGCGCCACCCGGCGCAGACCGCGCACCAGTTTGCCCGGTTGCACGCTGGCAGCCGCCGGGGAAAACCAGCCCTCCAGGTGTTTTGCTGAACCAGCCATGCGCTGCACATCGGCAAGCGGGCGCTGGCTGAACGAGTTGATGCCGTTACGCTCCAGCGCCGCGATCACCGCATCAGTTGCGCCGACCTGGGCGCGATTGGTCGCGGTGTACAGCGTGCCGTCGAGGCGGTAGTCGGCATCGACGCCGTACTGCTCGCAGAACTCGCCGATCGCATGGATGCTGCGCTCCGATTCCCTGACCAGACGCACCGCTTCTTCGACGCCGAACAAGCGCTCCAGGGTGAAATACTTGGCCGACCATGACAGTGCGCAACCACCGTTACGGCCACTGGCGCCGGCACCGCAGATGTCTGCTTCGATCAGCAGCACCTCCAGCTCCGGGTTTTGCTGCTTGAGCATGATCGCCGTCCACAATCCGGTGTAGCCGCCGCCAACGATGCACACATCCGTGCGCACCTCGCCTTGCAGCGGTGGACACTGCTCGGATGGATCGGCCTGTAAGGCTTGCTCGAGCCAGAACGGTCGCATGGGAAATCTCCAGTCAGAAAGCCACGACGCAGCGTGCCGCGCACCGCGCAGCAGGCCACGGGGCGAAGGGTTTCAGGAACGCAGCGGTTCGACGCTCAGCGGGCAGTTGGGGATCGCCGCGCGCGGCTCCATCACGCCGACCGGCCGACTGTTCCAGTGCGGAATCAGCACCAGCGCCGAGAACAGCGCGCATCCGGCGAAGACGATAAACACCGTCACCGAGTCGAAGTAGCCCGGCAGCAAACCGCCGAGCACCGCGCCAACGGAGCCGCAGCCGTTGACGAAACCGGCGGCGGTGGCACCGGCCTTGGCCTTGCCGAAATCGATGGCCGCCGCACCGCTGATCATCGAGTCCGGGCCATACAACGTCAGGCCCATGACGAACAGCAACGCGACGACCAGCAACACGCTGCCGGTGTTCAGCGCGGCCATGAACAACGCCAGCGTCACGGTCAGCGCCAGCAGACTCAGCACGCAGGCCGGCATGCGTCGGGCGCCGAAAAGTTTGTCCGAGGCCAGGCCGATCATGATCGGCCCGAGCAATCCGGCCAGTTCAAACGCGGTGGGAATGATCGCCGCGCCGACCTTGCCGACACTGGGCATCTGCTCGAAAACAATCACCGGGCCCCACAACAGAATCGCGTAGCGCGCCGGTTTCAGCAGGAAATACGCCAGGCCCAGCACCAGCACCGTGCGGTTGCGCAGGATTTCCTTCAGTGGCTCCCAGACGCTGAGTTTGCTGTTGGCTGCGGTTTCTTCGGCGCTCAGTTCCGGCTCGGGCTCCACCGCCGGCAAGCCGACGTCTTCCGGTTTGTTGCGCTGGAAGATAAAGAACAGCACGGCGACCACCGCGACCACCGCCGCGCTGGAAATGAATGCCGCGTGCCAGGTGCCGACCAGCGTGTAGGCCCACCAGCCGGCGAACGGCGAGGCGACCAGACCACCAAACGCGTAACAGGAACTCCACAAACCGAGCACGCGCCCGCGCTGCTCTGACGGGAAGAAGCTGCCAAGGTTCTTACACAGCCCGGACCAGCCAGTGGACTGCGCCAAACCTTGAATCAACATGCACGTGGCGAAGATCGGCAATGTAGCGAAACTGCCCATCACCAGCGCCGCAGCGGCGGATATCAGCAAACCGCCAAGCACCACCACTCGCGGACCGAAGCGATCGGCGAGCATGCCCCAGGTGAACTGTCCGAGGGCATACGCCGCCAGATAGATCGCGTCGAGGTTGGCCATGGCCATTTTGTCGAGGGTGAAATCAGGGTCTTCGGCGATGCCCAGTTTGGCTACCGAAAAGGCTTTGCGGGTGAAGTAGAACGCGGCGTACGCGAGCCAGGTAATAGCGAAGATCTGCACGCGCCAACGCGCCAGGGTGCCGATGTGCTTGTTCATGGTGGTTCTGACCTCAGGGTGTGAGTGTGCCGGCAGAATCGTTAAGAAAAACGCCTGTGTTTTTTATTGTTGAGCACTGCGTTACCGCCCCTTCCCTTCGGCGATAACGGTCAGATGAGTCTGCTGTTGCACGCACAGGCTCATGGGCCGGCGCTGCTGTTCGACCGAGCAGCCAGCGATGGCGTGAGCCGATCAAAGCAATTACTGTTTAATAAATAAAATCGATTTATCGTATTTCACACATAAGCCGAGCTTGTTACTGGAGTCACCATGTCCGTCTCTCACGCCCAACTCAAAGCGTTCCACGCGGTGGCCGTCCATGGCAGCTTCACCCGCGCCGCCGAGCGGCTTTATCTGACGCAACCGGCGATTTCCGACCAGGTGCGCAAACTCGAAGAACGCTTCGGCGTGCTGCTGTTTCACCGCAATAAACGTTCCGTACGCCTGACCGACCTTGGCGAGCGCCTGCTGGCGATCACCCAGCGCCTGTTCGTGATCGAAGCCGAAGCGCAGGAATTGCTGCAGGAATC
Source organism: Pseudomonas iranensis (assembly GCF_014268585.2). NCBI lineage: Bacteria > Pseudomonadati > Pseudomonadota > Gammaproteobacteria > Pseudomonadales > Pseudomonadaceae > Pseudomonas > Pseudomonas iranensis. The sequence goes on from NZ_CP077092.1 coordinate 4,117,538, forward strand.
CCAGGCCCTGCAGACCGGCAGCCTGATTCTCGCAGTGGATGCGCCGATCCACGTGTTGCCGCAGATCGCGCGGTTCTGCGAGCGCTACCCGGGGATCAGCGTGAAAATCGAAACCGGCAATACCGATGAATCGCTGTTTCGCCTGTTCAACTATCAGGCCGATCTGGCGCTGCTCGGCCGCGACGTAACCGATGAACGCTTGCTGTGTGTGCCGTTGCGCAACGATCCGATGGTGGCGTTCGTTTCGCGCAATCATCCGTGGGCCGCACGCGAATCGATCTGTCTGGCCGATCTGGATGACACGCCACTGGTGCTGCGTGAGACCGGTTCAGTAACCCGGCAGACCCTGGAAGAGGAAATGGCCCGAGCGGGCTTGCGCATTCGCCCGGCAATTCAGGTTGAAGGTCGGGAAGCGGCGCGCGAAGCCGTGGTAGTGGGGATCGGGGTTGGTGTGGTTTCAGCGGCGGAATTCGGCGCCGACTCACGGGTCTGCGCGTTGCCGATCACCGACTGCACGAGGCGCCTGACCGAAACCCTGGTGTGCTTGCGCGAACAGAGTTCGCGGCGGGTGGTGGCGACGTTTCTCGATATGGTTCGCGAGAGCCTGACCTGACTCACTCCCTGTCCTGATCGTTCCCACGCTCTGCGTGGGAATGCCTCAACGGACGCTCCGCGTTCGGCTATTGGATGGGACGCAGAGCGTCCCGGGCTGCGTTCCCACGCAGAGCGTGGGAACGATCACGGTGCGGCTGGCGCCAGATCAAAAAACGCCTGAATCAAGCGCAACTCGCGCCGGCGCTCCATGCAGCCAATCATGTGCCGGTTCACCAGCCCTTCCCCGGCTATGGGAATCGCAACCACACGCGGGTCATGACTGACCTCCACCGACGACACCACACCAACGCCCAACTCGGCCGCGACCGCTTCGGTCACCGCCTCGCGACTGTCCAGCTCCAGCAACACCCGCGGCTGAATCGACGCCTGCGCGCACGCCTGGTCAAACGTGCGCCGGGTAATCGAAGTCGGCTCGCGCAGGACCATGATCACTTGGTCCAGCTCCTTGAGTTTCACTTCGCCTGAGCGATTCGCCCAGCGATGCCCCGCCGGCACCAGCGCGCAGATCCGCGATTCGCTCAGCGCTTGCAGATGCAGGCCCTTGCGCGGCTCGACCTCGGTAAGCACCGCGACATCGGCGTGTTCCGACAACAGCGCCGCCAGGGTTTCCTGCGCGTTGCCCAGACGCAGGTTCACGGTGATGCCCGGATAGCGTGCGCGCAGGCTCGCCAGCATCGGCATGACCATGTGCGGCCCATCCGCCGCCACCTCCAGACGCCCGGTCAGTAACTGCCGATTGGCCTCGAGCAGCGTCTGCGCTTCTTCCGCCAGGCCGAACATGGCGCGGGTGATCGCTGCCAGTTTGGTGCCCTCCTCGGTCAGTTCCACCCGTCGCGCGGTACGCCGCAGCAAAGTGATCTGGTAATGCTCTTCCAGTGCCTTGATGTGTCCGGTGACCGCCGGCTGGCTGATGAACAACCGCGCAGCCGCGCGGGTGAAGCTGCCTTCGCGGGCCACGGCATCGAAGGCGCGCAGCTGAAACAGATTCATGGATAACCCTCACTGATGGCTGGCATAACAACAAACAATTTGATTGATGCAGCGGCGAATTGCAACGTAGGCCCCGTAGCTTCATCCCACAGCGTTTTCGCGAGGACACACGAATGAGTACCGCCGCACCGATTCTGCTCACTCCCGGCCCGTTGACCACTTCGGCCCGCACCCGTCAGGCCATGATGGTCGATTGGGGTTCGTGGGATGACCGCTTCAACCAGCTGACCGCCAGCCTGTGCGAGCAATTGCTGGCCATCCTCAACGGCGCCGCCAGCCACCATTGCGTACCGTTACAGGGCAGCGGCACCTTTGCCGTCGAAGCGGCGATCGGCACGCTGGTGCCGCGCGACGGCAAAATCCTCGTGCTGATCAACGGCGCGTACGGCAAGCGCCTGGCGAAAATCTGCGAAGTGCTCGGCCGCTCGTTCAGCACCTTCGAAACCGCCGAAGACGAACCGACCACCGCCGCTGACGTCGACCGCTTGCTGCGCGCCGACGCTGACATCACCCACGTGGCGCTGATCCACTGCGAAACCAGCACCGGCATTCTCAATCCGCTCGCAGAAATCGCCGAGGTCGTTGCGCAACATGGCAAACGTCTGATCATCGACGCCATGAGCTCATTCGGCGCATTACCGGTGGATGCGCAAAAAGTACCGTTCGACGCGCTGATCGCCGCCTCCGGCAAATGCCTGGAAGGTGTACCGGGGATGGGTTTTGTCTTCGCCCGCAAGGAATCGCTCGCCGCCGCGGCTGGCAACTCGCACTCGCTGGCGATGGACCTGTACGACCAGCACGCCTACATGATGAAAACCGGGCAATGGCGCTTCACCCCGCCCACCCATGTGGTCGCGGCGCTGCACGAAGCACTGCTGCAATACAGCGAAGAGGGCGGCCTGCCGGCGCGGCATGCGCGTTATGCGGCCAACTGTCAGGCGCTGATGGAAGAGATGAACAAGCTCGGCTTGCGCAGCTTCCTGCCGGCGGCGATTCAGGCGCCGATCATCGCCACGTTCCATGCCCCGCAGGATCCGCGTTACCAGTTCAAGGATTTCTATGAGCGGGTCAAGGCCAAGGGTTACATCCTCTACCCCGGCAAGCTGACCCAGGTCGAAACTTTCCGCGTCGGCTGCATCGGCCACGTCACCCCGGACGAAATGCGCCAGGCCGTGGCAGCCGTGGGTGAAGTGCTGCGCGAGATGGAAGTGCTCGACATCTTAGCCTCACCTCAAATCCCCTGTGGGAGCGAGCCTGCTCGCGAAAGCGTCGTCCCAGGCGACACATAGGCTGATGTCAGACCGCTTTCGCGAGCAGGCTCGCTCCCACATTTTGATCTCATTCAAATCAGGAATTGATTGCCATGAACTACACCAACCCAAGCAAGCTGCAAGCCGCGATCCTCGACTGGGCCGGTACCGTGGTCGATTTCGGCTCGTTCGCGCCGACGCAGATCTTCGTCGAGGCCTTCGCCGAATTCGACGTGCAGGTATCGATCGAAGAAGCCCGTGGGCCGATGGGCATGGGCAAGTGGGACCACATCCGCACCCTCTGTGATCAGCCGCAAGTGGCCGAGCGTTATCGCAAGGTATTCGGTCGCACGCCGACCGACGATGACGTCACCGCTATCTACAACCGCTTCATGCCGTTGCAGATCGAGAAAATCGCCGAGCACTCGGCACTGATTCCCGGCGCGCTGGACGCCATCGCCCAACTGCGCGAGCAAGGGATCAAGATCGGTTCCTGCTCCGGCTACCCGAAAGCAGTCATGGACAAAGTCGTCGAACTCGCCGCCAGCAACGGCTACGTCGCCGACCACGTGGTCGCCACCGACGAAGTGCCAAACGGCCGTCCATGGCCGGCGCAAGCGTTGGCCAACGTGATCGCTCTGGGCATCGACGATGTTGCAGCGTGCGTGAAGATCGACGACACCGTGCCGGGCATTCTCGAAGGTCGCCGGGCCGGCATGTGGACGGTTGCGCTGATTTGCTCGGGCAACGCGTTGGGTCTGGACTATGAAGGTTTCCGCGCGTTGGGCAGCGACGAACTCGCCAGCGAACGCCAGCGCATCCACGCGCTGTTTGAAAGCTCGCGCCCGCATTACATGATCGACACTATCAGCGATTTGCCGGAAGTGATCGCCGACATCAACAAGCGTCTGGCCAACGGGGAGATGCCGCAAAACGCCTGAGGCTGGAAAACTAAAACACCGCTGATTGCAATCAGCGGTGTTTTTTTTTGCACTGTCTTGAGTAAAGACATTGCTTGATTATGACTTATTCGGAAATAAGGTTACCTTGCGCATCGTACGCAAGACCATCGGGATGTTTAACACTTCCGTCCGGCAATTGTTCAGTTCCATCTTCCCAGACAATACGGCCATCCGGATATTCAACGGTATTATCCGGCCAGACGATTCGCCCGTCCGGATACTCTACCCGGCCGTCTTCATATTGAATGATGCCGTCGGGACGCTTGATCGAAGTTTTATCTACAGCGACTACGCTGCCGTCAGGCAGTGTGGTGGAGCCATCGACATTGACTTTCGCACCAATTGTTTGAATCAGCGTTATCAAGGCCACCGGATCGATGTTGATGTTAAGGGTCGGCCATGGCATTGGCGGACGCTTGGTGTCAACCGGCGCCACTGGTTTGGTTGGCGCTACCGGCTTGGTTGGCGCTACCGGCTTGGTCGGCGCCACTGGCTTGGTCGGCGCCACTGGCTTGGTCGGCGCCACTGGCTTGGTTGGCGCCACTGGCTTGGTCGGCGCCACTGGCTTGGTCGGCGCTACCGGCTTGGTTGGCGCCACTGGCTTGGTCGGCGCTACTGGCTTGGTTGGCGCAACTGGCTTTGTTGGTGTTACCGGCTTTGACGTCGTGGTAGTAGGGCGAGGCTTCGAGATCGGACTTTTCATATTCACACTCAAATTGATAAATATAGTTTTGATCTTTAATAACAAACTAAAGAGCCGAGCCGACAATAATCACGCACAACCAACTATTCAAACCAAAAGAAACCACAAGATATAAACAACATAGAGTTACGCTGCGCAGACCAACGTACAACAATAACTTTCAATAAACAGAAGTCATAAACCGTAAAACTTGCACTTCGATTGATTGCAAATATCATCACGCCGAAGGTTGGCATGTATTGATCGCGACCATCGGCTACATCGCTGCAAATCCGCGCCGTCCCTGCAGGCCACCCGTGTGGGCAAAGACCAGACGCGTGCCGACCGCGAATTCGCCTGACTCGACATGCTGCTTGAGCGCCAGCAAGGCCTTGCCGGTGTACAGCGGTTCCAAAGGGATGCCGCTGGTTTGCTCGGTCTGATCGATGAAGGTCAGCAACGCCTGGTCAATTTTGGCGAAACCACCACGGCTGGCATCGATCAGTTGATAGTCCGCCGCAGGCTCGGTGGCGTGCGCGAGGATCGACTCGATGTTCGGCGCTACGCCGTGATCATCCGGCACTGCCAGAGCACCGTACACCACGCGCTTGCCTTGCTCGGCGAGCGCCAGTCCGGCCAGTGTCGTGCCGGTGCCACAGGCCAGCCACCAGGCGTCGAAATCATTCCAGCCCAGCTTGGCCAATTGCTCTTCGGCCTGCTGCCTGATCGCTGCGCAACCCAAGGCGCCGGCCAGTCCACCACCTCCCTCGGGCACCGCATGCAGCGTAGGAAATTGCGCTTGCCATGGCACCCAGAATCCCGCTTCGTGCCGCGCGCGGTAACCGGCGTAACCGAGCCAATGCAACTGCATGCCGAACGTTTGCAAATCCCGCACTGTCGGCGTGTCCTGCGGGTGCCCGCGCAGCAGCCCCACGGTTTTGAATCCCAGCCGCTTGCCCGCCGCCGCCAGCGCGTGCAGGTGATTGGAATGCGCACCGCCAAGGCTGATGATGCCCTCGGCGCCGGCACGCTCGGCGGCTTTGAGATGCTCAACGAGTTTGAACCACTTATTGCCGCTGATCAGCGGGTCGATGCGGTCCAGGCGCAGGATCGCGACCTCGATGCCGGCGTCTGCCAGCCAGCCCAGATAGAGCGGTTCGAGAGGGGCCGGGGGTAGCCAGTTGGGGGGAGGCAAAAGCATGGGCACTGCACAATCTGGAAAAGACCACATACTAGTAGGAGCTGCCGCAGGCTGCGATCTTTTGATCTTGCTTTTGAAATCAGGATCAACAGATCGCAGCCTTCGGCAGCTCCTACAGAATGTGTTTACAACTCAGCCGCCAGCCGCGAACCCTGATTAATCGCGCGCTTGGCATCCAGCTCCGCCGCGACATCCGCGCCGCCGATCAAGTGCACGTTCTGCCCGGCCTCAACCAGACCATCGTGCAACTCGCGCAACGGATCCTGCCCCGCACAGATCACGATGTTGTCCACCGCCAGCAGTTGCGGCTCGCCGCTTTCGCCGATGCGAATGTGCAAGCCTTGGTCATCGATGCTCAGGTATTCGACGCTGTTGAGCATCTGCACCTGCTTGTTCTTCAGACCGGTGCGATGAATCCAGCCGGTGGTTTTGCCCAGACCGTCGCCGACCTTGGTTTTCTTGCGCTGCAACAGGAACACCTCACGGGCCGGCGCATGCGGCGCCGCTTTGATTCCCGCCACACCACCACGGGCCTCCAGTTGCGTGTCGATGCCCCACTCTTTCCAGAACGCCGCGCGATCCAGACTGGTGGCCACGCCTTGATGAACGAGAAATTCCGAGACATCGAAACCGATCCCGCCAGCACCGATCACCGCGACACGCTTGCCGACCGGTTTGCGCTCAAGTATCACGTCCAGATAACTCAGGACCTTGGCATTCTCGACGCCCGGAATCGCCGGCACGCGCGGGGCGATACCGGTGGCAAGGATAATCTCGTCGTAACCGCCTTCAACCAACTTGGCCACGTCGACACGGGTGTTCAGGCACACCTCGACATGGGTGGTTTGCAGCTTGCGGTTGAAGTAGCGCAGGGTTTCGAAAAACTCTTCCTTGCCCGGTACGCGCTTGGCAATGTTGAACTGCCCGCCGATCTCGCTGGCTGAATCGAACAGCGTCACCTGATGACCGCGCTCGGCGGCCACGGTAGCGGCGGACAAACCGGCAGGGCCGGCACCGACCACGGCGATTTTCTTGATCTGCTGCACCGGCAGGTAATTGAGTTCGGTTTCGTGGCAGGCACGCGGGTTGACCAGGCAACTGGTGAGCTTGCCGCCAAAGGTATGGTCGAGGCACGCCTGGTTGCAGCCGATGCAGGTGTTGATTTCGTCGGCACGGCCTGCGGCGGCCTTGTTGACGAAGTCCGGATCGGCGAGGAATGGGCGGGCCATGGAGACCATGTCGGCATCGCCTTCAGCAAGAATCTGCTCGGCAATTTCCGGGGTATTGATGCGGTTGGTGGTGATCAGCGGAATGCTCACCGAGCCGCGCAACTTGGCCGTGACCTTGCTGAACGCTGCACGCGGAACTTTGGTGGCGATGGTCGGAATCCGCGCTTCGTGCCAGCCGATACCGGTGTTGATGATCGTCGCGCCGGCCTGTTCGATGGCTTTGGCCAGCATGACGATTTCATCCCAGGTGCTGCCACCTTCGACCAGGTCGAGCATCGACAGGCGGAAGATGATGATGAAATTCGGCCCGACCGCTTCGCGCACACGACGGACAATTTCTACCGGCAGGCGCATGCGGTTTTCGTAGCTGCCGCCCCAGCGGTCGGTGCGGTGGTTGGTGTGCGCGGCGAGGAACTGGTTAATGAAGTAACCTTCCGAGCCCATGATTTCGACGCCGTCGTATTCGGCGGTTTGCGCCAATACCGAGCAGGTGACGAAATCGCTGATCTGCTTTTCGATGCCCTCTTCGTCCAGCTCTTTGGGCTTGAACGGGTTGATCGGCGCTTGAATCGCGCTCGGTGCTACCTGTTTCGGGCTGTAGGCATAGCGGCCGGCGTGGAGAATCTGCATGCAGATCTTGCCGCCCGCCTCGTGCACCGCGCGAGTGACAATGCGGTGCTTGAGCGCCTCTTCCTCGGTAGTGAGCTTGGCCGCGCCGGAATACACGCCGCCCTCATCATTCGGGCCAATGCCGCCAGTGACCATCAGGCCGACACCGCCACGGGCACGTTCGGCGAAGTACGCCGCCATGCGCTCGAAACCACCCGGCTTTTCTTCAAGGCCAGTGTGCATCGAGCCCATCAGGGTGCGGTTGCGCAGCGTGGTGAATCCCAGGTCCAGCGGGGCCAGCAAATGCGGGTAATGAGCGGCGGTCATCGGTAACTCCACAACGAGCGATCACGGAAAAGTTGCGGGAGCTCTGCGTCCCCCGTCAGTCATGTTCGACAGACTAAGAGTCGCACCGCTGTCACTCAATGACCGTAACTGACAAGTTATTGATCCAAATGCACAGCGCCCCTTGGCAACCCGGGCCATGGGCCCTACCCTAGTCGGCACATCCTGTACCCGGCTGTTGTTGGTTTTCATGCGCAAACTTCTGTATCTGATTTTCTCCATGGCCCTCGTTGCCGCCCTGACCACCTACGCCATGTGGGCGGCAGACCGGCCGGCGGGGCATTACCTGTCGGACCTGCGCATCAAGCTCGCCGTCAATCAGGGCACGCCCGCCGACCGTGGCAATCTGCTCGGCATTCAGCCCGAACTGTTCCCCACCGATTACCAAAGCTCCGCACGCCTGCACCGCAAGCTCGCGGCGTATTTGCAGCAGGCCCGCGATCAAGGCTTGCTCAACGAAAAAACCGTGGTGGTGTTGCCCGAGCACGTCGGCACCTGGCTGATGATCAGCGGCGAGAAAGACGAGTTGTATCAGGCGCCAACGCTGGCGGAGGCAATGAACTGGCTGGCGGCGAGCAATCCACTGCTGTTTGCCCGAGCGTGGCTGCGGGCCAAGGGCGAGCAACGCCTGGATGACGCTTATCTGCGGATGAAAGCCAAGGCCATGGCCAAGGATTACCAGGCGCTGTTCGGCGGTCTGGCCAAGGAGTTCCAGGTCACTCTGGTCGCCGGCTCCATCGTGCTGCCGGAGCCCAGCATCCGCGACGGCCGGCTCAAGCCCGGCAGCGGCGCCCTGTTCAACAGCAGCGTGGTGTTTGGTCGCGACGGCGTACCGTTGGGCCAGCCGCAACGGCAGATGCATCCGACCTTCGATCAGCAAGGTGTGATTCAGGCCGAAGACAAACACGCCATCCAGGTGGTCGACACACCGGCCGGACGCCTGGGCATCCTGATCGGCAGTGACAGCTGGTACCCCGCCAACTACCGCACCCTCGATGAGCAAGGCGCGCAACTGGTGGCGGTGCCGGCGCAGGTTATCGGCCAAGGCGCCTGGGACAAGCCATGGCGTGGCTATAAGGGCTCGAGCACGCCGGGCTCGGTCAGCCTCAAGCCCGGCGACCTCAGTGAAGGTCAAGCCTGGCATCGACTGACCCTCACCGCGCAACCGCCAAGCAGCCACGCGATTGCCGGCGTCAGTGTGTTCATGCGCGGGCAGTTCTGGGACAAGCCGAGCACCGGCACAAGCTTTCTCAGCAGCAACGGCCAACATTTCGCCGATGGCGAGGCTCGTGGTGCGCGCTTGCTGAACGTCTGGCTGTAAACCATGAAGCCGCAGCCGATGCGCCTCGGGGATCTGTCGGTGGGTTTCGTCCATAGTCTGGCCGACGCCGTGCGCAGCCACGACGTCGATCCGCTGCCTCTGCTTGAACAATATGGCCTTGATGCCGCGCGACTGGCCGAGGCCGGGGCGCGCTTGTCGATCCCGCGATACATGCGCCTGGGCCATGCAGCGATTCAACTCACCGGCGATCCGGCCCTGGGCCTGCGCATGGGCCGGATGATCCGCTTGAATCAGGCCGGTCTGGCCGGCATCACTGCGGCGCAAGCGCCCACCGTGCGTGAAGCAGCCCGCTGCCTGACGCGCTTCGAGCCGCTCTACGGCTCCAACTATCGCGGGCAGTCCAGTTTTCACGAAGATGCCAACGGTGCGTGGCTGCGCTTCTACTCGATCAGCCCGTACAACGCCTATAACCGCTTCGTGGTCGACTCGATCCTCGCCGGCTGGCTGCATCAGTTGTCGAGCCTGTGCGGCGAAACGTTGCGCGCCGAGAGAATCGAAATCGAATTCGAAGCGCCGGATTACCGCGACGCCTACACAATGTTTGGCGACTGCCCGATCCAGTTCAGCGCCGAACGCAATCAGCTGCGCCTGAGCCTGAACAGCCTTGCCCTGCGCAATCCCGAACATTGTCCGAGCACCTGGCGACATCTGCTGCAATTGTGCGAGCGGGAGCTGGAACAACTGACCCGCACCCGCAGCCTGCGCGAGCGCATCACTCAGTTGCTCGGCCCGCTGCTCAACGGCGGCCGCGAGCCGGATCTCGAGGAAGTCGCGGCACGCCTGAAACTGCCAACCTGGACCCTGCGGCGCAAACTAGCAGAGGAAGGCACGCAATTTCGCGCGATCCTCAATGACACACGCCGCGACCTGGCAATGACCTACATCCGCGACACCGAACTGGCGTTCGGCGAGATCGCCTACCTGCTGGGCTTCGCCTCAGCTGAAGCCTTCCAGCGTGCATTCAAACGCTGGAGCGGGCAGACGCCCGGCGAATCCCGACGAAATTACCGCTCGGGAGCCTGAAGCTCAGAGCTCCGTCGCGTCGTCTGCAGGCTCTGGTTGATCCAGCTCAAAGGCCTGGTATTCGAGCAATTCTTCCTGATACTCGTCCATCGTATAAATCCCCCAAACCGCTCGCTGTGAAAATGGCCTGATCAATCGACCTGTGCCCCGAGCATAAAGTGCCCGTGTGAAGGAAAAGTGAAACGCGGCCTTCATGAATAAAACGTAGCAGGTGGCTGGGGATTTATCGCGGCGATGGTGTCGCAGGTATGTAACCAGATCTTAAGCCAACCCGAAAACCACTGTGGGAGCGAGCCTGCTCGCGAATGCGGTGTGTCAGTCTGACCATCTGTCGACTGACACTACGCATTCGCGAGCAGGCTCGCTCCCACTGGGTCTCGCTTGGTTTCTTATTGGCCCGACGCAGGCATCGCCGGAATCGGCTCGGACGGTGGCGGAATATCCGGATTGGTCGGTGGCGTGATAGTTTCGCTGGCCGGCGCAGGCTCTTCCACAGGCGCTGGCGCAGGCGTAATCGGCGTCGACTCCGCTGGCGGTGCCACCGGCTCGGAACTCACCGGCGCGGCTTCAGCCGGGGCTGGTGCAGGTTCCGCAGCCGGCGCAGGGGCCGGTTCTGCCGCCGGTGTCGGCACCAATGGCGCAGGCGCCGGAGCGGGCGTCACCTTCGGCTCAGGCACGCCGAGGTCGGTTTTCGGTTTTTCTTCGATATGCGCCGCTTTCTTCGCATCGGCGGGCAGGAACTGCTCCACCAGAGTGAAGAAGCGCTCGTAGAACTTCTGCGCCGTGACCGTCTCGCTGGCGACCTTGACCATCGAATCATCCGAGGAGCCGATCGGCATCGACACCGAGCCCAACACACCAACCCCGAGGCTGGCGGAATTGTTGGTCTTCTTCAACGCATAACGATCCTGCAGGGCGTTGGCGAACACCGTCGCATGATGCCCGGCGCTGCCATCTTCGGCGCAGACCACGTTGAAGCTGATCTCGAGATGGGTCTCGCCGGTCTGCTGGAAGCTCTTGTGCCCGCTGACGAGTTTCGGATCACTGCTGGTAATGATGTAGCCCTGACTGAGCAACGCGCGCCGGGCCGCTTCGCAACTGGCGGTGTCGGTTACCGGATAATTGCGCGAAAAGGTGCCGGAGTCATCGAAGTTCTCATGCTCATAGATCGGCTTGTCCTTCGAACAACCGGCCACCGCAGTCAACAAAAGCGCCAGCCCGACAACACGCATGGGAGTGGAAATCAACATTGAACATCCTGAGGGAAAACAGTCCGGGGCGTATTGTGCAACAGATCGCCGCCCCATGGCGCATGGAATAGTGTCAAGAATCGGTTACAACTTTACCGATCATGACCGCCAGGAAAAAGCCGCGCCGACAAATGATCGATCAACGCGCGCAATTTCGCCGTCGCCTGTCGGCTCGACGGCCACAATACCCAGAACTGTCCGGCGTGCTCGACATGCTCATCAAGTATCTGGCGCAAGCGACCCTGGCGCACCGCTTCGCGCACCATGAAATCCGGCAGACAGGCAATGCCCATGCCCGCCAGCACCGCATGCTGCACCGCCTCGATCGAGGTACTGAGCAGGCGCAGCGGCAATATCGGTTCCGGCGCGCCCTCTGCACGGCGCAACGGCCAGGCTTCCAGTTTGCCGGTAGCGTGGAAGGTGTGGCGCAAACAGACGTGATCGGCCAAATCGCCCGGTGTACATGGTTCGCCCCGCTGTTGCAGATACTCCGGGCTCGCCACCAGCACCAGATGAAACTCGCCCAACGGCCTCGCCATCAGCCGAGAGTCCTTGGGCTTGCCGGTACGAATCACTGCATCGAAACCCTCATCGATGACATCGACCATACGGTCGGTGAGGTCCAGATCCAGCTCAATGTGCGGGTACAGCGCCATGAATTCGGTCATCACCGGCATGACCAGTTCGTGCACCTGAGGCAGGCTGATCCGCAGCCGACCGTGGGGCGCCGAGGTGGCATTGCACAGCTCGAACTCCGCCGCCTCCACCTCCGCCAGAATCCTGCGGCAACGCTCGAGAAACAACGCGCCTTCGGAGGTCAGGGTGATGCTGCGAGTGCTGCGATTGAACAAGCGCACGCCAAGTCGCGCTTCCAGCCGCGCAATGCTCTTGCCGACCGCCGACGATGACACGCCCTGCAAGCGGCCGGCCTCGGTGAAACTGCGAGTATCGGCGACCTGCACAAATACCGAAATGCTGCCCAGGCTATCCATTCACATCTCCGATTAGTGACATCCATGTCCGATATGTTCGGAACCCTAACCTGTTTTTTTCGCAATGCGCAGCGCCCTACCCTGTGTTTCTCAACATTGACCACAACAGGGACGCAGCAACATGACCGACGCCAACCTCGCTTCCACTGCGCTTGCGCAACCGACCGAAAACCGCGAACGCCTGCCCTACGGCGCACTGCTGGCGCTGGCCACGGCAGGTTTCATCACTGTCATGACCGAAGCGATGCCAGCGGGACTGCTGCCACAAATGAGCGCCGGCCTGAACGTATCTCAAGCGCTGATCGGGCAATTGGTCACGCTGTACGCCGTCGGCTCAATGCTTGCGGCGATCCCCCTGACCATCGCCACCCGCAGTTGGCGCCGCAAACCATTGCTGTTGACCGCAATCGCCGGCTTCGCCGTGGCCAACAGCATCACTGCCGTGTCCGAGCTGTACTGGCTGACCCTGGGCGCACGTTTCATCGCTGGCATCTTCGCCGGCCTGCTCTGGGCACTCCTGGCCGGCTACGCCAGCCGCATGGTCGCTTCCCATCTGCAAGGCCGCGCCATCACCGTCGCCATGCTCGGCGCGCCACTGGCGTTATCACTAGGCATACCAGCCGGGACGCTATTGGGAACGATGGCGGGCTGGCAACTGAGCTTTGCGATCATGACGGCGCTGACAATAGTGCTGGTGATCTGGGTGCACATTCGAGTCCCGGACTTCGCCGGCGAACCTGAAGGAAAGCGCCTGCCCTTGCGTCAGGTGTTCACCCTGCCCGGCATACGATCGGTACTGTTTGTAACCTTGTCCTACGTCGTGGCGCATAACCTTCTGTACACCTACATCGCGCCGTTCCTGCAACCCTCCGGTCTGGCTTCGGACATTGATCGCGTACTCCTGGCGTTCGGCCTGGCGTCAGTGATGAGTCTGTGGATCGTCGGCAGCCTGATCGATCGCTGGTTGCGTGAACTGGTACTCGGGAGTGCGGCACTGTTCCTGCTCGCGGCGATAGCCTTGGCTCTGTGGCGCGCATCGCCCGGCGTGGTTTACGCGGCCGTTAGCGCCTGGGGACTGGCATTCGGCGCAATGCCCTCGCTGCTGCAAACCGCGTCAGCGAAAACTGCTTCTCAAGCAGCCGACACCGCGCAATCGATGCTGGTAACACTCTGGAATGTCGGTATTGCCGGCGGAGGATTGGCGGGCGGGTTGTTGATGGGAAATGTCGGGGTCGGGGCATTTCCATGGATTGTTGCGGGGTTGCTGGTGTTGACGCTGTATGCGGCGGTGATGGCCAGCGGGCATGGGTTCCCATCGGGACGGTGAGATTGTTGATCGAATGAACGGCCTGAATCTGTCTCTCCTCCAAGAGAGAGGTCGGCTGCCAAGCCGCCTTCGCGAGCAGGCTCGCTCCCACAGAAAGGCAAAGCAGCGCAGCTGCCCGCGGCGCAGCCGCCCCACTCAACAATGAGCGCAAGCTCGAGTGCTCTTGATCTTGATCCACCGGCGACGTCGGAAGGCTGAGCGGAGGGATTGATCCGGGTGTGGGAGCGTAGCGACCGTCTGGCGCAGCCAGACACAGCGGAAGGAGGTGCAGCGAAGCAAACCGGAGCCGCTGCGCCCGGATCAGTCCCGGAGCGAAGGGACCCGAGCCTGCGAGGGCCGAACGTAGGAGCAAGCGTTTTTTTGCTTACTTTTTTAGGCGTTTGTAAAAAAAGTGAGTCGCCGTAAGGGCGAAACCGCCAGCCGCAACACCGCAAAAAACGGATATTCACCCAAACCACCCAGAGCATGGCCGGCCCAAAGGCCGCCAAGCCACCAAAAATAAAAAAGCCCCGACCAACAGGCCGGGGCTCCTTCAAACGTCAGTCAAAAGATCAGAACCGCTCGATCTTCGCCTCAGCTTCCAGTTGCTTGCGATACGCCGCAAAGTCCTGCTGCCCTTCACGGGAAGCGAGGAAACGACGATATTGCGCCTTCTCTTCATCAGTAGGCGCGGCAGCTTCGTTAACACCGTTGAGTCGCACAACCATCAGGCTGCCATCCGGCAAGGTAACACTGGAGAACGTCGGCTTGTCCTTGGCAGCCGGCTTCGGCATACGGAACAGTGCCTGCAGCACAGCCGGATCAACCCCTTCCTGACCACGGGTGGCCGCTTCGGTGATCTTCCAGTTCTGGCCATCGATGGCCTTGTCCAGCGGCGCCTTGCCGTCGCGCAGATCGGCGATCAGCTTCTCGGCACGGGTCTTGGCCTCGGCACTGGCGTGCTCCTTGGTCAGTTGAGTACGGATCGCCGCGCTCACGCTTTCCAGTGGCAATTGCGCGGGCTTCAGGTGCTCCTTGGAACGCAGCACGATCACGGTTTCCGGATCCAGTTCGATGGCGGTGCTGTTGGCACCTTCATCAATCACTTCCGGGCTGAACGCAGCAGTGACCACGGCACGGTTGGCGGCAACACCTTCGCCACCTTCACGGCCAAACGGCTTGGAAGTGTGCACGGTCAGTTTCAGATCCGCTGCTGGCTGTGCCAGGTCAGAGGCTTCGAATGCCGAGTCTTCCAGTTGCTTGGTCGCCTCAACGAAACGCTGCTCGACCTGAGCGGCTTTCAGCTCGCGGGTCAGCTTGTCTTTCAGGCTGGCCAGGGTCGGCACTTCAGGCGCTTCCACGCCCAACAGCTTGATCAGGTGATAACCGAAGTCGGTACGAATCGGCTCGGACACCTGGTCTTTCGACAGCGAGTACAGAGCCTTTTCGAAGGCCGGATCGTAAACGCCAGGACCGGCATAACCAAGGTCACCACCATTGTTGGCGGAACCCGGGTCCTGCGAGAACTCCTTGGCCAGCGCTTCGAACTTCTCGCCCTTGGCCAGACGCGCCCGGACTTCGTCGATCTTCGCCTTGGCCTGCGCTTCGGTAGTCTTGTCGTTCACTTCGATGAGGATGTGCGCGGCACGACGCTGTTCCGCCAGGTTGGCGATCTCTTTCTGATACGCCGCCTCAAGGTCTTCATCCTTGACCGCAACCTGATCAAAGAACGACGACTTCTTCAGCTCGACGTAATCGATGATCACCTGGTCCGGCGTCATGAATTCCTTGGCGTGCTCGTCGTAGTAAGCCTTGACCTCGTCATCGGTCAGCTTGACCGCAGCCGGGTTGGCCTTGACGTTCAGAGTGGCGAAATCACGGGTCTGTTTTTCCAGACGGGCGAATGCCAGCACTTCGGCGTCGGTGACGAAACCGCTGCCGGCAACGCCTGCGCGCAATTGGCCGATGAGCATTTCCTGAGCCAGCATCTGGCGGAACTGCATGCGGCTGTAGCCCAGTTGACGGATCACCTGGTCGAAACGCTCCGAGCTGAACTTGCCGTCGACCTGGAATTCAGGCGTCTGCAGGATCACTTGATCCAGCGCGGCTTCGGAGAATGAGAACTTCGCCTGTTCGGCGCCTTGCAGCAGCAACTTGCGGTCGATCAGGCCTTTGAGCGCCGATTCGCGCAGCATCTTTTCGTCGAGCAAGGAAGCATCGAAGTCCTTGCCCAGCTGTTGCATCAGCTGACGGCGTTGCATATCAACGGCCTGGCTCAGCTCGTTCTGGCTGATTTCGTCACCGTTGACCTTGGCCGCCTCGTTCTTGTGAGTCGTGGCCTGGAAAATGGCATCGAAACCGGTCAGGGCCATCAGTGCAACGATGACCCCGATAATGGTCTTGGCAATCCAGCCTTGTGAATTGTCCCTGATATTCTGCAGCATGCGTCCCCCAGAAACGGTTGAACTTCAATTTAGGCAACCGTGGAGCGTGGGTAGAATCCGGATAGAAGAAAGGCGCATCCGAGGATGCGCCTTCTCGTAACTGGCGGAGCGGACAGGGCTCGAACCCTCGATCCCGGCGTTACAGGTGGCTCTTTCAGCCACCTGCTCTACCGCTCCGCTGCCAAGTCAGGCTTGACCCCGACCCGGATGGGTAAAAACCTGGAAACTCAGTTAACAGCTTCTTTCAGCGCTTTACCGGCTTTGAAACCTGGCTTCTTGGCAGCCGGGATTTCCAGAGACTTGCCGGTTTGCGGGTTGCGACCGGTACGAGCCGGACGGTCAGTCACGGAGAAAGTACCGAAACCAACCAGAACAACGGAGTCGCCAGCCTTCAGAGCGCCAGTGACGGATTCGATTACAGCGTCCAGCGCACGGCCAGCAGCAGCTTTCGGGATATCAGCGGATGCAGCGATAGCATCAATCAGTTCCGACTTGTTCACTCTAAGTCCCCTTATATCTATTTTGAGATGTTTCTAAGTTTTTTGGTGAAAGCAAAAACGAGTGCTGAATGGCCTACAGACACTTAAGAGCCGCTTTATAACAAGGGCTCTAAAATGCTGTCAAGGAAAGCCCCCCAGGCTAAAACGTATTAATGCGTGCTAATTCTTTCCTTGGCATCAGACTCGCGTTTTTCGTCCTTGGCAACTATCTCCGGAGCCACATCCGGCAAGGGCTCCGGCGCGTATTGCAGCGCAATTTGCAGGACCTCGTCAATCCATTTAACCGGTTTGATCTGCAGATCCTGCTTGATATTGTCAGGAATCTCCTTCAGATCGCGGACGTTTTCTTCCGGAATAATCACAATCTTGATTCCGCCGCGATGTGCCGCCAGCAGTTTCTCTTTCAAACCGCCAATTGCCAACACCTGACCACGCAAAGTGATCTCACCGGTCATGGCGACATCGGCGCGCACCGGAATGCCGGTCAATGCCGAGACCAACGCGGTGCACATGCCCACGCCAGCGCTAGGGCCGTCTTTCGGCGTAGCACCTTCCGGCATGTGAATGTGGGTGTCGCGCTTCTCGTGGAAGTCCAGCGGGATGCCCAGGCTCTTGGCGCGGCTGCGCACAACGGTCTGTGCGGCAGTGATCGATTCGACCATCACATCACCGAGCGAACCGGTCTTGATCAGCTGCCCTTTACCCGGAATCACTGCGGCTTCGATGGTCAGCAATTCGCCGCCAACCTGAGTCCACGCCAGACCAGTCACCTGCCCCACCTGATCCTGCTGCTCGGCCAGGCCGTAGCGGAACTTGCGCACGCCAAGGAAATGCTCGAGCAGATCAGCTGTCACTTTTACCGAAAAGCGTTTTTCCAGCGCATGCTCTTTGACTGCCTTGCGGCAGACCTTGGCGATCTGCCGCTCGAGGCCCCGCACGCCCGCTTCACGGGTGTAATAACGGATGATGTCGCGGATGGCTTCCTCGTCGAACTCCAGCTCGCCCTTCTTCAGACCGTTAGCGGCGATCTGTTTCGGCGAGAGGTATTTCACGGCGATGTTGATCTTCTCGTCTTCGGTGTAACCCGGCAGACGAATCACTTCCATCCGGTCCAGCAGCGCTGGCGGGATGTTCATCGAGTTCGAGGTGCACAGGAACATCACATCGGAGAGGTCGTAATCGACTTCCAGATAGTGATCGTTGAAGTTGTGGTTCTGCTCGGGATCAAGCACCTCCAGCAACGCCGAAGCTGGATCGCCACGCATGTCGCTGCCCATCTTGTCGATTTCATCGAGCAGGAACAGCGGGTTGCGTACGCCCACTTTTGTCATCTTTTGAATCAATCTTCCCGGCATCGAACCGATGTAGGTCCGGCGGTGACCACGAATTTCCGCTTCGTCACGCACGCCGCCCAAGGCCATACGTACGAATTTACGGTTGGTTGCGTGAGCAATCGATTCCGCCAGCGAGGTTTTACCCACACCTGGAGGACCGACCAGGCACAACACCGGGCCACGGATTTTCTTCACGCGCTTCTGCACGGCGAGGTATTCAAGGATGCGCTCCTTGACCTCTTCGAGACCGTAGTGATCGGCGTCGAGAATGTCTTCTGCACGAGCCAGGTCGAGACGTACTTTGCTTTGCGCCTTCCAC
Organism: Pseudomonas iranensis; assembly: GCF_014268585.2. NCBI lineage: Bacteria > Pseudomonadati > Pseudomonadota > Gammaproteobacteria > Pseudomonadales > Pseudomonadaceae > Pseudomonas > Pseudomonas iranensis. The sequence continues at coordinate 4,135,931 of NZ_CP077092.1, forward strand.
GGCACCTGCACCAGCCAGTCGATGTAGGAACGCACCACGGTGGCTTCAGCCGACATCGGCGACATCTGCTTGAGCTTGTTCAGCTCGGCAGTCGCCTTGGCCAGCGCGTCTTTCGGCAGGCCGGCAGCATCGATGCGCTTTTTCAGCTCTTCGATTTCGTTGTGGCCTTCGTCGCCGTCACCGAGTTCTTTCTGAATGGCCTTCATTTGCTCATTCAGGTAGTACTCGCGCTGGCTGCGCTCCATTTGCTTTTTGACGCGACCGCGAATGCGTTTTTCAACCTGAAGCAGGTCGATTTCGGCATCGAGCAGCGCCAGCACGTGTTCGACACGGGCCGACAGATCGATGATCTCGAGGATTTCCTGCTTCTGCTCGATTTTCAGCGCCATGTGCGCGGCCATGGTGTCGACCAGACGACCGGGCTCATCGATGCTGTTGAGCGACGACAGGACTTCAGCCGGAACCTTCTTGCCCAGCTGGACGTATTGTTCGAACTGCGACAGCAGCGTGCGCACGAAGACTTCCGACTCGCGCTCGGCGGCGTCGACTTCTTCGATCAGAGACACTTCGGCGCGGCAATGGCCATCGACTTCGCTGAAGCGTTCGACAGTGCCACGCTGCTCGCCTTCGACCAGAACCTTGACGGTGCCATCAGGCAGCTTCAGCAGTTGCAGAACCGTGGCAATCGTACCTACGCGATAGAGAGCGTCTTCACCGGGATCATCGTCAGCCGGGTTTCGCTGGGCCAGCAGCAGAATCTGCTTGTCACCCGTCATCGCGGCCTCGAGGGCTTCGATGGATTTCTCGCGCCCCACGAACAGCGGGATAACCATGTGCGGATAAACCACGACATCACGCAATGGCAGGAGAGGCAATTCGATGGTTGTCTTCATGATTTCGCCTCTACGGCGGCCGTATGGCCGTAATCAGATGGAATTAAGCTTGAAACCAAGATGGGGGCTGCCTCGAAAAAAAACAAGCGCAAAGCGGAGGTAAAAAACGACTTAAAAAAAAAGAGGCCCGAAGGCCCCTTCTTTGTTGCGGCGCTGTGAACGCTTACGCGTCCGGCGCTGCCTTGGCCGTCGGCTCACTGTTTTCGTAGATATACAGTGGCTTGGACTTGCCTTCGATCACGCTTTCATCGATCACGACTTTGCTCACCTCGGACTGCGAGGGGATCTCATACATCGTGTCGAGCAGCACACCTTCGAGTATCGAACGCAGGCCACGAGCACCGGTTTTACGTTCCAGAGCACGCTTGGCGACCGATTTCAGCGCGTCGGAACGGAATTCCAGATCCACGCCTTCCATCTCGAACAGCTTGGCATACTGTTTGGTCAGAGCATTTTTCGGCTCGGTGAGGATTTGCATCAGCGCAGCCTCGTCGAGCTCATCCAATGTCGCCAGGACCGGCAGACGACCGACGAATTCCGGGATCAGACCGAACTTGACCAGATCGTCAGGCTCGACTTCACGCAGGGATTCACCAACCTTCTTGCCCTCTTCCTTGCTGCGCACTTCGGCGTTGAAGCCGATGCCGCCTTTGGTGGAACGGTTCTGAATGACCTTTTCCAGGCCGGAGAACGCACCACCGCAGATGAACAGGATGTTACGGGTGTCGACCTGCAGGAACTCCTGCTGCGGATGCTTGCGGCCACCTTGCGGCGGTACCGAAGCGACCGTGCCTTCGATCAACTTGAGCAAGGCCTGCTGCACGCCTTCACCGGAAACATCACGGGTGATCGACGGGTTGTCGGACTTGCGGGAAATCTTGTCGATTTCATCGATGTAGACAATGCCCATCTGGGCTTTCTCTACGTCGTAATCGCACTTCTGCAGCAGCTTCTGAATGATGTTCTCGACATCTTCACCCACGTAACCTGCCTCGGTGAGGGTAGTTGCGTCAGCAATGGTGAACGGAACGTTCAGCAAGCGGGCCAGTGTTTCGGCCAGCAGGGTTTTACCGGAGCCTGTCGGGCCGATCAGCAGGATGTTGCTCTTGCCGAGTTCGACGTCGTCAGCCTTTTTGTCACGCTGGTTCAGGCGCTTGTAGTGGTTGTACACCGCTACGGCCAAAACCTTTTTCGCACGCTCCTGACCAATGACGTACTGGTCAAGGATGCCGCTGATTTCTTTAGGCGAAGGCAATTTATGCGCGCTGCTTTCGGCCTGTGCTTCCTGCACCTCCTCGCGGATGATGTCATTGCACAGGTCGACGCACTCGTCGCAGATAAAGACCGAGGGGCCGGCAATCAATTTGCGCACTTCATGCTGGCTTTTGCCACAGAAGGAGCAATAGAGCAGCTTGCCGTTGTCCTCGCCGTTGCGGGTGTCAGTCATTCGTTCGATCCAAATCCGATAGGCTTGCAACACAAGATGAAGGCTATTGCGGGCTTTTTCAAGCCCGCCGCTGATCGGACATGCCGATCAGGCCTGTTTTGCGCTGCTTATATTAAGCTGGACGCTGGTTGATCACTTCGTCGATCAGGCCGTATTCCTTCGCAGCTTCGGCACTCATGAAGTTGTCGCGATTGGTATCGCGCTCGATTTCTTCCAGAGTACGCCCGCTGTGCTTGGCCATCAGCATGTTCAGACGCTCGCGGATGAAGAGGATTTCCTTGGCGTGGATTTCGATGTCCGACGCCTGGCCCTGGAAACCGCCCAGTGGCTGGTGAATCATCACGCGCGAGTTCGGCAGGCAGAAACGCTTGCCCGGTGCACCTGCGGTGAGCAGGAATGCGCCCATGCTGCAGGCCTGACCGATGCAGGTGGTCGACACGTTCGGCTTGATGAACTGCATGGTGTCGTAGATCGACATGCCGGCAGTCACCGAACCGCCCGGCGAGTTGATGTACAGATGGATGTCCTTGTCCGGGTTTTCCGCTTCAAGGAACAGCAGTTGCGCACAGATCAGGTTGGCCATGTAGTCCTCTACCGGGCCCACCAGAAAGATCACTCGCTCCTTGAGCAGGCGCGAGTAGATGTCGTAGGCGCGTTCGCCACGAGCGGACTGCTCGACAACCATCGGGACCAGGCCGCCGGCGGCCTGGATATCAGAGTTCTGCTGAATATAAGAATTACGGAACATGCTCTGCAGTCGCTCCCAAATAGTTATGTCTTGAATACGCATAAGCCAGCTCGAGAGCTGGCTTATGGTGTGCACTTCTAACGCAAAATCAATCAGTCGGCTGCTGGAGCTTCTACCGGCTTGACTGCTTCTTCGTAGGAGACCGATTTGTCGGTCACACTAGCTTTCTGCAGAACAGTATCCACAACTTGTTCTTCCAGCACAACCGAACGCACTTCGTTCAGTTGCTGCTCGTTTTTGTAGTACCACGACACGACCTGCTCTGGCTCCTGGTAAGCGGAAGCCATTTCCTGAATCATTTCGCGAACGCGAGCTTCGTCAGGCTTGAGGTCGAACTGCTTGACCACTTCAGCAACGATCAGGCCCAGCACGACGCGGCGCTTGGCCTGTTCTTCGAACAGCTCGGCCGGCAGTTGGTCTGGCTTGATGTTGCCGCCGAACTGCTGAACAGCCTGCACGCGCAGACGGTCAACTTCGTTGGACAGCAGAGCCTTTGGCACTTCGATCGGGTTGGTGGCCAGCAGACCGTCCATTACCTGATTCTTGACCTTGGATTTGATCGCCTGACGCAGTTCACGCTCCATGTTCTTGCGAACTTCGGTGCGGAAACCGTCGATGCCGCTTTCCTTGATGCCGAATTGAGCGAAGAACTCTTCGTTCAGCTCAGGCAGCTTAGGCTCGGACACAGTGTTGACGGTCACGGTGAACTCGGCGGTTTTGCCAGCCAGGTCCAGGTTCTGATAGTCCTCAGGGAAGGTCAGGTTCAGAACGCGTTCTTCGCCAGCCTTAGCACCAACCAGGCCTTCTTCGAAGCCCGGGATCATGCGGCCGGAACCCAGTACCAGCTGAGTACCCTTGGCGGAGCCACCAGCGAACACTTCGCCGTCAACCTTGCCAACGAAATCGATGTTCAGCTGATCTTCGTTCTGCGCGGCACGGTCAGCCACTTCGAAACGGGTGTTCTGCTTGCGCAGGATGTCGAGCATCTTGTCCAGGTCAGCGTCAGCCACTTCAGCGCTCAGACGCTCAACGGTGATGCCTTCGAAGCCAGCAACGGTGAACTCAGGGAAGACTTCGAATACAGCAACGTATTCCAGATCCTTGCCCGCTTCGAGCGACTTTGGCTCGATCGAAGGCGAACCGGCAGGGTTGAGCTTCTGCTCGACCACAGCTTCATAGAAGGAAGACTGGATGACGTCGCCTACCGCTTCCTGACGCGCATCAGCACCGAAACGGCGCTTGATTTCGCTCATTGGCACTTTGCCTGGACGGAAGCCAGCAATTTTGGCCTTTTGGGCAGTCTGCTGCAGACGCTTGTTGACCTGAGTCTCGATGCGCTCTGCCGGCACGGTGACGCTCATGCGGCGCTCGAGAGCAGTAGTATTTTCAACAGAAACTTGCATGGATATTCCTCGTTGCACAGACGTTAGCCGGCCGTTTCCGACCCCAGAATCAAGGGCATGCATTCTAGTGGGTCAAACTCAAGAAGTCACCCTACTGAAAACGGGTAAAAAAACAGCAGGCAATTTATAGGGAGCGCCGCACGAATGCCGTGCACTCCACTGGCGAATACAAGCGATCACGTCAGGGCTCTGCAGCAACGCTTCTATATATAGAAGCAACTATCAAATCCGCCCCGACAGACGTTCCGGCAAAACCGGAACGACGAGCAGTTCAGCGTCATCCGATCCTTTAAAAGCGATGAAGTGCCCTGCCCTGCGCTTCGAAATCGGCCATGGCCGGATTTCGAAACCGCTAAAACAAAAAAGGCGCCAGACTGTTAAATCTGGCGCCTTTCGAAATATGGGGTGGACGATGGGGATCGAACCCACGACAACGGGAGTCACAATCCCGTGCTCTACCAACTGAGCTACGCCCACCATATTGCGTAACAAAAAAGCCAAACAACTTCTTTGTCGTAACTTCATCAGGCCCGAGGCGCAGATAAAGCTTTATTTGGTGCGGATGAAGAGACTCGAACTCTTACGCCTCGCGGCGCTGGAACCTAAATCCAGTGTGTCTACCAATTCCACCACATCCGCGGATGAAGCTTTTAAAGCAAAGGCGCCAGACCGTTAAATCTGGCGCCTTTCGAAATATGGGGTGGACGATGGGGATCGAACCCACGACAACGGGAGTCACAATCCCGTGCTCTACCAACTGAGCTACGCCCACCATATCGCGTTACTTGTGCCAAAGCTGCCTAATGGCGCACCCGGCAGGACTCGAACCTGCGACCATCCGCTTAGAAGGCGGATGCTCTATCCAGCTGAGCTACGGGCGCCTTGTTAATCTGTACTCTTAAAGGACTACAAACTAAGTGCTTTCCAGCGTCGCAGAACCTTGATTCCGCTCCACCTTCTTAACCAGTGCTAGGCTGTGCCCGACAAGTGCGACGAATAGTATAGAGGGCTCCAAAGGTCGTCAAATCCTTTTTGAAAAAAATTCATTTAATTAAAGGAGTTAGAGGAATTTGCTGACCAAGCGCCTTTGCCCTCACCGCTCGACATGCGAGAATGCGTTCTCATTTTTTCCCCTCTCGATGGTTAATCACGCGCAATGACTGCACAACTAATCGACGGCAAATCGATCGCCGCCAGCCTGCGCCAGCAGATCGCCCAACGAGTTGCCGAGCGTCGCCAGCAAGGCCTGCGCACCCCCGGCCTCGCGGTGATCCTGGTCGGCAGCGATCCTGCCTCTCAGGTTTATGTCTCGCACAAGCGTAAAGACTGTGAAGAGGTTGGCTTCCTCTCTCAAGCCTACGACCTGCCCTCCGACACCACTCAGGACGCCCTGACCGATCTGATCGATCGCCTCAACGACGATCCGGCCATCGACGGCGTGCTCCTGCAGTTGCCTCTGCCCGAACACCTCGACGCGTCCAAGCTGCTGGAACGCATTCGCCCGGACAAAGACGTCGACGGCTTCCACCCGTACAACGTCGGTCGCCTGGCCCAGCGCATCCCGCTGCTGCGCCCCTGCACCCCGAAAGGCATCATGACTTTGCTGGAGAGCACTGGCGCTGATCTTTACGGGATGGACGCGGTAGTCGTGGGCGCCTCGAATATCGTCGGTCGCCCGATGGCCATGGAATTGCTGCTGGCCGGCTGCACCGTCACCGTGACTCACCGCTTCACCAAGGACCTGGCCGGTCACGTCGGTCGTGCCGATCTGGTAGTCGTTGCCGCCGGCAAACCGGGCCTGGTCAAAGGCGAGTGGATCAAGGAAGGCGCGATCGTGATCGACGTCGGCATCAACCGTCAGGACGACGGCAAACTGGTCGGTGACGTCGTCTACGAAACCGCCCTGCCCCGGGCTGGCTGGATCACTCCGGTACCGGGCGGCGTTGGCCCGATGACCCGCGCCTGCCTGCTGGAAAACACGCTCTACGCCGCGGAAACCCTGCACGTCTGATCGAATTTTTCCGCTGCACCAGAACCCCGCCTCGTGCGGGGTTTTTCGTGCCTGAGAAAAAACTTCAACCGTTCGCCGGAAACCGCTCTTTTTACAGGCCTTTTCACGAGATTTTCAGGTCTTACAAACAACCATCGACAGTTCTTCAGCCATACTTCTAAAATGCGCCGATTTTAAGAAATAACCCGTTACAAAATAACGGTATATCCAACCTTTTAGAGTTCGCCCGCGTGAAAATTCGTCTCTCGATTCTGAGCCTGTTGTTTGCTGTTACAGGCACATTCATCACGCCAACGATCAACGCTGCGGAAACCACCGCTGTCCCACGTGACGCTTCGACTTTGAAGATCGCGTCTGGCAGCGCCCTGCTCATGGATATGCAGACCAACAAAGTCATCTATTCCAGCAACCCTGACGTGATCGTGCCGATCGCTTCCGTCAGCAAGCTGATGACGGGCCTGGTCGTGGTAGAAGCTCGACAGAACATGGACGAATGGATCGATGTCGACATCAGGAACACCCCGGAAATGAAGGGTGTGTTCTCCCGGGTCAAACTCAAGAGTGAGCTGCCGCGCCGCGAGATGCTGTTGATCGCCTTGATGTCCTCGGAAAACCGCGCTGCCGCCAGCCTCGCCCATCACTATCCGGGCGGCTACGCTGCTTTTATCGCGGCGATGAACGCCAAGGCCAAGGCGCTGGGCATGACCAGCACGCACTTCGTCGAGCCTACCGGTTTGTCGGAGCGCAACGTTTCCACCGCCCGCGATCTGAGCAAATTGCTGGTGGCCGCGCACAAGCAACCGCTTCTGGTGCAACTGACCACCACCAAGGAAAAAACCGTGGCGTTCCGCAAGCCCAACTACACCTTGGGCTTTCGCAATACCGATCATTTGGTCAACAAGGCTGATTGGGACATCAAGATCACCAAGACCGGTTTCACCAACCCGGCCGGCCATTGCCTGGTGTTAGTGACGAAGATGGGCAACCGTCCGGTTGCGCTGGTGATTCTCGATGCGTTTGGCAAGTACACGCATTTTGCCGATGCCAGCCGTATCCGCAGCTGGGTGGAAACCGGACGCAGCGCCACGGTTCCCGCGGTGGCGCAGCAATATAAAGCCGACAAGAACCTCAAGAGCCGTCAGAGCGGCGTAGTCGAAGCGGCGAAATAGAACCCGCAGCAATGAAAAAGCCCCGAATCTTCGGGGCTTTTTTTCGTCTGCGCATCAGTCGTTGGGCAGCGGCATCTTGTCGTCATCGGGGATGCCATCGCCCGAGCTCGGCTCTGGCGAAACCTCCGGCGTCAGCACATTGGGCCGGGCCAGCGGGTCACGCATCGGGCTGTCCGGGTCCAGCACCGGATCAACCTCAGGCTCCGGCGTGGTCGGCACGCTGTCAGGTTTGTGGTCATCGAAGCTTGAATCGGTACTCATACGCACCTCACATCAAGGTTTCAGATCGGCTAACGGATCATAGGGCTTGGCCGGTTTCTTCTGATCTTCACCGGGCTCGACATCCAGCGGCGCCTTCGCCGGCCCGACCGGATCGACTTGCGGATCGTCAAGGTCCGGCGAATCCGGATCGAATCCCAGATCATCACCCGAGGAATGTTCGGACGAGTGCGGGCCTTTCGGGTTTGGGGAATCTGCCATGTTGCCTCCTTGATTCACCCGCGAAGCACGGGCATTAATCTTCAGAGGCTGGCCGGGCGCAGTCGTGCCCGGCAGATGACGAACGGAGGCTTATTGCGCCGCCAGAGCCTTTCGCGCCTGCGCCGCAGCATTTTCTTCACCGGCCTGCGCCAGTTCATCGGCGGCTTTCAGCCAACGGGAGCGGTCGACGGCTGCCGGGATCTGCGCCGGTTTCTGAATCAGGATTGCCCAGCCACCGGCCTTTTCGAGCGCTGCTTGAAAACTGCCGAAATCCATCAACTGCCGACGATTCATGCCGGCGCGCAGCAGGACTTTCTGTTTGTTGCGATCGTAGCCGGACAGGATCGCGTAACGCGGCTCGGCCCAGAATGCCGAACCTTCGCTGAAACGCACCATGACCGGATAGCCCGCTGCGACCTGGGTCAGCAAGGCTGGCAGCTTGCTGTCGAGCGGATAAACCACCAAGCCATATTCGCGAGCAAGGTTCTGCATGTTTTGCTGCAGCTTGTCCTCAGCGCCCGGCAAGTGCAGCGGTTTTTCCAGAAGGCCCGGGGTGATCACGATGCCTTGTTGCGACAGCAGACTGGCCAGCACCTGTGGCCCACTCTGGTTGGCTTCGCCACGATAGAAGGTGCCGCTGAGCTCAACCCGCTCCGGCAAGCGCTTGACTTCCGGGGCCACGTTGCCCGCGCATCCGCTCAGCACCACCGCGCAAGCGCCGGCAAGCAACGCTCCGCGCACTCGAGAAAATACCTGCACCATCAGTCACTCTCTTCCAGACGCCGGTCATCGTGTTCCGGCAACGCCAGCGATCATAGAGCCGCACCCGCCCGCGGTATAGCCTTAAACCGCAGACTCTGCGATTGCATAGAGCAAACTGATTGGTGACTAACGACCTTTGGTCAATAGCTTGAAACACCCCATTGACTAGACTGTCACTGAAATAGAGCGAATTGCGAAAAGCGGGCGCCCGATGCAGGGCGAAGAGGAGGCACCAATGAGCCTGACCATGACCATCGTGATGTTGATAGCCGGCTGGCTGGCCGTGGCGACTGCCATGTTGTGGGGCGTGCTGCGGATTTCGCGGCGCCATCATCCGGTGCAGACGATGCCGGTTGAGAAGACAGAGAAGCATCCAGTGCGGCACGTTGCTGCGCATTGAAGATCAAGAGCCCCTCACCCTAGCCCTCTCCCGGAGGGAGAGGGAACTGACCGGGTTGTTCTTCCGGATTAGGTCGACGTGACATATCCAGCCGAACTCAGCATTTGAAAAGCCCAAAAATCGGCTCCCTCTCCCTCGGGAGAGGGCTGGGCGGGCGGCGTTCCGATGAGGGGCTGGCTTTCAAACACACCGCAAATACCAAAGCGAAAAAAAACCGCCTGAGCTCAACCAGCCCAGGCGGTTTTTTGTGTTCTCAGCAATTACGCCTGCTGAGCAACCTTCTTCTGCTTCGCCCGGCGCGACATCATGTTCAATACTTCGATACCAGCCGAGAATGCCATGGCCGCGTACACATAGCCTTTCGGTACGTGGGCGCCGAAGCCTTCGGCGATCAGCGTCATGCCGATCATGATCAGGAAGCCCAGCGCCAGCATGACCACGGTCGGGTTGTCGTTGATGAACTTGGCCAGCGGATCAGCCGCGAGCAGCATCACCAGCACCGACACTACTACCGCGATGATCATGATCGGCAAGTGTTCGGTCATGCCGACAGCGGTAATGATGCTGTCGATCGAGAACACCATGTCGAGCATCAGGATCTGACCGATAGCCGCAGCAAAACCCAGGGTTACGGTGGAAGTCGCGGTCTTGGGGTCTTCCGGCGACGGGTCCATGCTGTGATGGATCTCGGTCGTGGCTTTCCACACCAGGAACAGACCACCGGCAATGAGGATCATGTCCTTCCAGGAGAACGCCTGGCCAAGGATTTCGATCACAGGCTCGGTCAACTGCACGATGAACGCGATGGTGCTCAACAACGCCAGACGCAGAATCAGGGCCATGCCGATACCGATACGGCGCGCCTTCTGCCGATGCTGTTCGGGCAGTTTGTTGGTCAGGATCGAGATAAAGATCAGGTTATCGATGCCGAGCACGATTTCCATCACCACCAATGTGGCCAAAGCAACCCAAGCGGTGGGGCTGGCGGCGAGTTCTAACAGATATTCCATGGGTCAGTCCTGACTCTGTGTAAGACGGTTCAGATGGTCTTGGAGGAAGATTCGGATTCTTCCGCCTGTTTTTCCGGTGTTTCTTTCTTCTGGATCAAGCCACCGGTGGCATCGCTGAGCGCTTGCTCGGCGGCCTTATGGGTGTCATCGATCGCTTGCTTGGCAGTTTCAGCCGCCGCGCCCATCAGTTGCTGGGCGCTTTTTTCCGCCTGCTCACAACCGGCCAGTACCAGTAAAGACGCAAACATCACTGCGGGAAATGTGTATTTCATAAGGTTTCCTTCGAATGAACAGACAGGCGCACACACCGGCCGTCGATGGCTGGGCATTCTAGGGAGATGAACACTTCAGGAAAATTCGTATTTTTAGCGGCTATACTTCGGTTTTCACGAAGTGGCGACCGCTATGCTCAATTACCGACAACTGCACTACTTCTGGGTTGTGGCCAAAACCGGCAGCATCGTCCGCGCCTGCGAACAACTGAACCTGACGCCACAGACCATCAGCGGACAGATTTCACTGCTTGAACAAACCTATGGCGTGGAGTTGTTTCGCCGCGTCGGCCGGCAGCTGGAGCTCACCGAAGCCGGTCGTCAGGCCCTGCCCTACGCCGAGCAGATGTTTCAGTTGGGCGGCGAGCTGGAGCTGATGCTGCGAGCGCAGCCCAACGAGCAGCAGATCCTCTTTCGCGTCGGGGTGGCCGACGTGGTGCCCAAATCGATTGTTTATCGCCTGATCGCGCCGACCATGGAGTTGAGCGAGCCGCTGCGCATCACCTGCCGCGAAGACAAGCTCGAGCGCCTGCTCGCCGATCTGGCCATCCAGCGTCTGGATCTGGTTATTTCCGACAGCCCGATGCCTTCGCATCTGGACATCAAAGGCTACAGCCAGAAGCTCGGTGAATGCGGGATCAGTTTTTTCGCCACCGCCGAACTCGCCGCGCAGTATGGCCAGGATTTCCCGCGCAGCCTGCACGGCGCGCCGCTGCTGATTCCCGGCGCGGAAACCGTGGTGCGCAGCCGTTTGCAGCGCTGGTTCGCCGAACAGCAGATCCAGCCGCAGATTGTCGGCGAATTCGATGACAGTGCTTTGATGCAGGCCTTCGGCCAATCCGGCAGCGGGATCTTTATCGGCCCGAGCGTGATTGCCGAGGAAGTGAAGCGCCAGTACGGCGTCGAGTTGATCGGCCAGACCGACGCGGTGAGCGAGTCGTTCTATGCCATTTCGGTGGAACGCAAGGTCAAGCACCCTGGCATCGTAGCGATTACCGAGGGTGCCCGACGCGAGCTGTTTACCGGGTTATGAAGCGCAGACTTCCCGCGGCTTCAGCGTCATCAACACCATGGCAAGGAACACCGACAGCAAAATGAAGCCGGCAGCGGCAAAGCCCAAGAAGCCCAGCCCGGCACTGTCGATCACCCGGCCGCCGACCATCGCGCCCAGGCCGATACCGAGATTGGCCCCGGCGATGTTCAGCGACGCGGCGAAGGCCGGCGCTTCCGGTGCGGCTTTCATCAGGCGCACATGGCTGACCAGGAACAGCGCCGCCTGGGTCACGCCCCAAATACCCATCGCCACCGCCAGGCCGACTGGCGAATGAATGTTCGGCACCAGCGAAACCATGCCGGCGATCATGAACGCACAGAACAACACCGACGCCCCCAGCGGATGCCGATCCACCGCACGCCCGCCGAGCGAGTTGCCGATCAGCCCGACTGCGCCAAACGCCATCAGGCACCAACCGACCACGGTGCCGTTGAAACCGGCAAGTCGTTCGAGGATGTCCGCAAGGTAGGTATAAGCGGTGAACATGCCGCTGAACACCAGAATCGACAACAAGATATGGCCGAGCATCAGCGGGCTGCGCAGGATCTTGAACTGCGAACGGAAGCTGACCTGATGCTGATGCAGACTGGTTTTCGGCAGATAGACAAACAGCAGCAAGGCTTTGGCAAACGCGATCAGCGCCAGAATGCCGAATGCGCTGCGCCAGCCGAACGCGTCGGAAATCAGCGTGCCGACCGGAATGCCGAACACCGTGGCGCAGACGATACCGAAGCCGATCTTGGCGATGGCGCGGCCGGCGAAATCCGGGCCGACGATGTCGACGGCGGTTTCACTGGCCAATGCCCAGAACACTGGCAAACCCAACGCCGGAATCAACCGTGCGATGGCCATCACCCAGATATTCGGCGCCAACGCTGCAACGGTATTGGCCAGACCGAACATGATCAGAATGCTGATGAACAGTTTGCGCCGTTCGAAACGGGCGAAATACGCGGTCAGGAACGGGCCGAACAGCGCCACGGTAAAGGCGAACAAGGTCACCAGCAGCCCGGCTTGCGGGATGCTGACTTCGAGGTCTCGGGCGATCGCCGGCAACAGGCCGACAATGACGAATTCCGTGGTCAGCACCGTGAACCCGGCGGCGGACAACAGAAGAATAGGCAACAGCATGCGCAACTCCAGCAAAACGACGACACCAGCGATGACCCGGAGGCCCGCTGGCAGAACTTGAAAATGAGGATGGCGAAGCTTAACAGACTGCGTCCGCACTGAGTTGCCCAAAACTGCCGATCTGCCGGGCCGATCCGGTGGCAGATCGTCACAGGCCTGAAGGTTCACGCCTACGCTGTGATAAAGTCCGCGCCCTGAAAATCGTACAGCTGTTCAACGTGCCGTTTGGCGGCGTTGATGTCACTTCGACAGGCGTTTCGTGACTGCCCACGACGCTTCGCACCCTATAAAAAACAGAGATGCCGCTATGACCGCTTCATCCCCTTCGTTACTGCAACGCCTGAAACGCCTGAGTCTGGTGACCCAGATAGTCATTGGTCTGATCGCCGGCATTGCCCTGGCCCTGATTGCACCGGAGCTGGCGAAGTCCACCGCGTTCATCGGCAAGGTGTTTGTCTCGGCGTTGAAAGCCGTGGCGCCGATTCTGGTGTTCGTGCTGGTGATGGCCTCGATCGCCAACCACAAGCACGGTCAGGAAACCCACATCCGCCCGATCCTGTTCCTTTACCTGCTGGGTACATTCAGCGCTGCGGTGGTGGCCGTGGTCGCCAGCATGGCGTTCCCGTCGAATCTGGTGTTATCGACCGAGAACGTTGCCGTGACTGCGCCCGGCGGCATCGGCGAAGTGCTGCAAAGCCTGTTGCTGAGCGTCGTCGACAACCCGGTCAGCGCGCTGATGAATGCCAACTTCATCGGCATTCTGGCCTGGGCGATCGGCATGGGCATTGCCATCCGCCACGCTGGCGACACCACTCGCGAAGTGCTCGGTGACTTGTCCAACGGCGTCACCGTGATCGTCCGCGTGGTCATTCGCTTCGCGCCGCTGGGCATCTTCGGCCTGGTCGCGTCGACATTGGCCACCTCCGGTTTTGGCGCGCTGCTCGGCTACGCGCACCTGCTGGCGGTGCTGCTGGGCTGCATGCTGTTCGTCGCGCTGGTGATGAACCCGCTGATCGTGTTCTGGAAGCTGCGCCGCAATCCGTACCCGTTGACCCTGATTTGCCTGCGCGAAAGCGGCATCACCGCGTTCTTCACCCGCAGCTCGGCGGCGAACATTCCGGTCAACCTGGAATTGAGCAAGCGCCTGGGCCTGCACGAAGACACCTACTCGGTATCGATCCCGCTCGGCGCGACCATCAACATGGCCGGTGCGGCGATCACCATTACCGTGCTGACCCTGGCGGCGGTGCACACCTTGGGCATCGCTGTGGACATTCCGACCGCGATCCTGCTCAGCGTCGTCGCAGCCATTTGCGCCTGTGGTGCTTCGGGTGTGGCCGGTGGGTCGCTGCTGCTGATTCCGCTGGCGTGCAGCCTGTTCGGCATCCCGAGCGAGATCGCCATGCAGGTCGTGGCGGTGGGCTTCATTATTGGCGTGCTGCAGGATTCGGCGGAGACCGCGCTGAACTCGTCGACTGACGTGCTGTTTACCGCGGCGGCTTGCCTGGGCGAAGAAGAGAAGGCTCAGCGTACGGCGTAACCGCCTTACCTTGTGGGAGCGAGCCTGCTCGCGAAAGGGGCGAGACATTCAGCATTAATAGCGCCTGATACGCCGCATTCGCGAGCAGGCTCGCTCCCACAGAAAAACAAAAGCCCGCCAAGGCGCGAACCTTGGCGGGCTTTTTCGTATCGGGGTGTTTAGAACGCGCCCATGTAATCGCGCTTGCCCACTTCAACGCCGTTATGACGCAGCAGCGCGTAGGTGGTGGTGACGTGGAAGAAGAACTGCGGCAAGCCGTAAGTCAGCAGATACGCCTGACCACTGAAGCGCTTCTCTTTCGGCGTGCCCGGACGGGTGACGATTTCGATGCCTTCCTTGCCATCAATCTGCTCTGGCTTGATCTCGCCAATGAAGGCCAGGACCTTGGCGATCAGCGCTTGCAGTTCGGCGAAGGTGGTTTCGGTGTCGTCGTACTTCGGCAGTTCGACTTCAGCCAGACGCGCCGACACGCCTTTGGCGAAATCCACGGCGATCTGCACCTGACGCACCAGCGGGAACATGTCCGGGTACAGACGCGCTTGCAGGAAGACGCTCTGGTCGATGTTTTTCGCGCTGGCGTGGGCTTCAGCCTTTTTCAGCACATCGCTCAGGGCGTTGAGCATTTGTTGAAAAACCGGGACGGATGCGGAGTACAGTGAAATGGTCATGGCAATCTCATGTGATGGCTGGGTAATACGTGGTGGCGATTATAGCCATGCTTGATGAGCACACGGCTTGCCTTTTGTTTGGCAAGGATTAGGCTAGGCGGCTTCGACTGCAGAGGGAACGCGCGATGAGCAACGAACAAGAATCCACCTCCGACCAGCCACGGCTCAATGCCACGGAAATCCGCATTCTCGGTGCGCTGATCGAAAAACAGGCCACCAGCCCGGAAACCTATCCGCTGACCCTCAATGCGCTGGTGCTGGCCTGCAATCAGAAAACCAGTCGTGAACCGGTGACGAACCTCAATCAGGGCCAGGTCGGGCAAAGCCTGCGGGCGCTGGAGGGGCGTGGTTTCACCCGGCTGGTGATGGGCAGCCGTGCCGACCGCTGGGAGCACAAGGTCGACAAGGCGCTGGAACTGGTGCCGGCGCAGGTGATTCTGACGGGTTTGATGTTTCTGCGCGGTCCGCAGACCGTCAACGAACTGCTGACCCGCAGCGGGCGCATGCACGAATTCGAAGACGCCGAGCAGGTCGTGCATCAGCTTGAACGCCTGATTGCACGCGGACTGGCGGTATTGATTCCGCGTCAGGCCGGGCAGCGCGAGGATCGTTATACCCATGCCTTGGGCGATCCGGCCGATATCGAGGCGATCCTGGCGGCGCGGCAGAATCCCGGGGAGCGATCGGGCGGTGGCGTTTCACTGGAGCGTATCGAAGAACTCGAGGCCCGCATCGCGGCGCTGGAAGAACGCCTGGCCCGCCTCGAATAACCACCGCAAAGCCATTGTGGGAGCGAGCCTGCTCGCGAAAGCGTAGTGTCAGTCACCACGATCTCGGATGACCCGCCGCCTTCGCGAGCAGGCTCGCTCCCACAGGGTCTGCGCGATATTCAGCTGCCCGCTTCATTCCCCATCCCAATAATCCACCCCATCCGCCTGCCGCGCGACAGCGACAAAACCCGAGGCATTGCCCTCGGCATCCACCGTGAAATTATCCATCACCGCATACTTGTTCGAATCCGGATACTCACAAATTTCCGGCTGCTGCTGAGTGCTCACCGCCAGATAACGCAGTTCGCCCGCGCTGGTATTGATGATCTGATGTGCCTTCTCCGGTCCGCCCGGTGGGCAGGCGATCACATCACCGGCGCGGATCGGAAAACGCTCCCCTCCCAAGCGCACCTCGCCCTCCCCGGCCACCACGTAGAACATCTCCTCATTGACCCGATGGCTGTGGAACGGACTGCCGCGCATGCCCGCTGGCAGTGCATACAGGCGATAACCGAGTTTCTGCGCACCGAGTTGCTGGCCGATCCGCGCGATACGCTGCTGATAACGCCCGGCAGTGTCGCCTTCAGGAGCCAGGGCTGCGGGAAGGGCTTCGAGTTCGACCTCGTTGAGGTTGAGGATGGGCGGATGCATGGGCGGCCTCGGTTATGGTTTTTGTGGTGGGCACGTCTGTGCGTGCTGGCGAGGATTATAGATAGTGATCCAGAACCGCAGAGCGGCCTTCGTGAGCAGGCTCGCTCCCACATTCAATCGCATTCCAACTGGAGGAACACGCTCAACCTGTGGGAGCGAGCCTGCTCGCGAAGAGGCCAGCCCAGCCACTTAAAAATCAATCAGCTACGCGCAAAATCCACCGCCGCCGCAAATTGCGCCTCATTCGGCCGCACCCCGGTGTACAGCACGAACTGCTCCAGCGCCTGAATCGCAATCACCTCAAGCCCGGTGATCACTCGCTTGCCCTCGGCCCGCGCCCGCACGATCAGCGGCGTTTCCGAAGGGATCGCCACCACGTCGAATACAGTCTCAGCCGCTTTGATCACTTCAGGCTCGAACGCCAGCTGCCCCGCCTCCGGCCCGCCGTCCATGCCTACCGGGGTGACATTGATCAACATCTGCGGGCGCTCGTCGCCAAGCTCGGCCTGCCAGCGATAACCCAGCGAATCCGCCAGGGCGCGGCCGGCCCGCTCGTTACGGGCGACAATCAAACCGTTCTTGTAGCCACCATCGCGCAGGGCGCTCGCCACCGCTTTGGCCATGCCGCCGCTGCCACGCAGGGCGAAGGTCGAATCTTTCGGCACCGCGTGGCTTTCCAGCAATTGCGCGACCGCGATGTAATCGGTGTTGTAGGCCTTGAGGTGGCCGCCAGTGTTGACGATGGTGTTGATCGACTGGATCGCCGCCGCCGACGCATCCAGCTCATCGACCAGCGCAATGCAGGCTTCCTTGAACGGCATCGACACGCCGCAGCCGCGAATGCCCAGTGCCCGGATGCCGCCGACCGCGCCGGTCAGGTCCTGGCTGCTGAACGCTTTGTAATAGAAATTCAGGCCCAGCTGTTCATACAAATGGTTGTGAAAACGCAGACCGAAATTCCCCGGGCGCCCGGACAGGGACATGCACAGTTGGGTGTCTTTGTTCGGGTTCATCTGCATGAAACTTCTCCTTCAAACGCACTTTCGGATGGACGGGATTGGCCAGCCCACCGGGTTCTGAATCATCATTTGGGCTTGTTTGTGGCGCTGCGCTGCCGGGTAAAGAAGCCGCTACAGACCTTACACAAAATTTACCCAGCGGCTGTGCTGAATTTCGCAATTTTGCTGTCTTAGCTGTATCCCCGCGACAACTGTGGGCCTGATTCAGGCCGCGGCGCCGGGTCGAAGAACCGAGGACTTATCATGATTCGTAAACTTCCCATCATGGCTTTGTTGATTGGCGCACTTGCCGTCACCGGCCAGGCTGAAGCGGGTGGTGGCCATGGCTGGCAGGGCCCTGCAGTGTTTGGCGCGATCGTCGGCTCGGCCATCATCGGCTCGGCACTGATCAACCAGGATCGGCCAGTGTATGTGCAACAACAACCGGTTTATGTTCAGCCGCAACCGGTCTACGTGCAGCAACCACCGCCACCGGTCTATTACCAGCCGGCGCCGGTGTATGTGCAGCAACCGGTTTACGTGCAGCCGGCCCCGGTCTACTACGGCCCGCCTCGCGGTTATTACGGCCGGCCCCACGGCTATTACGGCGGCCCACATGGTTACTACGGTGGTCCACGCTGGTAAGCGCAACACAGAGCCCTGCTTTCGAGCAGGGCTTTTTTATGACCGCTGGTCGGCCAACGTCTGAAAAAATCTCGCCAAGGTCGCTGTGAGGACAGTCCGAGCAGCTAAAGTCGGCATGATGGAATCGACCGTCGGGCTTTTTTCATCGAACGGTCACCGCTTTGTCATGACGGAACCGCAATCTGAATCCGTCCGTAAACAACAGATCGATAACAACAAGGACGACTGTATGCCCACACAAAACCCGCACCGCATGGTCGGTCTGTGCACCTCGAACAAGGTGTACAGCGCACTCACCGAGCTCAAGCACCTGGAAGGCCATCGCTGCGCCAAGCTGCTGTCCCTGCTCGCCGAAAACCTCGTGCACAAGGGCCTGCTCAATGAGCGCGAAGTCATGCACATGCTCGATCAAGTGGTGGAATGACGCCAGACCTCACTGGCATCAATGACCACTATCGAAAGCGTTGATTGTCCGTCGTGCCGGCAAGTCCCTAAGGTAGCCCCATCAGTTTGATGGAGGTTTTCCCATGGCACAGGTTCAAATCATGTCGGTGATCGGCAGCGCAGTTCCCGCTTCGCTGCGTGCATCCGGTTTGCTCGCTTGCTGGTATCTGGTGCGCGACGGCGAGCCGATCAGCGGCCCGCTCACCTCCTTGCCAGCAGCACAGGCCTTGTCGCAACAAGTCGCCAGCAACACCTTTCATGCCTAAGGCAGCTGCACCTTGGGCTTGGTCTCGACAAACAGCGCCCAGCTCGACAGGAACAATGCGGCAATCAGCGGCCCGATCACAAAGCCGTTGAGGCCGAAGACCGCGAGGCCGCCGAGGGTGGAAACCAGAATCAGGTAATCGGGCATTTTCGTATCCTTGCCCACCAGAATCGGGCGCAGCACGTTGTCGACCAGGCCGATCACGAATACGCCGAACAAGCCCAGCACCACACCCTGCCAGATCATCCCGCTGAGCAGGAAGTACACCGCCACCGGCGCCCAGACAATCCCCGCGCCCACCGCTGGCAACAGCGACAGAAACGCCATCAGCACCGCCCAGAGCAATGCGCTGGGAATGTCGAGAAACCAGAAAATCAGCCCGCCCAGTGCACCTTGGGTCACGGCCACCACCACGTTGCCTTTGACTGTCGCGCGCACCACGCGGTTGAACTTCAGTTGCAGGCGGCGCTTGTGGTTTTCTTCCAGCGGCACGGCGCTGCGTATCTTGCGCGCCAGCTCGGGGCCGTCACGCAGAAAGAAAAACAACAGATAGAGCATGATGAAAAAGCTCACCACGAATTCGAACGTGCCCTGGCCGAAGCTGAACGCCTGAGTCGCCAGCGCCTGGCTGCCCTGCATCGCCGCTTTGACGATCTTCTCGCGCAAGCTGTCGAGTTCGCCCATGCCGAAGCGGTCGAGCAAGTGCTGAAAGTACGGCGGCAGACTGTGCTTGAACTGCGCCAGATACGCAGCGATATCCAGCTCGCCGCTTTCGATGTTCTTGTAGACCGTCGCCCCTTCCTGCACCAGCAGGATGCTGACGATGATCACCGGCAGAATCGCGATCACCAGGCACAGGCTCAAGGTGCACAGCGACGTCACGTTGCGTTGCCAGCCGAACTTCTGCTGCAACCTGCGCTGTACCGGCGCAAACAGAATGCCGAGGATGACAGCCCAGAACACCGCGCCGTAGAAAGGCAGCAGAATCCAGATAAAGGCCACCGTGACCAGCACCAGCAGCACTGTCAGGGATTTGAATTGCAGACTCTTTTCGTTCATATCCGGTCCATGTCAGTCAGGCGTCACGCACGCCCGCCCCACTTAGTCAGCCGCCGAGCGCGCGAGTGCCATGTTTATTCATGGAGCATAGATCCAGATCAATAAACCCTCGCAACAGCTGCCCTACCCTGCGCGGCTTTTGCGACCGACACCCAAATGCAGACTCTCATCGCCCCCGAGCTTCTCGCCCCCGCCGGCACCCTGAAAAACATGCGTTACGCCTTCGCTTATGGCGCCGATGCGGTCTACGCCGGCCAGCCGCGCTACAGCCTGCGGGTGCGCAACAACGAGTTCGACCACGCCAACCTGGCGCTGGGCATCCGTGAGGCGCAGGCGCAGGGCAAGCGCTTCTACGTGGTGGTCAACATCGCCCCGCACAACGCCAAGCTGAAGACCTTCCTCAAGGATCTGGCGCCGGTGATCGAGATGGCCCCGGATGCGCTGATCATGTCCGACCCCGGCCTGATCATGCTGGTGCGCCGGCATTTTCCGCTGATGCCGATTCATCTTTCGGTGCAGGCCAACACGGTGAATTGGGCGAGCGTCGAGTTCTGGCAGCAACAGGGGCTGAGCCGGATCATTCTGTCGCGCGAACTGTCGCTGGAAGAGATCGGCGAAATCCGCGAGCAGGTGCCGGGCATGGAGCTGGAGGTGTTCGTGCACGGCGCGCTGTGCATGGCCTATTCCGGGCGCTGCCTGCTTTCCGGTTACATGAACAAGCGCGATGCCAATCAGGGCACCTGCACCAACGCCTGCCGCTGGAAGTACACGGCGCAGGAAGCCACGGAAAACCAGCTCGGCGAGATCGTCCAGACCTTTCAACCCGAGCCCACGCTAGGCCTCGGCGCACCGACCGATCAGGTCTTTCTGTTGCAGGAAGCCAATCGCCCCGATGAATTGATGCCGGCTTTCGAAGACGAACACGGCACCTACATCATGAACGCCAAGGACCTGCGCGCGGTGCAGCATGTCGAGCGCCTGACGCGCATGGGCGTGCATTCATTGAAGATCGAAGGCCGGACCAAATCGCACTTCTACTGCGCGCGCACCACCCAGGTGTATCGCCGCGCGATCGATGATGCCGTGGCCGGGCGCGAGTTTGATCGCAGCCTGATGCTGGATCTCGAGTCGCTGGCCCAGCGCGGCTACACCGAAGGTTTTCTGCGCCGCCATGTGCATGACGAATATCAGAACTATCAGCACGGCAGTTCGGTGTCGGAGCGGCAGCAGTTCGTTGGCGAGCTGACCGGCGAGCGCCGGGATCGCCTGGCCGAAGTGAAAGTGAAGAATCGTTTTGCCGTGGGCAATCATCTGGAACTGATGACGCCCAAGGGCAATTTCCATTTTGATCTGCATGAATTGCAGAGTGTCAGCGGCCAAGCGATCGAAGTGGCGCCGGGGGACGGGCATACGGTGTACGTGCCGATACCGGATGCGGTGGATTTGCGCTTTGGGTTGTTGATGCGGGATTTGCCGCGGACCTGAAAAGCCCCTCACCCTAGCCCTCTCCCAGAGGGAGAGGGGACTGATCGGGGGATATTTCAGAGGTACGCTGACCTGAACCGGGACCGCTGAATCCGCAAACTACGCAGCGCTGGTTGTGCTCGTGAATGCATGATCGGCTCGGACTTTCAGGTCGATGTCTGACGCAAGACACCTCGGTCGACCCCCTCTCCCTCCGGGAGAGGGCTGGGGTGAGGGCCGCTTTTCTATTGGGCAAACTCCTCACGCAACATCCCTACAAACGCCTCGCGCGCCGGGTGCACACCGGCGTTTTCATGCCAGTAAAACAAATTCTCGATCGCCGTCAGTTCAGCAAACTCGTAACCCTCGCAGCCCGCGCCTTTGGCGTACTGCTCGAACACGCCCTTGGGCACCAGCGCCACCCCGGCACCGGCACTGACGCAGCCGACGATCGCTCCGTAACTGGCCAGACTGACAATCGGCAGCGCCTGCCCCTGGCGCAGCAACCAGTGCTCGAGCGCTGCTCGGTAAGGGCACCCCTGCGGCCACATGAACAGGGTTTTGTCTTGCAGATCCGCGATGTCACGCACCGGGCCGAATGAAGTCGAGGCGATCAGTAACAATTCCTCGCGATACATCGGCGTGCGTTTGAGCTGAGCACGTTCGACATCTACCGCCACGATCGCACCATCCAGGCGATGGTTGACGGTGTCGTCGAGCAACTGGCTCCAGGTGCCGGTGGTAAGTTCCAGTGCCACTTGCGGGTAGCGCTTGTGGAATTTCGCCAGCAGGCGCGGCAAGCGCCCGGTCGCCGAAGACTCGATGGCGCCGATGCGCAGCGGTCCGGACGGCTCGGCGGCCGGGTCGAGCGCGCGTTTGGCTTCAACGGTCAGCGCCAGAATCTTTTCCGCATAAATCAGAAAGGTCTGCCCCGCCGGGCTGATGCGTAGTCCGCGCCCCTCGCGCAAGAACAGCGCCACGCCCAACTCGGCCTCCAGCGCTTTGATCCGCGCAGTGATGTTCGACGGCACGCAGAACAGCTTTTCAGCGGCCCGGGCAATGCTGCCGACCTCGGCCACAGTCTTGAACATGCGGATTTGCGCCAGCTCCATAATCATCACTCCGAGTGAACATTCGACGCAGTATAAGTCAGTTGTGGCGAATGATCGGGCGCGCGGATACTCGGCGCATCCACTGCCCTGGTGCCTCGATCATGACTTCCACTTCTACCTGCAAAATCATCCTGGCCATGGCGTTTGTCATCGGCTGCTGGGGTTATTCGCCCACCGGCATTCATCTCGGCTTGCAAGCATATGAGCCCGGACATCTGGCCTTGCTGCGTTTTCTGCTGGCGTCGCTGTTGATGGCGCTGATCGCAATTTTCAAAGGCATTCGCCTGCCGCAGTGGCGCGATGTGCCGTTGCTGGTTGCCTTGGGCTTCTTCGCCGTCAGCCTGCATCACGTCGCCTTGAACATCGGCCAGCAAGGCATCAGTGCCGGGGCTTCCAGCGTGCTGGCGCAATCGAGCCCGTTATTCAGCACGCTGCTGGCGTGCTTTGTGTTCAAGGAACGCGTCAGCGCCTGGCGTTGGGGCTGTGTGCTGCTTGGATTTATCGGCGTGGTGATCGTAGTCAGCGGCGACAAGGGCCTGGGCGCTATCAATGCCCATGGCTTGTTGATCTTGTTAGCGGCGCTTTCCTGGAGCCTCTATTTCGCCCTGCAAAAACATCATGCGCGGCGCTACGACGGTTTCAGTCTGGGCTGCTACGCGGTGTGGTCGGGGACGTTGCTGTTGCTGATTTATCTGCCGGGGCTGGCTGACGCCGTGATGCAGGCGCCGCCGCGTGCGCAGTGGGCGGTGCTGATGTTGGGGGTGTTTCCCAGCGCACTGGCGTATCTGGCCTGGGGTTTCGTGCTCAAGCATGTGGACTTGAGTCGGGCGACGATGACCTTGTATCTGATACCGCCGACGGCCATGGGAATTGCGTCGTGGGGATTGGGGGAACGGCCGACGTTGATGGTGCTGATGGGAGCGGTGGTGGTGTTGATCAGTGTGTTGGCGTTGAATCTGGAGCGTCGGGTTGGCGTCGTTCGAGCAGTTGAGAGCAAGGCTTGAATCTGCGGTGAAGCCGATGCCGTCTTCGCGAGCAGGCTCGCTCCCACAGTGGATCTGTGTCGTACATACATCCATTGTGGGAGCGAGCCTGCTCGCGAAGAGGCCGGCCCACTCAATGAATAATCCAGACCTCAGCGCATATCATCCGACAACGGTGTCGGCTCATCCGCCGGCGGTACATCCTCGTCATCCGGCGGATCCTTCCAGTCATCCGGGCGGTCGGCATCGCTCAGCGGATCGCGCCCCGGGTCCATGCCCGGCGGTGCGTCGTGATCGCTCAGCGTCGGCTCGTCGGTGCCGGATACGGGGCGGGTCTGGTCGGTGGGCGCCATGCCACCGGGAACAAGCGAGTCATCAGCCATGCTGCACCTCACAATACTGGCCCGGATTATCCGGGGCGTATTGTTTGGAAGCGCGGGTGCTGAGGGTGTGCGGTAGATCAGACCAGCGGCATCAGCCTTGGGCGATAAAGCGATCACGACTGTTGGTCAGGTGCAGCCACATCGCGGCGCGGGCGGCATCGGCGTCCTGGCGCTTGATCGCATTCAGAATCGCCTCGTGTTCCAGATTGGCCAAGTGCCCGAGCTTGCTCAGATCCGCCGCGCCACGCTCGGCGGCATTCAGGCGATTGCGCGGGATCATCGCACTGCCCAGGTGCTGCATGATTTCGCTGAAGCAAGCGTTGCCGGTGGCCTCGGCGATCAGCAGATGAAAACGCCGATCGGCCTCCACGCAGCTGTCGTTGTTCGCCAGCAGCCGTTGATAGTCATCCAGCGCCTGACGCATCTGCTGCACCTGCTGCTCACTGCGCCGCTGCGCCGCCAGCGCCGCCGCTTGCGTCTCCAGGCCCATGCGCAATTCGAGAATGCTGCGCACACCGAGCGCCGTGTCGACATTCAGACGCAGGCCCTGCTCCGCTGCGCGCTTGATGACGAAAGTACCGATGCCATGGCGCGTCTCCACCAGCCCCGAGGCCTGCAACTTGGAAATGGCCTCGCGCACCACCGTGCGGCTGACCCCGTGTTCCTGAACGATGGAATTCTCCGACGGCAATTTGTCACCGGGCGACAGTTGTCCGAGCAGGATGCTCTGGGTGAGCTTTTCCACCAGGTCGTGAGCGAGGTTGTGCGTGCGTTTGCGCGCGGGCGCGTCGAGGTCTTCTTGCATGATCGGTTCCGGTGATCGGGGCTTGCCGATCGTAGCATTGCGGGATGACGGTTGAGATGGATTTTAGCGGTCGACGGGCCATCCACTTGTATGACAACACTCAATTTTGTCGAATATTTTCGATAGCCAGCCATCACGCATTACCATTCATATCTCAAAAAGGCGCTGCGATCGACTGGCGAAATTTTCAATGAATACGAGCCAGAATCCGGCTTTCGCATAAAAAACCGAACAATCAGAAGAATTTGATCGCCCTCCCCACTTGTAGGACAAAAAATTAGAGTTGTATGATGTCTAGCAACAACGCAGCACCCAGTCCTACCCGCATAAAAATAATCAGTGGGAGAAATATCAGTGAAAACCTCCATCTCCGGGATGCAGGACAGCGTCGACCCGACGCTCGCCTCAGCCATCTCCAAAGTCAAACGCCACGTCCTGCCGCTCTTCGTGATCATGTTCATCGTCAATTACATTGACCGGGTGAACATCGGCTTCGTCCGCACCCACATGGAAACCGATCTGGGCATCGGTGCTGCCGCCTATGGCTTCGGCGCCGGGCTGTTCTTCATCGGTTACGCGCTGTTCGAAGTGCCGTCCAACATGCTTTTGCAGAAAGTCGGCGCACGCATCTGGCTGACCCGCATCATGTTCACCTGGGGCATAGTCGCGGCCTGCATGGCCTTCATCCAGAACGAAACCCACTTCTATATCCTGCGTTTCCTGCTCGGTGTCGCCGAGGCCGGGTTCTTTCCCGGGGTGATCTATTACTTCACCCGTTGGCTGCCAGGCGTCGAGCGTGGCAAGGCGATCGCGATCTTCCTCAGCGGCTCGGCCGTGGCCTCGCTGATCTCCGGTCCGCTGTCCGGCCTGCTCCTGCAGATCAACGGGCTGGGCATGCACGGCTGGCAATGGATGTACTTCATCGAGGGGATGTTCTCGGTGTGCCTGTGCGTCTTCGTCTGGTTCTGGCTGGATGCCAAACCCCACGACGCAAAATGGCTGAGCCGCGCCGAACAGGATGCGTTGGTCAGCGCCATCGACGACGAGCAAAAAGCACGTGAAGCCGCGACGCCGATCCGGCCGTCGCTGGGCAAACTGCTCAAGGACCGGCAGATCATTCTGTTCTGCCTGATCTACTTCTTCATTCAGTTGACCATTTATGCGGCGACTTTCTGGCTGCCGAGCATCATCAAGAAGATGGGCGAACTCAGCGACGTGCAGGTCGGCCTGTTCAACTCGATTCCATGGTTGCTGTCGATCGTCGGCATGTACGCCTTCGCCTCGCTGTCGGCGAAGTGGAAACATCAACAAGCTTGGGTCGCCACTGCCCTGTTGATCGCGGCAGCGGGGATGTTCATGTCCACCACTGGCGGGCCGATCTTTGCCTTCGTCGCGATCTGCTTTGCGGCGCTGGGTTTCAAATCCGCCTCGTCGCTGTTCTGGCCGATTCCCCAGGCTTATCTGGATGCACGCATCGCGGCGGCAGTGATCGCGCTGATCAACTCGGTGGGCAACCTCGGCGGCTTCGTCGCGCCGACCACCTTCGGCCTGCTGGAGCAACACACCGGCTCGATCCAGGGCGGCCTCTATGGTCTGGCCGCGACCTCGATCATCGCCGCAATCATCGTCTTCGCCGCGCGCACCACGCCCAAACCCGCTGCTGAAAAGGCTGTGGCCGACGCCGCGCCGAAACACGCCTGACTTCGTCTCGACAAGGAAAACAATAATGACTGTTCACGATACCGCCAAAGCTCCGATCATCACCGACATGCAGGTCATTCCGGTGGCCGGTCACGACGGCATGCTGCTCAACCTGAGCGGCGCCCACGGGCCGTTTTTCACCCGCAACATCGTCATCCTCAAGGACAACGCCGGCCACACCGGCGTCGGCGAAGTGCCCGGTGGCGAGCGCATTCGCCAGACCCTGGAAGACGCGCGCAATCTGGTGGTCGGCAGCCCCATCGGCACCTACCAGAAGATCCTCAACCAGGTGCGCCAGACCTTCGCCGATCGCGATGCCGGCGGCCGTGGCCTGCAAACATTCGACCTGCGCATCACCATTCACGCGGTCACCGGCCTGGAAGCCGCTCTCCTCGACCTGCTCGGCCAGCACCTCGACGTGCCGGTGGCGGCGCTGCTCGGTGAAGGTCAGCAACGCGACGAAGTGAAGATGCTCGGTTATCTGTTTTACGTTGGTGATCAACACGAAACCGATCTGGCCTACCGCAGCGAACCGGACGCCGACAACGACTGGTTCCGTGTGCGCCACGAGAAGGCCATGACCGCCGAAGCAGTCGTGCGTCTGGCCGAGGCGGCGCACGCCAAGTACGGTTTCAAGGATTTCAAACTCAAGGGCGGCGTGCTCAGTGGCGATGCCGAAATCGAAGCGGTCACGGCATTGGCCGAGCGCTTCCCTGAAGCGCGAATCACCCTCGATCCGAACGGCGCATGGTCGCTGAAAGAGGCGATTCGTCTGTGCCGCGATCAGCATCACGTACTCGCCTACGCCGAAGACCCGTGCGGTGCGGAAAACGGTTATTCCGGGCGCGAAGTCATGGCTGAATTCCGCCGCGCCACCGGGCTGAAAACCGCGACCAACATGATCGCCACCGACTGGCGCGAAATGGGCCACGCGATTCAGTTGCAGTCAGTGGACATCCCGCTGGCCGACCCGCACTTCTGGACCATGCAGGGTTCAGTACGCGTCGCGCAGATGTGCCACGAGTGGGGCCTGACCTGGGGCTCGCATTCCAACAACCACTTCGATATTTCCCTGGCCATGTTCACCCACGTCGCCGCCGCCGCACCCGGCGAGATCACCGCCATCGACACCCACTGGATCTGGCAGGACGGTCAGCGCCTGACCAAGGCACCGCTGCAGATTGTCGATGGTCTCGTGCAGGTGCCGAAAAAACCCGGGCTGGGTGTGGAACTGGACATGGATCAAGTGGCCAAGGCCCACGAACTGTACAAAGGCATGGGCCTCGGCGCGCGGGATGACAGCGTGGCGATGCAGTTCCTGATTCCGGGGTGGAAATTCGATAACAAACGGCCGTGTCTGGTGCGGTAATCCAGCAGGCGCCGCTGATTTCAATTGTGGGAGTAGGAGCTGCCGAAGGCTGCGATCTTTTGATCTTCAAAACAGAATCAAAAGATCGCAGCCTTCGGCAGCTCCTACAAATCGGTTTTCAGCTTGAGATTTGCAGCAACCAGGTTTTGAACGCTTTCATCGCCACCGTTTCCGCTCGCGACTGCAACCGCGTCAGCCAGTAGCTACCCGTGGTGATCTCGATCGCAAACGGCTGGCAAATCGCATCTGCCGCCAGTTGCCGGGCGAACATCAGCGGCGGCGCCAACGCCACGCCGCCGCCCTGCAATGCCGCTTCCATCATTGCCAGCGACGAATCGAACACGATGCTTTGCGGTGGCGCAGCCTGCGTCGCCAGTCCCGCTGCGTGAAACCACTCCGGCCATTCATCGGTGCGATAGGAACGCAGCAAGGTCTGCTGCAACAGGTCCGCCGGCGAGTGCAGTTGCCGGGCAATCTCCGGCACGCACAACACCGACAATGGCGCATCGAGCAAGCGCGTCGCCTCGATGCCATGCCAGGCGCCAGCACCAAAACGAATGGCGTAATCCAGTCCTTCCGCCGCCACATCCACCCTGTTGTTATTGGTCGACAGACGTAAATCTATAAGCGGATGTTTCCCCCGAAAGTCCGCCAGCCTCGGCAACAGCCAACCCACAGCAAAAGTGCCCACCGCGCCGACCGTCAACATGTCGCGATACTGCCCACCGGCCAGACGCTCGAGCATCTGCGCAATATGATCGAATGATGTGCTGAGTACCGGCAGCAAGGTTTCGCCTTCACTGGTCAGCATCAGCCCACGGGGCAGGCGTTTGAACAGGGTCAGGTTGAGTTGCGCTTCCAGGCTTTTGACCTGATGGCTCACCGCCGCTTGTGTCACGCACAACTCGACGGCAGCACGGGTAAAACTCAAATGACGTGCCGAGGCTTCAAATGCGCGCAGAGCGTTGAGCGGCAGTTGCGGTCGAATCATGCGTTGCCCCAAATTTTTCTAATGGCTCATGCGAGTTTTCATCGTTTGTCGAGGGCCGGCGAAGTGCCTAAATTGGCCCGCTGATCGGCCGTCCGATGAAAAATCACCCGCAGTGTAGCGGGATACACCAATCGACACTCATGTAGAGTGATTCAATCATGTGTTCCTTAAAACCGAGCAAGGCCTTTTCCTACAGCGCTTTCGCACTGTTCTTCGGCAGCGTTGCCTGTCATGCCGCAACGCCGACGGATGCGCAATTGCAGGCACTGGTCAGCCAAGCCGTCACCCCGGTGATGCAGCAAAACAACATCCCGGGGCTGACGGTAGCGATCACGCTGAATGGCCAGGCGCATTACTTTAACTACGGGGTTGCCGCTAAAGACACCGCGCAAAAGGTCAGCGAAGACACCCTGTTCGAAGTTGGCTCGGTGAGCAAAACCTTCACCGCCACCCTCGCTGGTTACGCACAGGCCACAGGCAAACTCGACCTGTCGAGCAAGGCCAGCCAACTCTGGCCGGAGCTCAAGGGCAGCGCCTTCGACAACATCAGCGTGCTGCAACTGGGCACCTACAGTGCAGGCGGACTGCCGTTGCAATTCCCCGCTGAGGCGGATTCTTCCGACAAGATGCTCGGCTATTACCAACAGTGGAAACCGCAATTTCCCGCCGGCAGCCATCGCCTGTATTCCAACCCGAGCCTGGGCCTGTTCGGCTACCTGACGGCGAAAAGCCTCGGCCAGCCGTTCGACTTGGCAATGACGCAAACCCTGCTGCCGAAACTCGGCCTTCAGCACACCTTCCTCAGCGTACCGTCAGCGCAGTCGAAGCTTTATGCCCAAGGCTACGACAGCGCCGACCAACCGGTACGCGTCAGCCCCGGCGCCCTCGACGCCGAAGCCTACGGCATCAAAACCAGCGCCGCCGACCTGCTGCGTTACGTCCAGGCACAGCTGCAACCGGCCAGCCTTGCGCCTGATCTGCACAAAGCCATCGCCAACACCCACATCGGTTATTACCGCGTCGGCGGCATGACCCAGGGCCTGGGCTGGGAACGCTACGCCTACCCGATCAGCCTGGAAAAACTGCAAAACGGCAACTCGACCCCCATGGCGATGGAGCCGCACAAAGTCGAGTGGCTGACCCCACCGCAAGCTGAACCGGCCAATGTGCTGTTCAATAAGACCGGTTCTACACGGGGCTTTGGTGCGTATGTGGCGTTCGTGCCGTCGCGGGACATGGGCATCGTGATTCTGGCCAACAAGAACTACCCGAATGCTGAACGGGTGAAGATTGCGCATGAGATTTTCAGTCAGTTGACCGAATAAAGATCAAAAGATCGCAGCCTGCGGCAGCTCCATTGACCGAGTGAAAACCCGATCCTTAGGAGCCGCCGCAGGCTGCGATCTTTTTCGTTTCAGCGCTTAAAGCTGCGCCTGCAAGCGCCAGCCAATGACATCCATCAAGTCACAGCTATCGCGCAACGGAATCGCCAGCACCCGGGCGAAATCCTGCAACAGCAATGCATCTTGTCCCTTGCCCTCGTCCAGCGAAAGGCTCTCCATCAGCTGCGTCACACAGCGCAAGCGGTAAGCCGCGGTGCCGTGCAACACGTCAATGGGGGCTTCGCTGTCGATCAGCACACAGGGAATTTTGCAGTCAATCCCGGTGATCGGTATGTAACGCGCCATGGTAGAACCTCCCTGTTCAATGTTGAGTCGCCGTTGCGGGTGAATCGAGATTGTCCAGCGCGCGATTGACCAGCAGTTCCCCGACTACCGCCAATTGCTGGATCGACAACGTCAGGCTGCGCTGCGCACCGCTCAACTCGCAGGCCAGATCGGTGGTCAGTACGTTCAGTGAGGCAAGGGTTTCGCAGGCATGGCTCAGCAGTGTCGCCGTGTCGATGTCGGGGAGAATGGTGAAGACGTGGCTGATGGGATCGGGTTGGCCGGGGTGGCGCAGACGCGGATTATTGGAGTCGAAGGAGCTTGAATCCATGGGGGATTCGGGGGGATTTGGAGTGTGTTTTTTCATGTTGATTACCGTTGTGGATTGTAGGAAACACTACCTGTCTCACTTCCACATGAGGGTGGCAGCTGTACGCAGGTGTGGAAGACCAGGCCAATCCACCAATACCCGGCGCACTCGAGAGTGCTCCTGCGCACAGCCGCCAAAACGCGGCGATGTTGACATAAAACCCGTCGACATGCGCTTTTGAGACATTGATGGATGTAACCGAACAACCGGACTTCCACATCCGACCACTGTTTTTTTCAGCGGCCAAAAGAGGTTATCCCCCTGCGCCACAACGCACCAGTTCACCCCAGCCGCCGCGTCTTGCAGGAAAAATCCACTGGGTTTGAAGGCTGTTGGCGTCAGACATTTCGGCAGCCACATGCTGCAATGAGTTTTGATTAGCGGATGAATTCGTTGTATCTACACTGATCGATTCAATCCGGGGACGGGGATGACATAATGCGCGCCAACGTATTAAAACTTACCAAGCCTCAAAGGGCGTTGTAATGGAAATTAAGAGTCTCATCCTCAGTGACGTCGGTAGGTTTTCCGAGCTAAAAATTCAGCTAGCCCCTACCGCCACGCACTCATCCAATGTGACGGTATTGGTGGGGAATAACGGGGCTGGAAAAACCACTTTACTGAAGTCTTTGGCGACCTCTCTCAGCTGGTTGGTTGCCAGAATTCGTACAGAAAGAGGCAGCGGAAACTACCTTGCTGACGAAGATATTCGAAATGGGGCAATCGTAGGCGTCATTTCGATCATCGTCACTGACCACTCACATCCACCTCTGAATGGAAGCGAACCCGAATCCAACCACCCTCATTTTCTCTGGGGCATCGCCCGTGGCAAACAAGGTCGTAAAACGGCAGTCCATAGCGAGTTAGCTAACGTTAGTCGCTTGGCTGATCACTATCGAACCCAACTCACCGAGAACGACAAAGCATCGCTTCCATTAATTGCGTACTACCCCGTAGAGCGCTCAGTTCTTGAAATTCCATTAAAGATAAAAACTAAACACAGCTTTGACCAGCTCGACGGCTACGACAACTCTCTAAATCGCGGTGTGGACTTTCGTCGATTCTTCGAATGGTTTCGCCAACGAGAAGACAGCGAAAACGAAACTGGCATATCCGATGCCGCGCTAGCCGAAGTATCGAAGAAACTCGGCAACGACAGTGACGCTTGGAAGACGCTATCCAAGCTAAAAGCGTCATCAAGAGACCCCCAACTCGCTGCTGTGCGCTCAGCCATTACTGATTTCATGCCGGGCTTCACTAACCTACGTGTACAACGTAAACCTCGTCTGCACATGGCAATCGACAAGAACGGCGTGACCCTAAACGTTGCCCAACTTTCTCAAGGCGAGAAATTGATGATGGCCCTGGTAGGTGACATCGCTCGGCGTTTGGCGATGATGAATCAAATGCTGGAGAACCCACTGCACGGCGACGGTATCGTGCTGATCGACGAAGTCGATTTGCACCTGCATCCGAAGTGGCAACGCAGCCTGATCCGTCAGTTGAGCGAAACGTTCCCGAATTGCCAGTTCGTACTAACCACCCACTCCCCCCTCGTCATCAGCGATGCTAAGGAGGTGCTGGTTTACGTACTCAACGACGGCGAGCTTCAAGAACACAACGGCCTTTACGGACTCGACGCCAATCAAATACTGCTGGAAGTCATGGACACCGATATCCGCAACAGCGACGTGCAGAAGCGCCTGAATCGGCTTCTGAAGGAAGTACAGGACGGCAATCTGGACGAAGCCAAATTGCTGTTCGCTGAGCTCTCCTCAGAGCTCCCCGAAGGTCATATCGAACTAGCGAAAGCCGCTCTACTGATCCGCAAGCTGGAGTTGCGTCGTGCGTAAGATAATCAAAGGAGCTGAGCCGGATTCATTTGCGAAATGGAAGCTGAAAAACAAGACCGCCACCTACCCTGACCTTCCGCACGAAGAACGTCAAAATGTCAGGGCCGCTTGCGTCACCGAGCAGTTCGGGCTGTGCGCTTATTGCTGTCAGTCCATCACGGTCGATGGTTCCCACAATGAGCATGTTGAAGCTCAGGATCGCGTCCACAACCGCACATTGGATTTCAACAACATCGTAGCCAGTTGCGAGAATCGCCCTCATTGCGGGCACGGTCGAGGAACGCAGCCGCTGGGGCTGACTCCTTTCATGGATGAGTGTGAAACGGAACTCAAGTTTTACCTTTCAGGCTTGGTCGCGGGAAAAACTGCACGCGCAAAAGAGGCCATAGAAACTTTGAATCTGGGCCACACCGAAGAGAGCAATCGCGCTCTTATCGGCAGAAGAAGAACCTTGGTTGAAGCGCTGATTTATAAGGTTGGGGTCCAACCCGGCGAATTGCCGGAGATTGAGGATAAGGAAATACTCGCCCTGCTCCTGGATGATTTACTTCTGCCGAAAGCGCAAAAGCTCGAACCCTTCTCGCCCGTACTAGTAAATATCATCCGCCAGATGCCAGCGTAAAAAAGGGCGAGAAGATAACTCTTCTCGCCCCTTTTTACGCTTATGAAACATCTCTCAAATACCGATCAATCATCCGGCATCTGCGGCGGTTTGCTCGGTTTCGCCGGTTTGCTGCCCTTCGCGCCTTTGGCCGGTTCCGGCTCGGTGGCGGCAGGTGTTTGTGCGGCGGCGGCCGCAGCGGCGGCTTCTTTTTCGGCCATGGGCATCGCGTCGATGGTTTCGAAGATTTTTGCCAGGCTCAATGCCTTGGCTTCATCACCCGAGGCGGAGAGCTTGGTTTCGCCGTCCTTGCCCACCAGGAACACTTTTGGATAAGCCCCCGCGCCGAGCTTCAGCGAACGCAGCAGGGCCATGGTGTCCTGCTGGCCCATGTCCTTGCCGTCGAGCTGGCCGGACATGCTGAGGATGGTGTAGACCTTGATGTTGCGGTCGGTGACGCCCTTTTTGTTGGCCGGATCTTCCAGCGACTTCTTCAGGCTCAGCCACACCGGGTCGACGGTGCTTTGCGCAATCACGATCAGAGGGCGGGCGCGGCCCACGTCCCCGGCCAGGGGGGAATCGCTGTCGGCGGCGAACAGGGGGCCGGCGATTGCCAGCAAGAGGGTCAGGGTCAGGGACCTGATGAGCATGCGCATCTCCTTTTGATATCCACGCACTACTGATTGCGCATCGTGGCGATTGTTCCGGCGGCGTCTGGCAAAAAGGCATTGCCCTGTCAGAAGCTTAGGTCAGGGAGAACTTTGCGCAACATGACGCAAGCGATCATCGGCACATCCCTACGGCCGCTGCATTGGAAGTGTTTGCTCCAGACTGACTCAGAACGCCAACTTGTAACCAATCAACACCAGCATCGTCGCCAGGCACGGGCGCAGGACTTCGTCGGAGATGCGTCCGGTCAGGTGGCTGCCCAGCCAGATGCCGGGCAGCGAGCCCATCAGCAGGAAACCCAGCACGCCCCAATCCATGTTGCCCATGCTTGCGTGGCCGAGGCCGGCGACGAGGGTCAGGGGTACGGCGTGGGCGATTTCGGTGCCGACCAGGCGGCGGGTTGGCAGTAGCGGGTAGAGGATGAACAATGCGACGGTGCCGAGTGCGCCGGCGCCGATCGAGGTCAGGGCGACCATGGTGCCGAGGATCAGACCGGTGATCACCGTCATGATATTCAGGCGCGAACCGCTCGGGTTGTAGTTGCCACCCGCGCGTTTGTGGGCGAATTCGAGCAAGCGTTTCTTGAAGAAGATTGCCAGGGCGGTGGCGAAGAGGACGAAGCCGAGCGCCTGTTTGATGATGGCGTTCATCGCGTCCGGCGCGGTGTGCAGGGTGCTGAGGAACCACAGGGTCATGGCCACGGCTGGCACGCTGCCGAGGGTCAGCCAGCCGGTGATCGCCCAGTCGATGTTCTTGTTCTTCCTGTGAACGAGGACGCCGCTGGATTTGGTGATCGCAGCGTACAGCAGATCGGTACCCACCGCCGTCGCCGGGTTGATGCCGAACCACAGCAGGATCGGCGTCATCAACGAACCGCCGCCGACCCCGGTCATGCCTACGATAAACCCCACCACCAGCCCGGCAATCACCAGGCCGAAATTTGCCAATTCCATTCAAACGTCCAGAAAACGACAGGAAAATCTGGCCCGCAGCATAGCGATTTTTCTTATAACCACATATATCGATGCGGTCTATCGTTATGCCATATCGAATTCACCGCAGATCCCACAGTGGATCTTTGCGCTACAGCAAACCTGCGGGGCTCACTGCACCGGCAGGAAATTCAAGAACAGCAGACTCTGCGCGTAATTCAGGCCGATCCTGCGATAGCGCTCATCGAGCATCTGCGTGAGCAGATCCAGGCGCGCGACGATTTTGCTGAATTCGGTGGCGAAGCTGAGGTTGCTGCCCTCCTCCGAGATTTCGTTGGAGAACAGCAACGGCTGGCCTTCCTTGTTCTGCCGTTGCGACAAAATCCACATGGCTTTTTCGATGTTGCGCGCGGCGTTGTGCACGAACGTCGGGTTGATCGCGTCGGTCATGTAGAACTCGGTGCGATTGCCGTGGGCGGTGACCAGCATGCTGCCGATCGCATAGATGAACGCGCCGACGCGGTCGCCGAGGAATTCCGGGCTCATCGCATAGCTCAGCGCCGCCAGATCCTTGCGCCCGCCCAGCACGGGCAACGGCTGCTGTTGCTCGACGGCGAGGCGCACCTGTTTCACGGCGGCGTTGACGGTGAGGAAACCGGATTTGCGCAGCTCTTCCGGGTTGCGCAGGTAGAGCTTGCCCATCAATCGATAGAGGCTGTCGAGGTTGTCGCGCATCGCCAGGGTGGCCATACGGTCGACGCTGGTCTGCAGAAATTCCTGCGGCTGCCCTTCTCGTATCTGATTGAAAAATCCATTGCCGTTCTGGTGGCTGCAGCCGCTGAGCAACAGCGACAACAGACAGGCCAGCAGCAGGCACGGGCGGCGGTGAGCGGAGGTGATCAGGGCAAAAACACTCGGCATGAAGTCTCGGACAGGCACATTCCTGTGCGGCGGGAGTCACCGCATCCTGGCCATGCATAGAGCCGCCGATTGCGAAAAAGTGCAGTGCCCGGACGGTGAGCCGACCTTCGGCGCTTTTCGCCACATCAATTAGTCGGACTTTATATTTGCCAAAAGCGGTAAATCCGCTATAAATCTTCTCTCTCGACTCAAATAGCATGACTAGTGACATGTAGGAGCTGCCGAAGGCTGCGATCTTTTGATCTAGCTTCTAAAAATCAAGATCAAGATCAAAAGATCGCAGCCTTCGGGAGCTCCTACGGTCGATGCGAAAACAACAACAAAAAGGAAGGTCAACCATGCTTCAATCCCGTCACCTGCTCTCCGGCCTCGGACTGTCCCTGATGATCGCTACCCTTTCCGCCAACGCGGCGGGCCTGACCGCTGAACACAAAGCTTTCGGCAAAACCAATGACGGCACGCCTGTCGAACAGTACATCCTGCGCAACAGCCACGGCATGCAAGCCACCGTGATTACCTACGGCGCGACCCTGCAAGCGCTGAAAGTCGCTGACAAACACGGCAAGTTCGACGACGTCGTCTTGGGTTTTGACGATGTGCAGGGCTATCAGAAAGGCACCGCGTACTTCGGCGCGACCATCGGCCGCTTCGGTAACCGCCTGGCCGAAGGTGCTTTCGAACTCGATGGCAAGCGCTATCAAGTGCCGCAGAACGACAAATCCAACGCTCTGCACGGCGGCCCCGAAGGTTTCGACAAGAAAGTCTGGAAGGCCAAGGAAACCAAGGACAAGGATTCGGTGGGCGTAACCCTGACCTACCTGTCGGCCGACGGCGAGATGGGCTTCCCGGGGAATCTGACCACCGAAGTCACCTATCGCCTGACCGACAACAACGAGCTGCGCATCGACTACAAGGCCAGCACCGACAAGCCGACCGTGCTCAACCTGACCAACCACAGCTACTTCAACCTGGCCGGCGCCGGCAATGGCGACATTCTCAAGCAAGTCGCCATGATCAACTCCAGCCATTACACGCCGGTCACCGCCAAACTGATCCCGACCGGCGAGTTGGCGCCCGTGGCCGGCACGCCGATGGACTTCAGCAAACCGACGGCAATCGGCACGCACATCAAGGCTGATCATCCGCAGCTGAAATTCGCCGAGCCGAAACAGGGCGGGTTCGATTTCAACTGGGCACTGGACACCAAGGGCGATGTCAGCAAGCTCGCCACCGAAGTCAGCGACCCGCAATCCGGGCGTGTGCTGCAACTGTTCACCAGCGAGCCGGGCGTGCAGTTCTACACCAGCAACTTCCTCGACGGCACGGTCAAGGGCAAGGGCGGCAAGGTCTATCCGCACTGGGGCGCATTCACCCTCGAGACCCAGCACTACCCGGATTCGCCGAACCAGCCGGACTTCCCGAGCACGCGGCTTGATCCGGGGCAGACCTATGCCCACAGCGTGATACTGAAGTTCTCCGCCAAGTAACCTGCAATGCTCCCCTGTGGCGAGGGGATTCATCCCCGTTGGGATGCGAAGCAGCCCCAAAAACCTGCAATAGAGCGCTGTCTGATACAACGCGTGTTGCAGGATCGGGGCTGCTTCGCAGCCCAGCGGGGATAAATCCCCTCGCCACAAATCCCCTCGCCACACATTCCCCTCGCCACAATTGATCCGGTTTCATCCTTGACTCCCCCTTCCTTCCGGGAACCCTTGCTCTATCCTGCTGCCCACTAAAGATATCGACTCTTTAAGGCAGGAGGTTTGAATGCGTACCCTTGAGTTGGCCGGCGTGCAGGTTCCCGTGATTGGCCAGGGCACCTGGCGCATGGGCGAGGATCGTTCGGCGCACGGCCGTGAAGTGGCGGCGCTGCGCACCGGCATCGAGCTGGGCATGAGCCTGATCGATACCGCTGAGATGTACGCCGAGGGCGGTGCCGAAACGGTGGTCGGCGAAGCCATCGCCGGTTTGCGCGATCAAGTCTTTCTGGTCAGCAAGGTCTACCCGCACAACGCCAGCCGCCAGGGCATCCCGCAAGCCTGCGAGCGCAGTTTGCGTCGGCTCGGCACCGACTACATCGATCTGTATCTGCTGCACTGGCGCGGTCAGTATCCTCTGGAGGAAACCGTCGAAGC
Organism: Pseudomonas iranensis; assembly: GCF_014268585.2. Lineage (NCBI taxonomy): Bacteria > Pseudomonadati > Pseudomonadota > Gammaproteobacteria > Pseudomonadales > Pseudomonadaceae > Pseudomonas > Pseudomonas iranensis. The sequence goes on from NZ_CP077092.1 coordinate 4,173,707, forward strand.
CTTCGAGCGTCTGCGCGAGGACGGCAAGATCGGCCGTTGGGGCGTGTCGAATTTCGATGTCGACGATCTCGAAGAACTGTCCAGCTCGGCCTGCGCCACCAATCAGGTGTTGTACAACCTCGAGGAGCGCGGCATCGAATTCGATCTGCTGCCGTGGTGCCAGCATCAGCGCCTGCCGTTGATGGCGTACTGTCCGATCGGCCAGGGCGGCGCGATGCTCGCCGAGCCGGTTCTGCAAGACATTGCCAGTCGCTACAACGCCACCCCGGCGCAGATTTCACTGGCGTGGCTCCTGCGTCAGGACGGCGTGATTGCGATTCCCAAGGCTGTGCACCCGGAGCATGTGCAACTCAATGCCGATGCGGCGCAGCTGCAACTGGACGCCGGGGATCTGGCGGCGCTGGACAAGGTGTTTCCGGCGCCTCAACGCAAGCAGCGGCTGGCCATGGTCTGAGCTGCCGACTGCGAGGGCTTCGCCATGAGAAGCACAGATCTGCACGACTCGTTCAACCTGCAACGTTTTGTCCAGGCACAGGACCCGGTGTTCGAACGGGTCCAGCGTGAACTCGAGACAGGCCGCAAGCGCAGCCACTGGATGTGGTTCGCCTTTCCGCAGTTCGCCGGATTGGGCGGCAGCGAAATGGCCCGCCGCTTCGCCATCGGTTCAGCCGAGGAAGCCCAGGCCTATCTGGCCCACGAGCTGCTCGGGGCGCGGCTGCGCACCTGCACGCAACTGTTGCTGAATGTGCCGCAGCGCTCGATTGCAGAAATGTTTGGCCACCCCGATGACCTGAAATTTCATTCTTCGATGACCCTGTTCGCCCAGTTCAGCGCCGAGGACAGTCTGTTCCATCAGGCGCTGGAGCGGTACTTCCACGGCATTCTCGATGAGTGGACGCTGCAACTGCTTGACTCAAAACAGGCCCAGTTGCCCACCGATCAGGGTTGAGAAGTCGTCGTCGACAAACGGCAGAATCGCGTCCGCCACCGGTTGCAGCTGTCGCGTGATGTAGTGGTCGTAGTCGATGGCGGCGCGGCGTACCTCCAGCGGCTCCGGGCCGGCCAGGGTGATGACGTAGCTGATCCAGCCGCCGTTCTGATACTGCCGGGGCCGACCCTGCTCGGCGTTGTAGTCATCGGCCAGCCGCGCGGCGCGGACGTGCGGCGGTACGTTGCGTTCGTAATCGTCGAGAGTGCGGCGCAGACGTTTGCGGTAGATCAGCCGATCGTCGAACTCGCCGGCGAGGGTCTTGCGCACGTAATCGCGGACGTAATCCTGGTACGGCTTGCGCTGAAAAATCCGCTCATACAGTTCTTGCTGAAACTGCCGCGCCAGCAGCGACCAGTCGGTGCGCACCGTTTCCAGGCCTTTGTAGACCATTTCTTCGCTGCCATCGGCGCGGGTGACGAGTCCAGCGTAGCGCTTCTTGCTGCCCTCCTCGGCGCCGCGAATGGTCGGCATCAGGAAGCGCTTGTAGTGAATCTCGAACTGCAATTCCAGCGCGCTTTCCAGCCCATGTTCCTCGCGCACATGCGTGCGCCACCAGTCGTTGACGTGTTTGACCAGCGCATGGCCGATCTGCGCTGCTTCATCCTGACCGTGCAGACTGCGCAGCCAGACGAAGGTTGAATCGGTGTCGCCGTAAATGACGGCGTGGCCCTGTTCTTCGATCAACTGGCGAGTGCGCAACATGATTTCGTGGCCGCGCAAGGTGATCGACGAGGCCAGCCGGGTATCGAAAAAACGGCAACCGCTGGAGCCGAGCACGCCGTAGAAGGCGTTCATGATGATCTTTAATGCCTGGGACAGCGGCGCATTGTGCTCGCGCTTGGCGGTTTCGCGCCCTTCGGCCACTCGCGCCACGATGGACGGCAGGCAATGGCGGGTGCGCGAGAAGCGTGCGCCACGAAAACCCGCTACCGAGTCAGCGTCGTCCGGGTGTTGCAGGCCCTCGATCAAGCCCACCGGGTCGATCAGAAAGGTGCGAATGATCGACGGGTAGAGGCTTTTGTAATCCAGGACCAACACCGATTCGTAAAGCCCCGGGCGTGAATCCATAACGAAACCGCCAGGGCTGGCCTGGGGTGGATTGGTGCCCAGATTGGGTGCAACGAAGCCCTGGCGGTGCATCAACGGCATGTACAAATGGGTGAACGCGGCGACCGAACCGCCGCTGCGGTCGGCCGGCAAACCGGTGACGCTGGCGCGTTCAAGCAAAAACGTCAGCAGTTCGGTCTTGGCGAAGATCCGCGTGACCAGCTCGCAGTCCTTGAGGTTGTATTTGGCCAGCGCCGGTTTGTCCTCGGCGAACATGCGGTTGATCTCGTCCATGCGCTGGTACGGATTGTTGATCGCCTTGCCTTCGCCAAGCAGGGTCTGCGCGACGTTTTCCAGGCTGAACGAGGGAAAACTCCAGGTCGCCGAACGCAACGACTCGATGCCATCGATGATCAGCCGCCCCGCTGCAGAGGCGAAGTAGTGATTGCGGCTGCCGTGCTCGCGCCACTGCATTTCTTCGCCGCCACGACCGATCTTCAGCGGCACGCCAAGACGCCGTGCGTGTTCGTGAAGGATGCGCAGGTCGAACTGCACAACGTTCCAGCCAATGATCGCGTCGGGGTCGTGGCGGGCGAACCAGTCGTTGAGCTTCTTCAGAATGAGCGTGCGCGAATCGCAGTATTCAAGGTCGAAATCGACAATGCTGGCGTCGCCGTTCGGCGCGCCGAGCATGTACACCTGGCGCTCGCCGCAGCCTTCCAGCGCGATGGAATACAGCTCGCCGTTTTCGGTGGTCTCGATGTCGAGTGAGACCAAGCGCAGCTTCGGCCGGTAATCGGGGTCGGGCTTCAGCTGGGCGTTGATCAGTACGCCGTCAGCATCCGGGGTGCCGCCAAACAGCACTGGCGCGGTGATGAAGCGCTCCATCAGATAGCGTTCCGGCGGGCGCACGTCGGCTTCGAAGACGTCGACGCCGGCGCGGTTGAGCGCGGTTTCGAGGCGCATCAACTGGCCGTGCTGCTGACAATACAGACCGAGCACCGGACGATGCTGGAAATCGAGCAAGGCCAACGGTCGCAGCTCTACATTCTTTTCATCGTGCAGCAGACGCTCGGCCGCGTCTCGCTGTGCGGCGGGAATAAACGCGACCGACGGCTGATGCGCCAGACGCACGCGGCGCGGCCCGGCGTCCGTTGCCAGCCAGAACTCGACTTCGGTGCCGGCCGGCGTATCGCGCCAATGCCGGGTCAGGACGAAGCCCTGCTGTAAATCCACCACTGCGACCTCAACGTTTCAATCAGAACGCCATTCTACGCAGGATCTGTGGCGAGGGATTTATCTGTGGCGAGGGGATTTATCCCCGCTGGCCGCGAAGCGGCCCCGCTTTTAATGAAAGGGCCTGCTGCGCAGGCCAACGGGGATGAATCCCCTCGCCACAGATGCTTCATTCACCGATACAAAGATGTTTTTTCCGGCAAATGGCGTTTTTTGCACGCTAACTGCCGCTTTGCCACCTTGCTCTGCGCGGCTGCGTCTACGATGCTTGATGAACAACGACAACACCTGAGTAACCGCCATGAAGACCGTCGCCCAACTGCTCAAGCTCAAAGATCAGAAAAATCAGGAAGTGCACCAGATCAAACCCGATCACATGGTGCTCGAAGCGCTGATGAAGATGGCCGAGAAAAACGTCGGCGCCTTGCTGGTGGTCGAAGACGACAAAGTGGTCGGCATCATCAGCGAGCGTGACTATGCACGCAAACTGGTGCTGCACGGGCGCTCTTCGGTCGGTACGCCAGTGCGCGACATCATGGTCAAGGACGTGATTACCGTCGACACCCGGCAAACCGTCGACACCTGCTTGGGCATCATGTCGGACAAACGCCTGCGCCACTTGCCGGTGGTCGAGGACGGCAAGTTGATCGGCCTGTTGTCGATCGGCGATCTGGTGAAGGAAGCGATTGCCGAACAGGCCGAGCTGATCAAACAGCTGGAGCAGTACATTCGCGGCGACTGAGCCCACCGCCGTGATCCCCTTGTGGGAGCGAGCCTGCTTGCGAATGCGCCAGGTCAGTGATGATCGTTCCCACGCTCTGCGTGGGAATGCAGCCCGGGACGCTCCGCGTCCCTCTAAAGCCGAACGCGGAGCGTCCGTTGAGGCATTCCCACGCAGAGCGTGGGAACGATCTCGCCCGTCAGGCCGGCCAATGCCGCTCAAACACCGGTGCCAGCACCGGGTGCCGGTCGATCCTTTGCAGCCACGCATAAAAGCCCGGGCGGGTCTGGCGCAGGTGTTCGCGGCTGCCGGCCCAGCGGCTCACCACGGCTGCCAGCACATCCAGTGCGCCGGGCGTTTCGTCATCCAGATATAGCTCCCCGGAAAACTGATCGGCAAACACCTCCCAACTGAAGTGCAAGCGCTGGCGGGCGCCGGCGATCAGGTTTTGCCGTGCGCTCTCGTCGGGCGTGCTCAGCCAGCGCTCGGGGTAATCGATGATGCCGACCGCCGCATAGCAATTGCTGACGATATAGGCGAGACCGCGAATCGCCTGATCACGATCGGCAGCCTTGCTCGGCAGCAGGCCGGACTTGGGAAACGTCAGGCCCAGGTGAATCAGGATCGCCGCACTTTCGGTCATGGCGCTGCCGTCCGGCAGTTGCAGGGTCGGTATCTGTTTCAACGGATTGAGTTTGCCCAGCGCCTCGTCGGCCTCGGCGCTGGCTTCGGTATCAATGAAGCGATAGGCGATCTGGCACAACTCCAGTGCCGCCTCGATGGCAGCCGCGCCGGAATTCTTGTGCCCGTAGAGCTGGTACATGTCCGTTCCCCCGATAAGGCCTTTGCACAGGGTAGATGGCTGGCTGGCCTGACGTAGAAAATTCTGCATATGTGTCATGATTGGCACGTTTTTCCCATGCACTGCCGACTTGCGAAATCAACCTTCGCCAATCAGCGCTGGCGGTGCCCATCCCGCACCAAGAGCATTCATCGAACGCTATCCGCGTTCTTGTAAGGTGCGACAGCGAACCAAAAGTTCGCCTGTCCGAGCTGGCAATAAGGAGTTCACCTGTGAATCTTCAAATGCTCCGCCGTACGACATACCCGACTCACTCGCAAATCCAGCCCCAAGTTCAGCCGAGCCTATTCAGCCTGGCGCGTTTCTCCTTTATTACCTGAAACTCAATGCACACTCTGCGTGCCTGGCGATCGAGCAATCGCCGGGCGCCAAGTGTTATTTATTTTTTAAATACGGCAATTAATAAAAGGCACAACAACAGGATTGTCGAACAATGACTTTCCGTCATTGAAGTTGCACCAAAAGCGCACGCCCGAATGTGACGCAGTTAACCAATACTCCAGAATCAAAATAAGGAATATGTCCTGTGAACCGCTGAATGACTGACCTGCACCAAATCGATTCGCTACGCACCGATAGGTGCTAAGCCTGATCACCGAGCAGCCGCTCTATCCCGCCGGTTTGCGTGATACAGCGTTCCCTCTGACTCGCTCTGGAAAAAGCCCTTCTGCGAGGACTTTAGGATCACTTCGCGCCGAATAAAACAGTGGGCGAACTTGAAACTTATATAAATGCGACATCAGTAACACCGAAGATTTGCGTTCAACCCGTTTCAGCAACATCTGGCACACCTGTTGCAAACTGTAACAAACCTGAGACAGCTCACGTCCCCACACAACAACAAGCCACGGAATGGATAATGAACAATCGATATAGATGCTACTAAGCCACTAAGTTTGTTCGAGGCCGTTTAAACAGATAGTTCAACTATCGGCTCGCGTACACCTTGAAGAAAGTTACACCTACTCACTCGAACATCAGCCAGATGTTCGGACGGCACCTTATTGCCCTTCATCTGACCCGAGGGAGCTTTAATGAACGATGCGGTAAAGCACAAAACCCTGCCGGGGCCGTTGCAGCAAGCGCCGGTCCCGCCGGCAACGGGCAGGCCGGCGTTTACAGCCAATACGTCACGACCCGGCGGGTTGAACAAACCACAGATGCTCTTGCTGATCGCCGTGTCGGCGCTGATACACGGCGGCGCGTGGTGGTTCTTCCATCAGGCGCGTCCTGAGCCACTGCCGACGCCGCCGGAAATTCCGGAAATGACCGTCGAGCTGACCAGCCCGACGCCTCCGGCCCCGCCGACACCGGAACCACCTCCACCGCCCCCGCCTCCACCGCCGCCGGAACCCGAGCAGCCGGTGGAAGACGAGGACGCGGTCAAGCCGCCGCCCAAACCGGTGGAGAAGCCCAAGCCGATCGAAAAACCAAAACCGGTCGAGAAACCCAAACCGGTGAAGAAAGTCGAGCCACCAAAAGCGCCGCCAGCCCCGGCGCAACCTGCCGCACCTGCGGCGCCGACGACACCGAGCGCACCACCGGCACCACCTGCTGCGCCCGCTCCGGTCAAGGAATCGGCGGCGATTTCCGGCCTGGCCAGCCTTGGCAACCCGCCGCCGGAATACCCGTCGCTGGCGCTGCGGCGCAACTGGGAAGGCAGCGTGGTGCTGCGCATTCAGGTGCTGGCCAACGGCCGTGCCGGCAGCGTGACGGTGACCAAGTCCAGCGGCAAACCGCAACTGGATGAGGCGGCCGTCGCGGCGGTGAAGAACTGGAAGTTCATTCCGGCCAAGCGCGGCGACACGCCGATCGACGGCTTCGCCACCCAGACCATCGATTTCAAATTGCCGCAATGACGGCGCAACCGACTCATTACTGATTAACGCAAGCGAGGTGTAGCCATGAACGATTCACTGTCTTCGATGATTGTCCCCGGTGTGCTCTGGGGCCTGGTGCTGTTTTCCGTGGTCAGTTGGGCGATCCTGCTGGTCAAGTCGGCCCAGTACCTGCGCCAGAAAGCGCAGAACAAGCAGTTCGCCAAAGCCTTCTGGAGCGCGCCGGACCTGCTCACCGCCGCCGAACACGCCAGCCAGTATCCAGGCTCGCTGGCGCGCATCGCCAGCAGCGGTTTCGAAGCCCTGCTGGTGGAAGAGTCGCCGCGTACCACGCAACAACTGGCGCACACCATCAACCGTTCCGATCGCCTGGAACGCAACCTGCGCCAGCAGATCCAGAAGGAACGTCGCTCGCTGGAAAACGGCCAGGCGATTCTCGCCAGTATCGGCAGCACCGCGCCGTTCATTGGCCTGTTCGGCACCGTGTGGGGAATCATGGAAGCCCTGCAAAGCATTGGCGAAACCGGCTCGGCCAGCCTTGAAGCGGTCGCCGGGCCTATCGGCCACGCGCTGATCGCCACTGGCGTGGGCATCGCCGTCGCGGTGCCGGCGGTGCTGATCTACAACTTCTTCCTGCGTCGGCTGAAACTCGCCTCGGCGGACATGGACGACTTCGCCCACGACTTCGACGCCCTCGCCTCGCGCAGTGCGTTTTCCATCAGCCGCCAGGCCATCGCCAGCAAAAGCACCACCGCCGTGCGGGAGGCCAGCTGATGTCCTTCTCCACTCAAGACAGCGATGAAGTGCTCAGCGAAATGAACGTCACGCCGCTGGTCGACGTCATGCTCGTGCTGCTGGTGGTGTTCATTGTCACCGCGCCGCTGATGACCAACGCGATCAAGGTCAACCTGCCGAAAACCGACGCCGTCGCCCCCGCAGAAAAGAAAGACCCGGTGGTGGTCAGCGTTGATCAGGATGGCAAGTTCTATCTGGCCAAGACCGAACTGGCCCCGGAATCCCTCGAGGCCAGCCTCAAGGAGGTCAAGGCCAAAGACGCCGAAGTGCGTGTGCAATTGCAGGCCGATGCCGCCGTCAATTACGGCCAGGTGGCCAAGGCCATGGCATCGATCGAACGCTCCGGCATCAGCAAGATTTCGGTGATGACCACCCACTGAGTGCGGTGCCGGATGGGTGATGAAACACCCGCCCGGCACCGCTGAAAAAAGAAATCCCGTCGCACCCGGCCGACCGAAACAACGCTACGCGTCTTCGGAGGGGATCGGCTTGCTTGAAGAAAGTGGTTTTCCGCGCGCGGTATCACCGGAAGCGGAGCAATGAGCGGCTCACAAGGCCAATTCGATAACGTCTGAAAATCGGAAACAACCATGCTGATGAACACTCCACGCTTCACGCTCAAACCTTTGGTGGCAACGATGTCTCGCCACCGTTTCGTTCCGCTGTATCTGGTGGCCATGGGGATGGGCGCCGGGACCGTGCAAGCGGCCGAGGACGACAACAGCGCCACGCCGGCAGCCGCTGTCGTGGCGGCGCCGACCACGCAACTGCAACGGGTCGAAGTGACCGGTTCGGCGATTCGCCGGGTCGATGCGGAAACGGCGGTGCCGATCACCATCCTCAAGGCTGAGGAACTGCGCAAACAGGGCGTGACCACCACCGCCGAACTGGTCCAGCGCATCACCGGTAGTCAGTCGATCAACAACAGCGCCGGCTCCGTCGGCGCGGCCACTGGCGGTGCGTCGTTTGCCGACATGCGCGGCATCGGCGCGAACAAGACGCTGGTGCTGCTCAATGGTCGACGCCTGGCCAACAACGCCCTGTCGGGGACCAACTCGGCCGGCGGCGCGGTGGACCTGAACATGATCCCGTTCGCCGCCATCGAACGCGTGGAAGTGCTGCGCGACGGCGCCTCGGCCCTGTACGGCACCGACGCCATCGGCGGTGTGATCAACTTCATCACCAAGAAATCCCTTACCGACGGCGCGTTGACCCTCGGTGGCGAAACGCCGACCCACAGCGGTGGCGGCGCGACCAAGGACATGAGCGCCAGTTGGGGCTACGGCGATCTGGAAGAAGACCGCTTCAACGTCCTCGGCGTGTTCAACTACAACAAGCAGCAGAACCTCGACGCCAACGACCGCTCCTTCGCCACCGACTACGCGCCCGGTCGCGGTCTCGATCAGACCTCCGGCACCGCGTTTCCCGGCAACTACAGCCAGAACGGCAACGCCACCAACCCGTTGGCCAACAGCAACTGCAACGGCCCCAACCTGATCGCCCGCGACGGCTTGTGCCGCTTCAGCACCCGTGAATACATCGATCTGGTGCCACAGACCGAGAAGACCTCGTTCTTCGGCAAGACCACTGCCAAGCTCGGCGATGATCACAATGCCAACCTTGAATATTTCTGGTCGGCAACAACAACGCCGTCGCCGTCGGCCCGGCGCCACTGACCGGTCTGAGCCTGGATTCCTCGTCGCCCTACTACCCCGGCAACGGCATCACCCCGGCGCCGACCGATTTCGCCCTCGACCCGACGCAGCCGGTCGATGTGAACTGGCGTGAAACCGCTGCCGGCCCGCGTGAATCGAAAGACCAGAACACCAGCCAGCGCTTTCTGCTGAGCTTCGATGGTCTGGTTGGCGGCTGGGATTACAACGTCGGCGCCTCGTACAATCAGAACAAAATCGTCTCCAGCGTCACCAGTGGTTATGTCAGCGACCAGGCGATGATTGACGGCCTGGCCAGCGGTCTGCTCAACCCGTTCGGCCCGCAGACCGCTGCCGGCCAGCAGTACATCGACGCCGCCGCGTACCACGGCGCCTACTCCACAGCCGTGGGCCGCGTTGCCGGTTTCGATGGCCGCGTCAGCCGTGAAATCGGCGACTGGTTCGGCGCAGGTCCGTCCGGTCTGGCGCTGGGCGGCGAGTACCGCAAGGAGAAATTCCATCAGGACTTCGAGTCGTTCGCCGGCGACATCCAGAGCCTCGGCATCGACCCGGCCGGTAGCGTCGAAGGTGATCGCAGCGTCAAGGCCGCCTATGCCGAACTCAACGTGCCGGTGCTCGACAGCCTTGAATTGTCCGCCGCTGTGCGCCACGACAAATACAGCGACTTCGGCAGCACCACCAACCCGAAATACTCGTTCCGTTATCAGCCGTTGAAAGAGCTGGTGGTGCGTGGCGCCTACAGTGAAGGCTTCCGTGCGCCGTCGCTGTACGAGCTGTATTCGCCGCGCAGCATCACTTTCACTCAGGGCTACTACAACGACCCGGTGCTGTGTACCGGCGGTGTGGTGCAACCGGGCGGCAACGGCGGCCGCGATTGCGGTCAGCAGTTCCTCAACCAGATTGGCGGCAACGAGGATCTGGCCCCGGAGAAGGCGCGCAACGTGACGTTGGGCTTCGTCTACCAGCCGATCAGCAACCTCTCGGTGGGTCTGGATTTCTGGTGGATTCACATCTCCAACCAGATCCAGCCGTTCCCGGAATCCACCGTGTTCGATCAGGCCGGATCCTACCCGGACCGCTTCGTGCGCAACGCCGACGGCACGCTTAACTACATCGTTACCGGCAACGCCAACCTCGGCATCGTCGAAACCAATGGTGTCGATGTGTCGCTCGACTATCGCTTCCCGAACACGCCGTACGGTCAGTTCGGCCTCGGTCTGCAAGGCACCTATGTCGACGAGTACGACTTCCAGAGCACCATCAAAGGCCCGTTCACCGACAAGGTCGGCGACTTTCAGGGTGACGGCGTGATCGCGCGCTGGAAGCACAACCTCACCGGCAGCTGGAGCCTGGGTGCGGCGCGAGCAGCGCTGACCAACCGCTTCACCACCGGTTACAACGATTACGACCGCGACACCCATTCGCGCGTGGCCTCGTATTCGGTGTGGGATCTGTCGGCCGGTTACACCTTCAACAAGGTACTCGACGTCGATGCCGGGATGAAGAACGTGTTCGACCGCAACCCGCCGTTCTCCAACCAGGCTTACAACTTCCAGAGCGGCTATGACCCGCGCTACACCGACCCGCTGGGCCGGACATTGTTTGCGCGCATGACTTACCACTTCTAACCCCAAATAAAACGCATCCCTCTGTGGGAGCGAGCCTTTGTGGTGAGGGGATTTATCCCCGATGGGGTGCGAAGCTCCCCCAGGACCTGCCGACGCGGAGCATCAGAAGTACAGCATGCATTGATCTTGCGACTGCCGCGCAGCCGATCGGGGATACATCCCCTCGCCACAAGGGCTCGCTCCCACCGGGGGTCCGGGTTCCTTCAGGGATTTCAAGGGTGACTTCATGAGTTTTTTGCGCAACATGGCTGGCCTGCTGCTCGGCAGTGCGCTGCTGTGCACTGGCACTTCGGCGCTGGCCGGCGGCAGTCACGCGCTGACGGTGTACGGCGAGGCGCCGAAATATCCGGCCGGCTTCAAGCATTTCGATTTTGTTAACCCCGACGCCCCCAAGGGCGGTTCGCTCAGCCGTGCGTCGATGGAGATCGGTCAATATAACTACATCACGCCGTATGCCGATCAGGGCATTTCCGTGGTGCAGGTCAATGACTGGGTATACGCGCCGCTGGCGTTCCGTTCGCTGGATGAGCCCTACACGGTTTACGCTCTAGTTGCGCAGCAGATCGAGCGCGATCCCGAAGGTTTGTGGGTGCGCTTCACCCTCAACCCCAAGGCACGTTTCGCCGACGGCACGCCGATCACCGCCGAAGACGTGCGCTACACCTTCAACCTGCTGATGACCAAGGGCAGCCTGAGTTATCGCCAGCAATATGCCGACGTGCAAGACGTGCTGGTCGAAGGTCCACGCCAGGTCCGTTTCACCTTCAAGAACAACCTCAATCGCACCCTCGCGCTGGATCTGGCGACGCTGCGCGTGCTGCCCGAGCACTGGTGGAAAACCCGCGACTTCGCCAACGGCGGCGGCTTCGAGCCACCGCTGGGCAGCGGGCCATACCGGGTGAGCAAGGTCGACGCCGGGCGCAGCATCAGTTTCCAGCGTGACCCGGACTGGTGGGGCAAGGACCTGCCGGTCAGTCGCGGCATGTACAACTTCGACAGCCTGACGGTGAATTTCTACGGCGACACCGACGTCGCTCGCCAACTGCTGCAGGCCGGTGCGTTCGACTACAACCGCGAGTTTTCTTCCTCGGGTTACGTGGTTGGCTACGACAGCCCGGCCCTGCGCGACGGGCGCTTGCAAAAAGCCATTCTGGCGCCGCACAAACCCACCGCCGCCCAAGGCTTTGTGTTCAACCTGCAAAACCCGATCTTCCAGGATCGCCGCGTGCGCGAGGCGATCAGCCTGCTCTGGGATTTCGAGTGGACCAACAAACAGATGATGCGCGGCTTCTACGTGCGTCAGAACAGCTTCTGGCCCAAGAGTGAAATGGCCGCCAGCGCCCTGCCCGATGCCGAGGAATTGAAGATCCTCGAACCGTTGCGCGGCAAGGTTCCTGACGAGGTGTTCACCACGGTCTATGAAGCGCCGAAAACCGATGGCAGCGGCTACATCCGCGACAAGCAATTGCAAGCGCTGAAACTGCTCGGCGAAGCCGGTTGGACGGCGAAAAACAATCGTCTGGTCAACGCCGCCGGCGAGCCGCTGGAATTCACCTTTCTCGATGGCCAGGGCGGCTTCGATCGCATGCTGCTGCCGTTCAAACGCACCCTCGCGCAGATCGGCATCACGCTCAATCTGCGCCGCATCGATTCAGCGCAATACATCAACCGTCTCAACGCCCGCGATTACGACATGATCGTCTGCGCTTTCCCGCGCAGTGGCGATCCGATCGTCTCCCCGGGCCGCGAATTGTATAGCCTGTACGGCTCGCAAAGTGCCACGCAAGTCGGCAGCTCGAACGCGATGGTGCTGGCCGATCCAGCGGTCGATCAACTGCTCGACGGGCTGGTCCAGGCCAACAACCGCGAAGCCATGGTGCATTACGCCCGCGCCCTCGACCGGGTGCTGCAATGGGGTTACTACATGATTCCCAACTACTACTCCAAAGGCACGCCGACGGTGTATCAGAACCGCTTCGGCATGCCAGCCGTGCAACCTTCGTATGACGAAGGCCTCAACACCTGGTGGGAAGTCTCAGCCAAGCCGCTGACGACGCAGCAGATGAGCGCTCAGCTTGCGGGAGGCCAGTGACATGCTGCGTTATCTGAGTCGCCGTTTGCTGCTGATCATCCCCACGCTGTTGTGCATTCTGGTGGTGAATTTTCTTATCGTGCAGGCCGCGCCCGGCGGCCCGGTGGAACAAGCCATCGCCCGCCTGCAAGGCTTTGGCGGGCACAGCATGGGCGGTGGCGGCGAAGTCGCGGCGGTCGGCGGTGCCGGGCGCAGCAGCCGTGGGCTGGACCCGGCGCTGATCGAGGAAATCAAACACCATTACGGCTTCGACAAACCGCTGCACGAACGCCTGTGGCTGCTGCTGAAAAACTACGCACAACTGGATCTGGGCAACAGTTTCTTTCGCGGCGCCAAGGTCACCGACCTGATTGTGCAGAAGCTGCCAGTGTCGCTGTCGCTGGGCTTGTGGGCGACGCTGATCACCTACCTGATTTCAATCCCGCTGGGCATTCGCAAGGCAATCAGGAACGGCAGTGCCTTCGATGTCTGGAGCAGCACAGCGATCATCGTCGGTTATGCGATGCCGGCGTTTCTCTTCGCCATTCTGTTGATCGTGGTGTTCGCCGGGGGCAGCTACGTCAACTGGTTTCCGGTGCAGGGACTGGTGTCGGACAACTTCGACAGCCTCAGCACATTGGGCAAGGTCGGCGACTACCTCTGGCACCTCGTACTGCCAGTCACGGCGCTAGTGATCGGCGGCTTTGCCACGCTGACGATCCTGACCAAGAACAGCTTTCTCAACGAGATCAGCCGGCAGTACGTGATCACCGCACGAGCCAAGGGCCTGACCGAGCGGCGCGTGCTGTACGGCCACGTGTTTCGCAACGCCATGCTGCTGGTGGTCGCGGGTGTGCCGTCGGCGCTGATCGAAGTGTTTTTCGCCGGCTCCCTGCTGATCGAAACCATCTTCAATCTCGACGGCCTCGGGCGCATGAGCTACGAAGCGGCGGTGTCGCGCGACTATCCGGTGGTGTTCGGCGCGCTGTTTCTGTTCACCCTGTTCGGCCTGCTGATCAAGCTGATCGGCGACCTCTGCTACACCCTGCTCGACCCGCGCATCGATTTCTCGGCGAGGACTGCCTGATGTTCACACTGTCGCCTCTAAGCCAGCGCCGCGTCGCGCAATTCAAGGCCAACCGCCGTGGGCGCTGGTCACTGTGGCTGTTCATCGGCCTGTGCCTGATCTGCCTCGGTGGCGAGTTGATCGCCAATGACAAGCCGCTGGTGATCCGCTACCACGACGCCTTTTACTTTCCGATCCTCAGCGATTACCTGGAAACCGATTTCGGCGGCGAGCTGCCGTTTCAACCGGATTACGCCAGCAGTTACGTACACAAACTGATCGAGGATCAGGGCGGCTGGATGCTGTTTCCGCCGATCCCGTTCAGCTACGACACGGTCAACTACGACCTCACCGAACCGGCGCCCAGCCCGCCGTCATCGAGCAATTGGCTGGGCACCGATGATCAGGCCCGCGATGTTCTGGCGCGGGTTATTTTCGGCACGCGGATCTCGATTCTGTTCGCGCTGATCCTCACCGCCATCAGCGCGTTGATCGGCATTCTCGCCGGGGCCTTGCAGGGCTACTACGGCGGCTGGGTCGACTTGCTCGGGCAGCGCGTACTGGAAATCTGGTCGGGGCTGCCGGTGCTGTATCTGCTGATCATTCTGTCCGGCTTCGTCTCGCCGAGTTTCTGGTGGCTGCTGGGGATCATGGCGCTGTTTTCCTGGCTGGCGCTGGTCGACGTGGTGCGCGCCGAGTTCCTCCGTGGACGCAATCTCGAATACGTGAAAGCCGCGCGCGCGCTGGGCCTGACCGACAGCGAACTGATGCGCCGGCACATTCTGCCCAACGCCATGACCTCCACCCTCACCTACCTGCCGTTCATTCTCACCGGCGCCATCGCCACCCTGACCGCGCTGGATTTTCTCGGCTTCGGAATGCCCGCCGGCACCGCGTCGCTGGGCGAGTTGATCGGCCAGGCCAAACGCAATCTGCAGGCACCGTGGCTGGGGCTGACGGCGTTTTTTGCCCTGGCGCTGATCCTGTCTTTGTTGGTTTTCATCGGTGAAGCGTGCCGAGATGCCTTTGATCCGAGGAGCTGACATGCAAGACAACCTGATTGAAATTCGCGACCTGCGCGTCGCCTTCGCAGGGCAGGAAGTGGTGCACGGTGTGAACCTGGATATTCGCCGTGGCGAGTGTCTGGCGCTGGTCGGCGAGTCCGGCTCGGGCAAGTCGGTGACGGCGCATTCGATTCTGCGTTTGTTGTCGGGCAAGAACGTCAGCAGCAGCGGCGCGATTCGCTACAACGGCGTGGATTTGCTGCACGCCAGCGAACAGCAGATGCGTGGTCTGCGCGGCAATCGCATTGCGATGATTTTCCAGGAGCCGATGACCTCGCTGAACCCGCTGCACACGGTGGAAAAACAGATCAGCGAAGTGCTGGAAATCCACAAGGGCCTCAAGGGCCGCGCCGCCCGCACGCGGACCCTGGAGCTGCTCGAGCTGGTGGGTATTCGCCAGCCGTCGCAGCGTTTGAAAGCCTATCCGCATCAGCTTTCCGGAGGTCAGCGGCAACGGGTGATGATTGCCATGGCGCTGGCCAACGAGCCGGAATTGTTGATTGCCGACGAACCGACCACAGCGCTGGACGTGACCGTACAGCAGAAGATTCTTGAACTGCTGATCGAACTGCAGCAGCGCCTCGGCATGTCGCTGTTGCTGATCAGCCACGACCTCAATCTGGTGCGCCGGATCGCTCAGCGCGTGTGCGTAATGCGTCAAGGCGAGATCGTTGAACAGGCTGATTGCGAGACGCTGTTCCAAGCGCCGCAACATCCTTACAGCCGCTTGTTGATCGAGGCTGAACCGAGCGGCGCGCCAGTGCCCAGTGAGTACGAGCACAACCTGCTGGAAGTGGATGATTTGAAGGTGTGGTTTCCCCTGCCGAAAAAACTCTTCAGCCGTCAGCAGGATTACATCAAAGCGGTGGACGGGGTCAGTTTTACCCTGCAACGCGGCAAGACGTTGGGCATCGTCGGCGAGTCGGGTTCGGGCAAGTCGACGCTGGGTCAGGCGATCCTGCGACTGGTCGAATCAGAGGGCAATATCCGTTTCGGCAACAAGCAGTTGAGCCTGCTCAATCAGCGCCTGATGCGCCCGTTGCGCCGGCAGATCCAGGTGGTGTTTCAGGACCCGTTCGGCAGCCTCAGCCCGCGCATGTCGGTGCAGCAGATCATCGCCGAAGGCTTGCTGACCCACGGCATCGGCAGCGAGGCCGAGCGCGAGGCAGCGGTGATTCGCGTGCTCGAGGAGGTCGGCCTCGATCCGCAGAGCCGCCATCGTTACCCCCACGAGTTTTCCGGCGGCCAGCGCCAGCGCATCTCCATCGCCCGCGCACTGGTGCTGGAACCGGCGCTGATCCTGCTCGACGAACCGACGTCGGCGCTGGATCGCACGGTGCAGAAGCAAGTGGTGGAATTGTTGCGCCAGTTGCAGATCAGGCATGGGCTGACTTATCTGTTCATCAGCCATGATCTGGCGGTGGTGCATGCGCTGGCGCATGACTTGATGGTGATCAAGGACGGCAAGGTGGTTGAACAAGGCTCGTCGCGGGAGATTTTCGCTGCGCCGAAACATCCGTACACGCAGGAACTCCTGAAAGTCTCCGGCCTGAAGCCCGATGAAGGACCCTGTGGGAGCTGGCTTGCCAGCGATGGCGGTGTATCAGAAAAATCGATGTCTGCTGACACGACGCCATCGCTGGCAAGCCAGCTCCCACAGGTATAGAGGTGATCCAAAAATATTTTTCCGGCACTGCATCCAATCGCCTCCGCCACGGGTAGTCCCTGTAACAGCCCACTCTGGTGCTGTCAGCGCCCTACCCTTTTCGGAGAATCATCGGATGAACATCACCCAGCTGATTGGCTTCACCGGTTTGCTCGCCTTCACCGCGACCACCTTCGCCCAGAGCAGTTATCCCGACGCGATCAAGGTGCCGGACGGGCACAAGATTGCCCTGGAAACCACCGGGGTTGGCGAGATCACCTACGAATGCCGCGACAAGCCCAATATGGCCGGACAGACCGAGTGGACCTTTGTCGGTCCGAAAGCGGTGCTCAATGATCGCAGCGGCAAACAGGTCGGCACCTATTTCGGCCCGCCAGCGACCTGGCAAGCCAAGGACGGTTCGAAAGTCACCGGCACGCAATTGGCCGTGGCACCGTCGAGCCCGGGCAACCTGCCCTATCAACTGGTCAAGGCCAATCCGGCCGAGGGCAAAGGCGCGATGACCGGGGTCAGCTACATCCAGCGCGTCGCGCTCAAGGGCGGCGTCGCGCCGGGCAGTGAGTGCACCATGGCGAACAAGGGCAAGCAGGAAGTGGTGAAGTACCAGGCGGATTATATTTTCTGGGCGGCGAACTGATATTCGGAAGCAGTGCACAATCCTGTGGGAGCGAGCCTGCTCGCGAAGACGGAGTGTCAGTCGCCTTATTACTTTCTGACCCACCGCATTCGCGAGCAGGCTCGCTCCCACAGGGAACAATGCGTCTGGATGTTTGGGAAATGTGAGCTAGATTGCACCCCATGCCTTTACCCGAATCCGTTTTCGATTACGAAGCCCGCCTCGCTGCCTGTGCCCGGGGCGAGCGTTTGGCTTTGCGCGATTTGTATGTGCAGGAAGGCCCGCGCCTGCTCGGCGTGGCCAAGCGGCTGGTGCGCGATACGGCGCTGGCGGAGGACATTGTGCATGAGGCGTTCATCAAGATCTGGCACGGCGCCGCCGGCTTCGACCCGGCGCGGGGTTCGGCGCGGGGCTGGATGTTCAGCGTGACTCGGCACCTGGCGTTGAATCAGTTGCGCAAGCAAAGTCGGGAAACGCCGTTCAGCGAAGAACATGAGGCAGCGGCGCCTGATGAGGCGGTCGATGTTCACTCGGCGCGCATTCATCGCTGCCTCGAGCAGCTGGAACCGCAGCGGCGCAGCTGCATCCTCCACGCCTACATCGACGGTTACAGCCACGCGCAAATTTCCGCGCGCCTCGACACGCCGCTGGGCACGGTCAAAGCGTGGATCAAGCGCAGCCTCAATGCTTTGCGGGAGTGCATGGGATGACCGGCGAATCAGCGCAGGAACGGGATGAACTGGCCGGCGAATACGTGCTCGGCACCTTGTCGTTCGAACAGCGCATCGAGGTGCAACGGCGCCTGCCGAACGATCCCGAACTGCGTGCAGCGGTGGATGCCTGGGAGCGGCGCCTGCTGGAGCTGACCGATCTGGCCGAACCTCAGCAACCCTCGGCGCAGTTATGGCCTCGTATCGAACGCAGTCTCGAACGGCTGACGGTGAAGAAACCGCTAACCTCGTGGTGGAATCTGCTACCGCTGTGGCGCGGCTTGAGCGCGGCCGGGCTGGCGGCGACATTGATCCTCGGCACGATGCTGCTGACCCAGACTGCGCCGAAACCGAGTTATCTGGTGGTGCTGGTCGCGCCGCAGGACAAGGCGCCGGGCTGGGTGATTCAGGCGAGCAATGCGCGGGAGATCCAGTTGATCCCGCTGGGCGTGGTCGAGGTGCCGGCGGACAAGGCGCTGGAGTTCTGGACCAAGGCTGACGGCTGGTCGGGGCCGGTGTCGTTGGGCTTGGTCAAGCCGGGGCAGGCGTTGTCGGTGCCACTGGACAAACTGCCGCCGTTGCAGCCGAACCAGCTGTTTGAGCTGACGCTGGAAGGCGCCAATGGCTCGCCGATTGGCAAGCCGACCGGGCCGATTCAGGCGATCGGGCGTGCGGTGAAGGTGCTCTGAGGCTCTGCTACGCGGTTGTCCGCAACCATCATCGACGTCGATGTTCACCATCACGGTAATGAAGTTCTCATAAAAAATTCCGGGCGTAACATCAGCTCCATACCAACCAACAACACCCCGGAGCACACCATCATGAAACGCCAGACTCTTCTCAGCATCGCTTTCTCGGTTTTCGCAGTTAACGCTTTCGCCGCCACCCCGGCGCACACCATGATCGCCGAAGGCGGTTCGGACAAGCTGATCGAAAGCCGTCTGGCTGAAGGTGGTTCAGATCGTCTGATCGAGCGCCGTGTTGCCGAGGGCGGCTCGGATCGTCTGATCGAACGCCGCGTTGCCGAAGGTGGCTCGGATCGTCTGATCGAACGCGGTGTAGCCGAAGGTGGTTCTGATCGTCTGATCGAACGCCGCGTTGCCGAAGGTGGCTCGGATCGTCTGATCGAACGTCGCGTTGCCGAAGGTGGCTCGGATCGTCTGATCGAACGCCGCGTTGCCGAAGGTGGTTCGGATCGTCTGATCGAGCGCCGTGTTGCCGAGGGCGGCTCGGATCGTCTGATCGAACGCCGTGTTGCCGAAGGTGGTTCGGATCGTCTGATCGAACGCCGTGTTGCCTGATGCATGACTGCAAGCGCAACACCGCAGAGAAACCCGGCTCCCGCAGCCGGGTTTTTTATGTCTGTCTGATTTATCCGGCCTTGGCCATGCAGCGCTTGTAACGCTCGTCCACGCGCTTGGCGAACCAGGCAGTGGTGAGTTTGCGGGTGATCTTCGGACTCTGCAGCACAATCCCCGGCAATACCGCGCGCGGTAACGCCTTGCCTTCGGCCCGCTCCGCCAGTTCGAACACGCGCTGATAGAGCTTGGTCTCTTCGAATTCCAGGGTTTTGCCTTTCTCCAATTGATCGCGAATCGTCGGGTTGCGCATGCCCAGCGACTTGCCGAGGGTGCGCACCGCCAGTTCGGTACTGCCGGGCATGATCGAGTCGTAGCGAATCAGGTCGCCGTCCAGGGTCAGCGGGATGCCGGAAGCGCGGCTGACCGCATTCTGAAATGCGGCATTGCGGCTGGCGTACCAGCCGGCGTTGAAATCGGCGAAGCGATACAGCGGCTCGCGGTAATTTACCGGGTAGCCGAGTAAGTGGGCGATGCCGAAATACATGCCGCCGCGCCGGCTGAACACTTCACGACGAATCGTGCCGTCCACCGGGTACGGATAATCCTTGGCGTGCTCCTCGGCGAATTCGATGCTGACCTGCATCGGCCCGCCGGTGTGCACCGGGTTAAAGCCGCCGAACAACGTGCGGCCCATCGGCACCATGCCGATGAAGTCGTCGAAAATCGCGCTCAGCTCTTTTTCACTGCGCGCCGCATTCAGACGTTCGCTGTAGCTCTTGCCGTTGGGCGAGCGCACTTGCAGAGCGCCGCTGACAAGCAGGCTGGGGATGTGCACCTTGGCGGCGCGGCGGTCGATTTCGTCGCGGGCGATCTTGCCCAGGCCGGGCACCGTCGGGTCAGCCTGGAAAGTGGACTCCTGCTCGGCCACAGCCAGTACCGAACACAGATTCTGCGTGGTGGTACTGATGCCTTGTGCGGCAAACGCAGCGTAGATGTCCGTGGCCCAGCCCTGACGGTCGGCAGTTTTCGCCGGCAACAGCCGAACAATTTCAGCCTTCACTTCGGCCGGCGGACGCGGCGCCGGTTCGTTGCTGCGCTGGCTGGCGCAACCGGCGAGCAGTAGCACGGCGCCGAGGGCGATGATCAATCTTGAGGTGTACATGCACTTTTCCAATCCGTGAACCCGAGGCCACGATACACAATCCCCGTAGGAGCTGCCGCAGGCTGCGATCTTTTGATCTTGTTTTAAAAGACAAAATCAAAAGATCGTCCGATCGCGACCCATGCCTTCGGCAGCGCTTCCAAGGCTGATGACAAACTGATTGCAAAACGTTACTGCGAAACCCTATCATTCGCGCCTGGAGTCGCATTAGCGCAAGGAGTTCCGCGCCGCCCTTATTTTTTCATTGGCCGTTCGCCTCCAGGTATCCTACATGCCCGCTTCAGCTCGACTCGGCGCTCCATTTCGCCCGACTTTGCTTGCCCTGCTGTGCTCCCTGACCGTCACCGCTCACGCTGCTGAACAAAACAGCAAAGCGCTGGTGCTCGACGACGTCAACGTCAATGCCCAAGCGCCTGCGCCCAACGCCCTGCCCCCGGTCTACGCTGGCGGTCAGGTTGCGCGCGGCGGCCAGTTGGGCGTGCTCGGCAATCAGGACATGATGGATGTGCCCTTCAGCGCAGCGTCCTACACCGAGCAATTGATCCAGGATCAGCAGGCGGAAAATGTCGCCGACGTGCTGCTCAACGATTCTTCCGTGCGCCAGGCCTCGGGCTTCTCCAACCAGGCGCAGGTCTTCATGATTCGCGGCCTGCCGCTCAATGGCGATGATATTTTATAACGGCCTGTACGGCGTATTGCCCCGGCAGATCATTTCCACCGATGCGCTGGAGCGCGTGGAAGTGTTCAAAGGCCCCAACGCTTTCATCAACGGCGTGACCCCGACCGGTTCCGGCATCGGCGGCGGCGTCAACCTGCAACCCAAGCGCGCCGGCGACGTGCCGCTGCGCCGTTACACCACCGACATCAACAGCGAAGGCCGCATCGGTCATCACTTCGATATCGGCCAGCGTTTCGGTGAAGACAACCGCTTCGGCGCGCGGGTCAACCTGTCGCAGCGCGAAGGCGACACCGGCATCGATCACGAGAACCAGCGCTCGAAACTGTTCGCCATCGGTCTGGATTATCGCGGCGATGCGCTACGGGTTTCCGGTGACTTCGCCTATCAGAAGGAACGCGTCAACGGTGGCCGCAGCTCGGTCAACCTCGGCACCGCCACGCACATCCCGGACGCGCCATCGGCGGACACCAACTACGCGCCGAAATGGGGTTACACCGATATCGAAGACACCTTCGGCATGCTCCGCGCCGAGTACGACCTCAACGACAACTGGACCGCTTACGCCGCCGGTGGCGCCAAGCACACCCGTGAAGTCGGCCGGTACAACTCGACCACGCTGGTCGGCAACAGCGGCGCGTCGTTCACCACTGGCTCGTTCGTCCCGCATGACGAGGACAACACCAGCGTCATGGCCGGCCTCAACGGCAAATTCAACACCGGCCCGGTCAGCCACAAGCTCAATTTCGGCCTGACCGGGATCTGGGCCGAGCAGCGCAGTGCTTATGACTTCGACCTGACCCGCTACTCGAACAACATCTACCATCCGATCACTCCTCCGGCACCGGTCGGCAATTTCTCTGGCGGAGATCTCAACGATCCGGGCATCGTCGGCAAAACCTTCAACCGCAGCGTGGCGATTTCCGACACCCTCGGGTTCTTCGACGATCGCCTGCTGGTCACCGCCGGTCTGCGTCGCCAGCAACTGGTGGTGCAGGGTTACAGCTACGCCAGCTACGGCAGCGGCCCGCGCTCGTCGAGCTACGACGAGTCGATCACCACGCCGGTGTACGGCATCGTGTTCAAGCCGTGGGAGCATGTGTCGTTCTACGCCAACCACATCGAAGGCCTGGCCCAGGGACCGACTTCGCCAACCAGCTCTGGCGGTTTCCGCGTGACCAACGGCAACGAGGTTTACGCACCGAAGCGCTCCAAGCAGACCGAGCTGGGCGTTAAGGTCGACATGGGCACCTACGGCGCGAGCCTGGGTGTTTATCGCATCGAACAGCCGAGCGACGGCTACTGCGAAATCAACAGCGCCACCACCTGCACCTACGTGCGCGAAGGCGAGCAAATCAACAAAGGCGTGGAGATGAACGTGTTCGGCGAGCCGATCGACGGCCTGCGCCTGATCAGCGGCCTGACCCTGATGGACACCGAACTGAAAAACACCCTCAACGGCGCCAACGACGGTAACCACGCCATCGGCGTACCGACCTTCCAGTTCAACGCTGGCGTGGATTGGGACGTGCCGGGCCTGCAGGGGGTTGCGCTGAATGCGCGGATGCTGCGCACCGGCGGGCAATACGCCGACGCAGCGAACAACCTCAGCCTGCCGACGTGGAACCGCTTCGACGCGGGCGCACGCTATGCGTTCAAGGTGTCGGAGAAGGACGTGACCGTGCGGTTCGGCGTCGAGAACGTGGCGAACAAGAAGTACTGGGAATCGGCTCAGGGCGGCTACCTGACCCAGGGCGAACCGCGAGTGGCGAAGTTGTCGGGGACGATCGACTTCTAAGCGTGATTGCGTCGTAAAAAAGGCCCCGCAGCTTCACGGCTGCGGGGCCTTTTTGGTTTTTGTGGTGCTTGATCCGGCTTCTTCGCGAGCAGGCTCGCTCCCACAGGGGTACGAGGTGCGGCTTAGATCCCGGCGAGTGCCAGATCCATCGCAAAGTAAGTGAAGATCAGATCCGCCCCGGCACGCTTGATCGCGCCTAGGCTTTCACGGACCACGCGATCTTCATCGATCGCCCCGGCCTGGGCGCCGAACTTGATCATCGCGTACTCGCCGCTGACCTGATACGCCGCCAGTGGCAGGTTCGAGGCCTGGCGGATGTCGCGGATGATGTCGAGGTAAGCACCGGCCGGTTTGACCATCAGCGCATCGGCACCTTCCTGCTCATCGAGCAGCGATTCGCGCAGGGCTTCGCGGCGGTTCATCGGGTTCATCTGATAGCTTTTGCGATCGCCCTTGAGCGCGCTGCCACCGGCCTCGCGGAACGGGCCGTACAGTGCCGAAGCGAATTTGGTCGAGTAGGCCATGATCGGAATCTGCGTGAAGCCGGCGGCGTCGAGCGCCTGGCGAATCGCGCGCACCTGGCCGTCCATCGCCGCCGAGGGCGCAATCACGTCAGCACCGGCGCGGGCGGCCGCTACAGCTTGTTTGCCAAGGTTGATCAGAGTCTGGTCGTTGTCGACTTCGTGATTGTGCATCACGCCGCAATGGCCGTGATCGGTGTACTCGCAGAAACAGGTGTCGGACATCACGATCATTTCCGGCACGGCGTCCTTGGCAATGCGCGACATGCGCGACACCAGGCCGTCTTCGCGCCAGGTGTCGCTGCCGTTGGCATCCAGATGATGGGACACGCCAAAGGTCATCACCGACTTGATGCCGGCACGGGCATAGCGCTCGATTTCGCTGGCCAGTTTGCGCTCGGGAATGCGCTGCACGCCGGGCATGCTGGTGATTGGCACGAAGTCGTCGATGTCTTCCTCGACGAAGATCGGCAGGACCAGATCGTTCAGGCTGAACTCGGTTTCCTGGAACAGACTGCGCAGGCTCGCATTGCGGCGCAGACGGCGGGGACGTGCTTCGGGGAACTGACTGGACATGGGGCCTTTCCTGAAAACAGCGGATGAGACGAAAGTCGTAGGGGGCGAAGCTTATGCCTTGCGGCGGGTGCGGGACAAACCTGGATCAATCAAGAGAGCGTTACCGGGCTTGTAATAATCTTGCATGTACATTTCAAATTCCTGTGGGAGCTGGCTTGCCAGCGATGGCGGCAGGTCAGTCACCAATGAGGTTGACTGTGCTGGCTTCATCGCTGGCAAGCCAGCTCCCACAGGGGGCATGTGTACAACTGAAAGTCAGGACGGGATGGTCAGGCCACGAATGACCGCCGGACGCGCGAGAAATCGCTCCAGCACCCGTGTGACATTGGGGAAACTCTGAATGCCGACCAGATCCCCGGCCTCATAGAAGCCAAGCAGATTGCGCACCCACGGGAACGTGGCGATGTCGGCGATGGTGTAGCGCTCGCCCATGATCCAGTCGCGGCCTTCGAGGCGGGTGTTGAGTACGTTCAGCAGGCGTTTGCTCTCTTCGACATAACGATCACGCGGGCGCTTGTCCTCGTAATCCTTGCCGGCGAATTTGTTGAAGAAGCCGAGCTGGCCGAACATCGGGCCGATGCCGCCCATCTGCCACATCAGCCATTGGATGGTCTCGTAGCGCAGCGCGCCTTCCTGAGCGAGCAACTGGCCGCTCTTGTCGGCCAGATAAATCAGGATCGCGCCGGATTCGAACAGCGGCAGCGGTTTGTCTTCCGGGCCATGCGGGTCGAGGATCGCCGGGATCTTGTTGTTCGGATTCAGCGAAAGAAATTCCGCCGAGGTCTGGTCGTTGGTGTCGAAACCGACGCGGTGCGGCTCGTACGGCAGGCCGATCTCTTCGAGCATGATCGACACTTTGACGCCGTTGGGGGTCGGCAGGGAGTAGAGCTGAATCCAGTCCGGGTACTGCGCCGGCCATTTCTGAGTAATCGGGAATGCAGACAGATCGGTCATTGGAAGCATCCAGTCACAAATTGAAAACCGATCATAAAGTAGGCCTGCCGCTGCGCCTACACGAACCGTAACATCCTGTCGCTAACCTGCCTGCATGCCCGCAAAGGTTGCCGTTAGAGTGCTGCGCACTGGCCCGTATCGAACCAAACGGGCATTACAGGACTCTGAGCTATGCCTTTCTCGCAGAGGAAGCTGTTTACGACAGGGAAACACCCGGTGCTGGGAGCCCGCGGTGCCAAGGTTTGTCAGCCTTAACCGATTTTGCTGAAGAACCCTCGAATTGATGACGAATCTGATGAGTTTCGCCAAACGCTTCAAACATCGCGCGTACGTGGCCCTGCCCTCCCTGCTGGCAGTCAGCGCGCTGTTTCTGTCCCTCGAATCCAGCGAAAGCCGCGCACAACCAGCGGACGGCACGCAGACGCTGGTGTTCCTGCGCCACGCGGAAAAGCCCGAAGGCGGCCTCGGCCAGCTCAACTGCCAGGGCCTGAACCGCGCCATCGACCTGTCGACGCTGCTGCCGGAAAAATTCGGCAAGGCCGACTACGTGTTCGCCGCCAACCCGACGCGCAACGTCGAGGAAGGCGAGCTGGACAATTCCTACAGCTACATTCGTCCGCTGATGACCATCAGCCCGGCCGCGATCAAGCTTGGCCTGCCGGTGAACATCGAGTTCTCCGCCAACGACACCAGCGATCTGGCCCGCGAGCTGCTGGACGAGAAGTACCACAACTCGACGATCTACACCGCCTGGTCCCACGGTTATCTGCCGGAGCTGATCAACAAGGTCGCTGGCAACGCAGTGGGCGAGCGGCAGAAGATCACCGATGACTGGGCCGGCGATGACTTCGATTCGCTGTATGTGCTGACCCTGAAGTGGCACAACGGCAAGGCCAGTTTGCAGAGTCATAGCTACAAACAGGGGCTGGATAACGGCAAGGACACTTGCCCGACCTGAGTTATGTTTTGCCTGACCCGGCCCTATCGCGGGCAAGCCCGCTCCCACAGGTATGAGGGTGTGTATGAATTACCTGTACACCCACAATACCTGTGGGAGCGGGCTTGCCCGCGATGGGGCCAGCGATAATGCCTTCAATCCCTCTGGCTCACCCTCGCACGCAAATACTCGATCACCGCCCCCCGCTCTCCGGCAAACTCGATCCGCCCGCCCTTCTTCTCGCGCTGGAAGACATACATCGGGTCGTAATACTCGCGCAGCAAACCCTCGATCCAGCCGCGATGCAGCTCCACCGCGCCGCTGCGGGCCTGCTCGGCCAGCGCCTGCTCCATCAACACCAGCATCCGCAAATGGCGTTCGCCGCCGAGGCGTTTCTGTACGTTGTTGAGGCTTTCCAGCAGACGTTCGGAAAACAAGGCAAAACCGTTTTCGCCGTGGAGGGAGGCAAACTCCGCCGACAGATCGATGACGTAATCACGCAGGATCCGTTCGACGCGATCCTCGAAACGATCTTCCAGCCAGACCATCGGGTAGTGCTGCATGCCCTGATACAGCGGCAGCGGCAAGGCACAACTGCCGACCACGCGGCTCTCGTCTTCGAGCACAAACTGCTCGATCCCGGCATCGCGTTTCTTCAGGAAGTCGATGGCCAGGCGATTCTCGAAATCGATGTTCGACGGCTGCCCGGTAGCGCGTTTGCCGAAACTGGAGCCGCGATGGTTGGCGTGGCCTTCCAGATCCACACCGTTGCGCAACTGCACCAGCACTTCGGTCTTGCCGGTGCCGGTCATGCCGCCTAGCAAAACGAAATCACACTGCGCGATGGCCTGCTCAAGGGTGTCGATCAAAAAACTGCGCATCGCCTTGTAGCCGCCGCCGACGCGCGGATAGTCGATGCCCGCCTCGTCGCGCAGCCACTGCTGGGTGATCTGCGAGCGCAAACCACCGCGAAAACAGTACAGATAACCATCGGGATGAGCCCGGGCGAAGTCGGCCCAGGCCTGGATGCGCTCGGCCTTGACTGCGCCGGACACCATCTGATGGCCCAGCTCGATCGCCGCCTGCTGGCCATGCTGCTTGTAGCAGGTGCCGATCTTCTGCCGTTCCAGATCATTCATCAGCGGCAGATTGACCACGCCGGGGAACGCGCCTTTGTGAAACTCGACCGGCGCGCGGGCATCCATCATTGGCCGGTCGTTGAGGAAAATATCGCGGTAGTCGGTGCAGTCGCGGAGCATCAAATCACCTCGACCGCGTTCGTCTGTCGCTCAACCAGTTCGCCGATCGGCGCAAGGTTCAGGCCCAGTTCGGCGGCAACGTCGAGGAACTCGTCATTGCCTTCAGGCGTGACCGCAATCAGCAGACCACCGCTGGTCTGCGGATCGCACAGCACGCGTTTGTGCAACTCCTGCACGCGGCCAACCTTGCTCGAATAGCTGTCGAAGTTGCGCAGCGTACCGCCCGGCACGCAACCCTGATCGAGGTAGTACTCGACGCTTTCCAGACGCGGTACGCGGTCGTAGGCGATGCGCGCGGTCAACTGGCTGCCGTCGGCCATTTCCACCAAGTGCCCGAGCAGGCCGAAACCGGTGACGTCGGTCATCGCGGTGACGCCGGCGAGTTTGCCGAAGCGGCTGCCGGGCTTGTTCAGGGTGCACATCCAGTCGCGGGCGACACCGACGTCGGCGGCGCGCAACTTGCCCTTCTTTTCGGCGGTAGTGAGGATGCCGATGCCCAACGGTTTGGTCAGGTACAACAGGCAACCGGCGGTAGCGGTGTCGTTGCGCTTCATGTGGCGCTTTTCCACAAGCCCGGTGACGGCGAGGCCGAAGATCGGCTCCGGCGCATCGATCGAATGCCCCCCCGCCAACGGAATGCCCGCCGCGTCGCACACCGAGCGACCGCCACGAATCACTTCCCGCGCCACTTCCGGCGCCAGCACATTCACCGGCCAGCCGAGGATCGCGATCGCCATCAACGGATCGCCGCCCATCGCGTAGATGTCGCTGATCGCGTTGGTTGCGGCAATGCGGCCGAAGTCGAACGGGTCATCGACAATCGGCATGAAGAAATCGGTGGTCGACACCACACCACGCTCGGCATCGATCGCATACACCGCCGCGTCATCACGCGATGCGTTGCCGACCCAGAGTTTCGGATCGAGGTTCTGTGCGCCGCTGCCGGCGAGGATCACTTCCAGCACCTGTGGGGAAATCTTGCAGCCACAACCGGCGCCATGGCTGTATTGGGTCAGACGAATCGGCTCGCTCATGGGAGAGTCTCTGGCAATGAATGGGGCGGATTCTAGCAGAGCGCGAGCGCGCAGATTTTTGTGCTGACCGAGCGGCCCCCTTCGCGAGCAGGCTCGCTCCCACATTTGTACGGTGGTCTCCTGTGGGAGCTAGCCTGCTCGCGAAAAACGGTGTGTCAGTCGCCGACTGTTTAACTGATCCACCGTCATCGCGAGCAGGCTAGCTCCCACAGGGGTTTGCGTGAGTCAGGGCAGCAAGATGATCTTGTCGCCGCCGCCCTGATTGACCTCGTCATAGCGCGCCAGCCCTTCAGCCAGCGGCACCTCCACCAAGCCCTGCGGCAGCGGCAAGCGATCCTCATCGAAGAACCGCCCGAACTGCTCGAGCATCGCCGCGCACGCCTCAACGCCGTACAACAAAGAGTTGATCCCGACCACCGAGCCGCCTTTTCGATAGAGCGCCAGCGCCGGCAATTGCACGTGGCCGTCGACCGGCGCGGCGATGATGGCGATGCGGCCGAAGGTCGCCAGTGCCGCGACCGAGGCGGGCAGCCAGAAACCGGTGGTGTCGAAGATCACATCGGCGCCGCCGCGATACACCGCGTTGACCTGCGCACCGAGGTTTTCTGGCTTATCCAGTTGAATCGTCTGATAGCCCTGCTGCTGCAGATCGGCGACCTGCTCGGGCCGGCGCGCCGCCGCCAGCAATTGCGCGCCGCGTACTTTCGCCAGTGCCAAAGCCGCCGTGGCCACTGCCCCGCCGCCGATCACCAGCAAGCGCGTATCGGCGCTGACCAGGCTGCGTTCCAGCGCATCCCACGCCGTGGTGTACGGCACGCCAAGGCTGGCCGCCTGAGCAAAACTCAAATGCGCCGGTTTGTGCGCCACGCCGCTGGCCGGCAATTTGACGAATTGCGCATGGGCGCCGTCGGCGAAGAAGCCCAGCTCGCGCCCGGTACCCCAGACTTCCTGACCGATCAGTGCTTGCGGCCCCTCGACCACCACCCCGGCAAAATCCCGCCCCGGAACCCGTGGCAGCGTGGTGTAAGGAAAACGCCCGAGGACGTTTTTCACATCGCTGGGATTGAGGCCGGCAGCCTTGATCTGCACCAGCACTTCATCGGCGCCGGGCACCGGGGTCGGAACGTCGACGAAACGCAGGGAAGACAGGTCGCCGGTCTGATCGAATTGCAACGCTTTCATGGGCACATCCACCGAAAAGAAAAAAGGAAATTCAGGACACCCAGCCAGCGACCAGTTGCCGGCCCAGCGGCCACAACTGCTCACCGGCCAACATGCCGAGCAGACCGACCAGCGCGATCGCCGGTGGTGCGGGAGAACGGAAGTCGAGCGCGCCATAGAGCAGGCCGACGCCCAGGCCGATGGCCAGAGAAATGAGGTAGTTCATGGGGGAACTCCGCCGCGATAAGTGATGGGCAGAGTCTAGGGAAACGGGCGGAGCGGTATCGGCCAAGGACTTCTGAATTTCGGACAAAAACCCCAATTCACAAAGAACCTTGTGGGAGCTCACAAATCAGACATTTGTCCTACACGGCAAATTGCGAAGGCGCCACCCCCAGCTCCCGGCGAAACATGTCGCTGAAGCTGCTCGGTGAATAACCCAGGTCGCGAGCAATGACGCTCACCGCCACGCCCTGAATCAACGCTGCCACCGCCGTCGCCAACTGCACCTGGCGCCGCCATTCGGCGAAGCCCATGCCGAGGCTGTCCTTGAACAACCGCGCCAGCGTACGCACGCTGGCCCCGGCGTTCTGCGCATGCTGCTCGAACGGGATCTCCAGCGACGGCGCGGCCATCACGGCCTGACACAGATTCATCAGACGCCGGTCGGACTCATCCGGCAGTGGAATCTTCAGTTGCGAACGCCTGGCCCGGCGCAGTTCCAGCAACGCCAGCCCGACCAGTGCCTCGTAATACTCAGCCTCGCCGGCATCGCCCTGCGCCACCAGCCCGACGATCAACTCGCGCAGCAGACCACCGACTTCGATCACCTGCACCGTCGCATCCAGGGTCGCCGCCAGCGCCGGGCGCAGGTAGATATTGCGCATCTGCAAATCCGACACCACACGAATCCCGTGCGGCACTCCCGGCGGCAACCACACCGCCCGCTGCGGCGGCACCACCAGCGCTTCGTGCGGGGTTTCGACCCACATCACTCCGCTCATCGCATACAGCAACTGCCCCCAGACATGCTCGTGCGGCTCGATGAACAAACCACGCGGATAGGTTCGCGCCAGCGGTTGCACGGGCACATCGGTGTCGGTCAGATCAGGGGGCGCGGCGAGGGCCATGGCGAGCGTTCACAGGGGGTTGGCGAAGCCGCCATGGTAACCAGCCTGCCCCGCCCTCGCCAACGATAGCTACCGTCGGACAATCCGAATGAATTTTCCCGGCACAGCGCGATCCGTTTAATACCACAGGGAGGAATTCGGGCTTTATGAACAACGCAAAACTTTACGTCATCGACTACACACTGCATGGCACCCCCAAGTCGTTCATTATCCGCTCGGACAAAATGGACAACGCCGAAGCCTGGCATTGGGCAAGCTGCGACGCGGGCGTGGGTCGCATCCCGCGCTTCGGTCGCGAGAAAGTGCAAAAGACCAGCAAACCGATGGCAGAAAAATTCGGCCTGGAAAACGTCACCTGGCGCCAGACCAACTGACCCCACCGCCCTCACCGCAGGCTTGGCAATCGACAGGGGGAATCGACCGATGACCGACACTTATCACCCGGCCCGACTGGACTACGGCCTGACCACCTTCTTCGGCCAGATCACCAAAACGGTGAATTGCCAAGTCGCACTGGAAACGGTCGCGGATGACCCTTATCGCTTCACCTTGTGCGTCCAGGCACCGGTACCGGAAGACCTCGACCAAGCGAAAATTGTGGTGGTCAAGGTCGAAGGGCGAACCTTGCAAGGCACGGTGAGGCACTTTGAGCGACAGGAAGACGACAGTCTGAAAATGGAAGTGGAGCCTGATTAGGCTCCACTTTTTTTTGCCCCGCTTATTTCGGATGAGCGCAACCGCAACCCTTCATCGCACACTCTTCACCGTGTTTGTGATGATGAGCGCAAGCCTCGCAGCAATAGTGTTTGCCGTGCACAGCGTAGGAATGTTCGCCTTCTTTGATCGTGCAGTTGCAGCCCGGGCAGTCGCATTTTTTGTCGGACATGGGACAGACTCCTTGCGTGGTGGTTGTCTGAGGCTTGCGAGCAAGCCATAAGGGACAGTGTAGAAGGTGGTGTTGCAGGCTGGCCAACTGTTGAGAGATTGGGCGACCCAGAGATGGCTTTCGCGAGCAGGCTCGCTCCCACAGAACAACTGCGCGCAGCACAGACCTGCGCAGACATCAAAAGCCCCTCACCCTAGCCCTGCCCGGAGGGAGAGGGAACTGACCGAGATGATTGCGAGAAACCCGCCGACGTGGAATACCGAGTCGAACGCAAATTTTGAAAACCCCGAAAATCGGCCCCCTCTCCCCCGGGAGAGGGCTGGGCGGGCGGCGTTCCGATGAGGGGCGAATCCCAGCACAAAACCAAAGCCAGACACCACCCGCTCCTAACCACTCAAAACAATGAGCGCAAGCTCGAGTACCGCTTTTGATCTTGATCTCAGAGCCCGTCGGCAGGCTGAGTGGAGGGATTGATCCGGACGTGCGAGCGCAGCGACCGAACGACGCAGTCGTACACAGCGGAACCGCCAGAAGCAACACCCGCAGCAACGGATATGTACACAGTCATACAAATAAAATCACTGCGCCTGCCGCGAACTCCGATACATAAACACCAAAGCCACCGCCAGACACACCATGGCCAGCATCCGGCTCGAAGACAAGCCGATCGCCGGATTCCCCAACCAGCCAAAATTGTCGATCAACATCCCCATGCCCAACTGCCCGACAATCACCGCCACCGTCGCCACAGCCGTCCCGACCACCGGCACCGCGCCAACCATCACCATCATGTACACCACGCCGAACAGCGCCCCGGTCAACTGCCATTTCGGCACCTCAAGCAGACTCACCGCCTGCGCCGGCTCGAAAAACAGAATCAACAACCCGGTCACCACCGCGCCCACCGCAAAGGTCAGCAGACTGGAACGCAGCACACCCACCGTCTCCCCCAGACGACCATTGATCGCAGCCTGCACACTCAACACCGCACCGGCCAACACCACCACCGCCAACAAAATCACCAGACCCATCACTCACCCCCGCGCAATCAGAACCAAAGCCACCACAATCAAGCCCAACGCCAGCCAGCGCTCGCCGTTGACCTTCTTGCGCGTCGCGCCGAACCAGCCGAAATGGTCGATCAGCACACTCTTGCCGACCTGACCGGACAAAATCGCAATCATCGTCATGGCAATGCCGATATGCGGCGTCGCCAGCGTCAGCACCACCACGTAGATCGGCCCGAGAAACCCGCCGATCAACTGCCAGCGCGGCAGTTCGGTCAACGCCGGACCTTTCTGTGGGCCGGCGAACAGCAGGAGCAAAAACAGAATCGCCGAACCCACACCGAAGATGCTCAACGTCGCCCACAAATGCCCGACCTGCTCACCCAGCGGCCCGAGCAAACCGGCCTCCACCGACAAGCCCATGCCAGCGAGAATCACCAGCGGCAGCAACAGCAGACGCAACACCGATCTTTTCACCGGTGCAGCAACCACCCCTTCATCCAACGTCTGCATACATAACCTTCCACGCTCGAAAACAATGGCGCGGATTGTCGGCTGGCGCCGCTGTGCGATAAATGGGAGCATCCGGACAACACTTTTGCGCAATACGCACAGCGAGACAAGGCATGCACGGGCTCAACGAACTCGGATTCAAAGCGTTAAGGCTGTTTGTAGCGGTCCTCGACCACGGCAGTTTTTCCGAAGTCGCCCGCCGCGAAGGGGTCGCGCCCTCCTCCATTTCACGGCAGATCCAATTGATGGAGCAGGCGCTCAACCAGCAATTGCTCTACCGCCACACCCGCGCCGTCACCCCGACTGAAGCCGGGCGCACGCTCGGGCACCATGCGCGGTTACTGCTGGTGCAATTGGAAGAAGCCGAACAGGCGTTGCAGGAACAGCAAAGCGAACCCACCGGACTGGTGCGCATCAACGCCCCGGTGGTGTTCGGCCAGCGCCATCTGACGCCCTGGCTGGGCGAGCTCTGCGCGCGGTATCCGAAGCTGCAACTGGATATCCAGCAAACCGACCATTATGTCGACCCGCTACAGGAAGGCGCCGACCTGCTGTTTCGCATCGGCGCGCTGCACGATTCGAGCATGCAGGCACGCATTCTGGCGCCGCACCGTTTTCAGGTCGCCGCCAGCCCGACCTATCTCAAACGCCACGGCACGCCGCAGCATCCCGACCAACTCGCGCAACATCAGTGCCTGGCCTACAAAGGCGCGGCCGGTCAGCAGCGCTGGTTTTTCCGCCGTGATGGCGAGGACTGGACGCCGTACACCGTCAAAGGCCCGATCACCGGCAACCACGCCGACACCCTGACCCAGGCCGCCCAGCAAGGCTTAGGGCTGGTGATGTTTCCGTCGTGGCTGATTGGCGAAGCGGTACGCGAGGGCACACTGGTGCCGGTGCTGGGGGAATATCAGGTGTCGAACAGCCTGGAACCGCAGCAGATCGCCGTGCTGTGGCCGGGGAGCCGACGGCTGTCGGTGAAGGTCAGGACGGTGATTGATTTTTTTGTCGAGTGCTTTGGCGAGATTCCCTATTGGGACAGAGCCTGAAGATCAAGAGCCCCTCACCCTAGCCCTCTCCCTGAGGGAGAGGGAACCGACCGAGGTGTCCCACCTACTGCATCGACCTGAAAAACCGCGTCGATTATGGATTCAAAGCAGGACGTTCAGGTCGGCGTAATCCCGCAATATTCCCCAATCGGTTCCCTCTCCCTCTGGGAGAGGGCTAGGGTGAGGGGCTTTTCAGACCATCAGATACGGAACTGCCCGACCAGCTTGCCCAACCGCTGCCCCAGCTCCGCCAGACTGCGCGACGTCTGCGCGCCCAGTTGCGTTTCATCGGCGACGCTGTCCACCGCCACGGCAATCTGATGCACGCTGCGGTTGATCTCTTCGGCCACCGCCGTCTGTTCTTCCGCTGCGCTGGCGATCTGCGCGTTCATCGAGTTGATCGTGGCAATCAGCTGCGCCATCGCGTCCAGCGATGCACCGGCCTGATTGGCTTGCTGCGAAGTACCGTCGCCGGCCTCGCTGGAACGGCGCATCGCTTCGACCGCCTGCTGCGTGCCGGCCTGCAAGCGGTCGATCATGCCCTGGATTTCCTGGGTGCTGATCTGCGTGCGGCTGGCCAGTGCGCGTACTTCGTCCGCAACCACCGCAAAGCCACGCCCGGCCTCACCGGCACGTGCCGCTTCGATCGCGGCGTTGAGCGCCAGCAAGTTGGTCTGTTCGGCAATCGAACGAATCACCCCAAGCACGCCGACAATCGAACTGACGTCCTGCTGCAGGCTGTCCAGCGACACGCCGCTGTTGCGGATATCGTCGACCAGCGCATGAATCTGCTTGATGCTGCCCGCCACCACGCGCTTGGCGCTCTGGCCTTCTTCGTCGGTCTGCTGCGCGGCGACGGCGGCGTTTTGCGCGCTCTTCGCCACTTCCTGGGCGGCGGCGGACATTTCGTTGATCGCTGTGGCGACCTGATCGGTTTCGTGGCGTTGACGCTCCATCGCCTGATCGGAACGCTGCGCCTGTTCCGAGACCTGGGTGACCAGACCGGTCAGTTGCGTGGTCATCTCGGTGATCTGCCGCACCAGGCCGTGGATCTTGTCGACGAAACGGTTGAACGAGCCGGCCAGTTCGCCGAGCTCGTCCTGGCTGGTGATGTTCAGGCGCCGGGTCAGGTCGCCCTCGCCCGCCGCGATGTCGTCGAGGTTGGCTTTCATAAGGGTCAGCGGACGCAGAATGGTGTTGGCCAGCAGCATGCCCGCCGCCGCGATCACCAACAGCACCAGCACCGCAACGCCGACGATGCTCAGCACCACGCCTTGCACGCGCTCCTGCACTTGCGCCTCGACCTGCGCCACTTGCGCTTCGATGCCGTCGAGATTGACCGAAGTACCGACCGCCATGTCCCACTTCGGCAGGTATTCGGTGTAGCCGAGCTTCGGCACCAGCACCTTGGCGTTACCCGGCAGCGGTGAGCTGTATTGCAGATAGTGGGTGCCGTCCTTGGCCACTTTGACCAGGCCGAGGTTGACGTAGACGCCGTTCGGATCGCGGTTGTCCTTGAAGCTTTTGCCCACGCCGTCGGGGTCGTTGGCCTTGAACAGACGCACGGTCTCGGAGTCGTAGCCGAAGAAGTAGCCATCCTTGCCGTAGCGGATGCCAGAGAGCAATTTGATCGCTTGCGCCCGCGCCGCGTCATCGCCCGGTGCGGCGGCGTCGTACAGCGGTTTGATCGTGGTCATGGCCACGGCGACGTAACTTTGCAGGGTGGCCTTGGCGTCGCTGAGCAGCCGCTCGCGGGTCTGTTCGACCTCCTTGCGCGCCTGTTCCTGGAGGATGAACAGCGTGGTCACGCTGATGACCAGCGCAAAGAGCAGCACCGGCAGAACAGCAAGGGACAGGACTTTAGCCTTGAGACTCAGGCGCATCGGGGGACTCACTCTTTTGATTTTGTTGGCGTGGTTAAAGGCTTTAACGGCACGCCGGAGCAAAAGTTGAGTCCGGGAAATACCCAGGCCCCCTGTGGGAGCGAGCCTGCTCGCGAAAGCGTTGGCTCAGCAACCTGTGTGTCGACTGACACGACGCCTTCGCGAGCAGGCTCGCTCCCACATGGGGCAATTGTGGATTTTTTACAGAACCATCGCCGCCACCCAGCCAAACACCAGCAGCGGCAGGTTGTAGTGCAGGAAAGTCGGTACGACGGTGTCCCAGATGTGGTGATGCTGGCCGTCGATGTTCAGACCCGAGGTCGGGCCGAGGGTCGAGTCCGAGGCCGGCGAACCGGCATCGCCCAGCGCACCTGCAGTGCCAACGATGCAGACGATGGCGATCGGGCTGAAGCCCAGCTGCACGCACAGCGGCACGAAGATCGCTGCGAGAATCGGCACGGTGGAGAACGACGAGCCGATGCCCATGGTTACCAGCAAGCCCACCAGCAGCATCAACAAAGCCCCGACGCCTTTGCTGTGATTGATCCAGGCCGCCGACGATTCGACCAGCGTCTGCACCTGCCCGGTGGCCTTCATCACCTCGGCAAAACCTGAGGCGGCGATCATGATGAAGCCGATCATCGCCATCATTTTCATGCCTTCGGTGAACAGGTCATCGGTCTCGCGCCACTTGACGATGCCCGACACCGAGAAAATCAGGAACCCGACCAAAGCACCGATAATCATCGAGTCCAGCAGCAACTGCACCACGAATGCCGAAGCAATGGCCACACCGGCGATCATCAGGCTCAGCGGGTTGTAGTGCACCGCCGTCTGCTCGACCTGTTCGATTTTGGCCAGGTCATAAACGCGCTTCTTGCGATAGCTGATGAACGCCATCGCCAGACCGAAGACCATGCCCAGCGCCGGAATGCCCATGGCGTGGGTGACATTGATGCCGCTGATGTCGACGCCGCTGCGCGCGACGTTGGCCAGCAGGATTTCGTTGAGGAAGATGTTGCCGAAGCCCACCGGCAGAAACATGTACGGGGTGATCAGGCCGAAGGTCATGACACAGGCGATCAAACGGCGATCGAGTTGCAGCTTGGTCAGTACATATAGAAGTGGCGGCACCAGCAGCGGAATGAAGGCGATGTGGATCGGCAGGATGTTCTGCGAGGCAATCGCCACCACCCACAGCAGCCCGATCAGCAGCCATTTGACGTTACCGCCGCCGGTTGCATGCTGCCGATCCACCATGGCCAGGGCCTTGTCGGCCAGCGCATGGGCCAGGCCCGACTTGGCAATCG
Source organism: Pseudomonas iranensis (assembly GCF_014268585.2). Lineage (NCBI taxonomy): Bacteria > Pseudomonadati > Pseudomonadota > Gammaproteobacteria > Pseudomonadales > Pseudomonadaceae > Pseudomonas > Pseudomonas iranensis. The sequence goes on from NZ_CP077092.1 coordinate 4,210,848, forward strand.
CTACGGCGAACGCGCCGAGCAAGGCGTAGGACAACGCCACGGTCGCGCCGCCGCCCAGACCGCTGTTGAACGCCTTGAGTGTTGCGTCGATGCCCAGACCGCCGGTCAGGCCACCGACCAGCGCCCCGACGATCAGCGCGATCACCACATGCACGCGCGACAGGCTGAGGATCAGCATGACGCCGACGGCTGCTATGACTGCATTCATTTCACTACCTCAAAAAACACTGCGGGTGAAAACACACCGCCAGACAGGATGAGTCCGCCCGGGTTGGCCGGCGGATGTGTACAGAGGGTCTTGTTAGAGGGCGCGCACTGTGCCGCAGAGTGGCGGCGGTGTCAAAGCCCTGTGGCGAGGGGATTTATCCCCGTTGGGTGGCGAAGCCGCCCCCGGCAAACTTCAAAACAACCCTTGTCACGACTGCTTCGCAGCCGAACGGGGATAAATCCCCTCGCCACAGGACCACAGGACCACAGGACCACAGCCCCCGCATGCGGCAATCGGTCATATTGCGCTCACGGCATAAAGAAAGCCGAAACGCGGCCGCTACAGTGCAAAGTCTCAGATATTTATCGGATAAGGATGTTTTCCATGTCGCTCAGACAACTTTCCATCCAATGGAAAATCACCCTGCTCGCCGGCCTCTGCCTGGCCGGTATCGTGACCCTGTTGGTCGGTCTTTCGCTGTATCGCATGGAACACAGCTCGGCGCTGGTCAAAGCCTCGAGCATGGAGATGCTCACCGAGTCGGCGCAGGCGCGGATCGAGTCGCAAGGTGAAGTGCAGGCCGCCGGCATTCGTCAGCAGTTCATGGACGCCTATCAGTACGGCCACGGTTTCTCGCGGCAGGTGCTGTTTTTGCGTGAGCAGGCCGAGAAGCGCTTTCTCGATGCCTTCGACCTGCGCGAGGACATGACCCGTCAGGTCAAATCCGCGCTGCAAGCCAACCCGGACCTGCTCGGCCTGTCGCTGGTGTTCGAAGCCAACGCGCTGGACGGCAAGGACGAACTGTTCGCCGATCAGGCTGAACTGGGCAGCAACGACAAGGGCCGTTTCGCCCTGTACTGGTCGCAGCCGACCCCGGGCAAAGTCACCTCGATGGCGCTACCGGAAAGCGACATGAGCGACACCAGCACCGGCCCCAGCGGTCAGGCCGCCAACGCCTGGTTCACCTGCCCGCGCACCACGCTCAAACCGTGTGTGATCGAGCCGTACTTCTATGTCATCGACGGCCACAAAGTGCTGATGACCAGCATCGTTTTCCCGCTGCAGGTCAATGGCAAAGTCATCGCCTCGCTGTCGGTCGACATCAACCTCAACAGCCTGCAAGCGATCAGCCAGAACGCCAGCCGCAAGCTGTATGACGGCCAGACCGCCGTCAGTATTGTCAGCCCCGCCGGCCTGCTCGCCGGTTACAGCCCGGATGCCGGCAAACTCAGCCAGCGCCTGGATGCGGTGGATCAGGCCAGCGGCAGCGAGTTGCTGCGCCTGCTCGCCGCGAGCACTGGCGTGAGCAGCCTGCACAGCAACGGCCAGTTGAAAGTGCTGTCGCCGTTCCAGCCGATTCCCGACGGACCGGCGTGGGGCGTGTTGCTCGATGTGCCGGAGAAAGTCCTGGTCAGCCGCGCCGAAGCGCTCAAACAGCAACTGGATGCGAGCAATACCTCGGGCACGCTGATCGAACTGAGCCTCGGCCTGCTCGCCGCGCTGATCGGCCTGCTGCTGGTGTGGCTGATGGCGCGCAGCGTGACCAGGCCGATTCTCGGTGTGGCGCACATGCTTGAAGACATCGCCAGCGGCGAAGGCGACCTGACCCGGCGTCTGGCCTATGACAAGCAGGACGAGCTCGGCCAGTTGGCCGGTTGGTTCAACAAGTTCCTCGACAAGTTGCAGCCGATCATCGCCGAGGTGAAGCGCTCAGTGCAGGATGCGCGCAACACCGCTGACCAGTCATCGGCCATCGCCACCCAGACCAGCGCCGGCATGGAGCAGCAATATCGTCAGGTCGATCAGGTCGCCACCGCTTCCCACGAAATGAGCGCCACCGCCCAGGACGTGGCGCGCAGTGCCGCGCAGGCCGCCGAAGCCGCCAAGGACGCCGACCGCGCCACTCGTCAGGGCCTGACCGTGATCGACCGCACCACCGCAAGCATCGACACCCTCGCCGCCGACATGAGCGCAGCGATGGTTCAGGTCGAAGGCTTGGCTGCGAACAGCGAGAAGATCGGCACGGTGCTGGAAACCATCCGCGCCATCGCCGAGCAGACCAACCTCCTGGCACTCAACGCCGCCATCGAAGCCGCCCGCGCCGGTGAAGCCGGACGCGGTTTTGCCGTGGTCGCCGACGAAGTGCGCAACCTTGCGCGCCGCACTCAGGAGTCGGTGGAAGAAACCCGCCAGGTCATCGAGCAATTGCAGAACGGCACGCAGGAAGTGGTCGGCTCGATGGGCAACAGCCATCGTCAGGCCCAGGGCAGTGTCGAGCAGGTTGGCCAGGCGGTGACGGCGCTGCGGCAGATCGGCGATGCGGTTACCGTGATCAGCGACATGAACCTGCAAATCGCCAGCGCTGCCGAAGAGCAGAGCGCAGTGGCTGAGGAGATCAATAACAACGTGGCGACGATTCGCGATGTGACCGAGTCGCTGTCCGGACAGGCGAATGAATCGGCTCGGGTGAGCCAGTCGCTCAACAGCCTGGCGAATCAGCAGCAGCGGTTGATGGATCAGTTTCGCGTTTGACAAGTGCGGGGTGTCAGTTGCAATCCCCCCTCACCCCAGCCCTCTCCCCCCAAGGGGGGCGACGGGGAAAGGGAGCCGATCTTCATGCCATTCAAGTCCTGAGTTCGTCTCGGATTTCAAGTGGGTGCATCTCTCAAGAACAACACAATCAGTCCCCTCTCCCTCTGGGAGAGGGTTAGGGTGAGGGGCTTTTCAAGGGCTCACCGCTTAGGCAGTTCAATCACCACTTTCAACCCGCCCCACTCGCTTTCGCCCAGCACCAGCAAGCCACCCCACGTATCGACGATATCCCGCACAATCCCAAGGCCGAGCCCATGCCCGTGGGTCTGCTCATCCAGCCGCGTGCCACGGCTGAACACCTGAGACCGCTGCTCCTCGGGAATCCCCGGGCCGTCATCTTCCACGCTCAAGGCAAAGCCGTCAGACCTTTCGATCACACTCAAGCGCACCTCGGCATCGGCCCATTTGCAGGCGTTGTCGAGCAGGTTGCCGAGCAGTTCGAGCAAGTCCTCGCGATCCCACGGCAACTGCAAACCCGGCGGTGCGACGTAGCTCAAGGCCAGATGCTCGCCGTGAATCATGTTCAGCGTCGCCAGCAACCCCGGCAGCTCGGCATCGCAATCGAACAACGCGCCGGGCAGCGCATCCCCCGACAACCGCGCGCGATTGAGTTCGCGATTGAGGCGCTGCTGCACCTGTTCCAGTTGTTCCTTGAGAATCCTGCGCAGCTCAGGATGGTCATCGAGCTTGTCGCTGGAGGCCAGGCTGAGCAGCACCGCCAACGGGGTTTTCAGCGCGTGGCCGAGGTTGCCCAAGGCATTGCGCGAGCGCTTGAGGCTGTCTTCGGTGTGGGCGAGCAAATGGTTGATCTGCGCCACCAGCGGTTCCAGCTCCACCGGCACCTGATCGTCGAGTTGCGAGCGCTGGCCCTGTTGCAACTGAGCGATCTGCTCGCGCGCGCGCTCCAGCGGTTTCAGCGCGCGGCGCACGGTCAGGCGTTGCAGGAACAGGATCAACAGCAACGCCGCCAGCCCCAGGCCGAGGCCGATCTGGCGCATGCGCTGGAAGCTGTCGCTGACCGGCGTGTAATCCTGGGCGACGCTGATCGAGATCGACTGACCCAGGCGCCGATAGTCCGAGCGCAGTATCAGCAAGCGCTGCCCGCCCGGGCCCAGTTGCAGATTGCTGTGCAGCCCCGGCTGCTGCAGCAGCGGCAGTTCCTGATCCCACAGCGAGCGCGAACGCCAGTGGCTGTCGGAGAAATCGATGCGAAAGTAATGCCCGGAAAACGGCCGCTGATAGGCCGGCGAGAGATGCCGCTCATCCAATTGCAAACCTTGCGGGCCGCGCACCAGCGCCACCAGCAGGCTTTCGCTGTCGTTGCGCAGGCCGGCTTCGAGGTAGCGCTGCAAACCGACTTCGAACAACCACAGGCTGGTTTGCGCCAGTACCAGACCGACGATCACCATCACACTGATCAAACCCAGGCTCAAACGGCGCTGGATTGATCTCATGAAGCTTGCCCGCCGAACAGGTAACCCTGGCCGCGACGGGTTTCGATCACGCTTTTGCCGAGCTTGCGCCGCAGGTGATTGACGTGGACTTCGAGGACGTTGGAGTCACGCTCGGTTTCACCGTCGTAGAGGTGTTCGGCGAGGTGGCTTTTCGAGAGGATTTGTTCAGGGTGCAGCATGAAATAGCGCAGCAGGCGGAATTCAGCGGCGGTCAGCTGGATGTCGGCGCCGTCGCGAACCACGCACTGGCGGCCTTCGTCCAGATGCAGGCCGGCGGCTTGCAGGGTCGGCTGGTTGGCCTGGCCCTTGGAGCGGCGCAGCAGTGACTGAATGCGCAGGTACAGTTCTTCCGGGTGGAACGGTTTGGTCAGGTAATCGTCAGCGCCGGCCTTCAGCCCTTCGATGCGCTCGGCCCAGGAATCGCGCGCGGTAAGGATCAGCACCGGAATCGCCAGACCGGCCGCGCGCCACTGCGCCAGCACGTCCAGCCCCGGTACGCCGGGCAGGCCGAGATCGAGGATGATCAGGTCATAGGGCTCGCTGCTGCCCTGATACACCGCGTCACGACCATCGGCCAGCCAATCCACCGCGTAGCCTTGGCGCTGCAGGCCGGCGAGCAATTCGTCGGCCAGCGGTACATGGTCTTCCACCAGAAGCAAACGCATCGATCAATCTTCCTTGTCTTTGACTAACTCGCCGGTATCGGCCTTCAGGTGCAGCTCGCGCGCCACGCCTTCGACCGTCAGCAATTCGACTTCGTAAATGTACACGTCGTGTTTTTCTTCCAGCTCGACTTCCAGCAGTTTGGCGCCGGGGTAGCGATCCATGGCCTGCTGCAGCACTTGCTCCAGCGGCAGGATCACACCATCGCGACGCAGGGCCAGCGCCTCGTCCTGATCGAGGTCGCGAGCCATGGCCGTGCTGCACAACAACACCAGCGCCAGCGCCGTCAGGCGGGTGGCGCGACTATTCAGCTTCATTACGTATCCTGATGATCCCTGAGCACTTCACCATCGACCGCGTTCAACTCCAGATCCCACTTCAGCCCTTTCGGGTCGCGCAGTTCGATCTGGTAAATGAACTTGCCGTACTCTTCCTCCAGCTCGGTCTCGGTGATTTCCGAACCGGGGTGTTTTTCCAGCGCGATGGCGTTGAGCTTCTCGAAGGAGACGATAGTACCAGCGTCGCGCAAACGAAGCGCCTCGTCAGGTCCGAGATCGCGCGCCAGCGCAGTGTTGGCGCCAAGGCCGAGGATCGAGGCAGTGGTCAGGGCAGTCAGGGTTTTCATGGGTGTCTCCGAATTCTTATATGTTGCTTAAGGTGGGCACCATAGCGGGGTCAACTTAACTGAAACTGAATGGCCATCATTGTGCCCCATTGCTGGCAAGCTCCCCTGTGGGAGCGAGCCTGCTCGCGAAGGCGCAGTGTCAGCTGCAACGATGTTTCTGACCCACCGCTTTCGCGAGCAGGCTCGCTCCCACACTGGTTTGCGTCTGCCCCCCTTGTGGGGCAGGCTCACTCCTACATGGGCCTGCAACATGTGCTTATAATCGCCAGCTTGCTAACGATCGAGACCGGTATGACCGCCATCCACATCAAGTTTCCCGCCCTCACCCTCAAGGCCGGCCCACGGGCCATGGCGCGGATTCGTGCGCAGGGTTTGCACGCCGCAGACGTCGGCACCCTGCCCGGTGCGGCCGGTGGGCCGAAGGCGTTGGGGATTCAGGGGCTCGATCTGGCGTTGTTCGGCGAGTGGCTGCCGAGTGCGCCGCGTGAGCGTTCGCTGATCGGCGCCTCGGTGGGTTCCTGGCGCTTCGCCAGCGCCTGCCTGCCGGACGCCGCCGAGGGCATTCGCCGCCTCGGCCAGCTCTACGCCGAGCAGAATTTCAACAAAGGCGTGAGCATGGCCGAGATCAGCCAGAGCTCGCAGCGCATGCTCAATGACCTGCTCGACGGCCGCGATGCGAGCATTCTCGAAAACGCCGATTACCGCCTGAACATCATGGTGGTGAAAAGCCAGGGCCGCCTCGCTGAAGACCATCGCGGGCGCCTCGGTCTGGCACTGGGTTCAGTGATCGCCGACAACCTGCGCGGTCGTGCACGGCTGTCGCGGCACTTCGAGCGGCTGATCATCCACGATCCGCGCCTGGCGCCGCCGCTTGATGCCTTGACCGATTTCCCCTCGCGCTTCGTTGCCCTCAACACCGGCAACCTGCGCCAGGCCCTGCTCGCTTCCGGATCGATCCCGATGGTCATGGAAGGCGTACGCGACTTGCCCGGCGCCGGCGCGGGTACGTTCCGTGACGGCGGCCTGCTCGACTACCACCTCGACCTGCCCTACAGCGGCGACGGCATCGTGCTCTATCCGCACTTCACCGATCGGGTGATTCCCGGCTGGTTCGACAAGACCCTGCCATGGCGCCGCGCTTCGGTGCAGCGTTTGCAGGATGTGCTGCTGGTCGCGCCGTCGAGGGAATATCTGGCCCGCCTGCCCTACGGCAAACTGCCCGATCGAAATGACTTCAAACGCTTTATGGGCGATGCGCCGAGCCGGCAGAAATACTGGCACACGGCGATGGACGAGAGCCGCCGACTGGGCGACGAATTTCTCGAACTGACGGCCAATGGTCGCCTCGCCGAGCGCTTGCTGACCCTTTAGTCAGCACGGCCAAAGACAAGCTGATAAACTCGCCGCCTGCCCGAATCGCTGCGGCGAACGCCATCTGAACAGAGCCGAAAATACCGTGGAAATCTTCAAAGAGTTTACTTTCGAATCCGCCCACCGCCTGCCGCACGTCCCGGACGGCCACAAGTGCGGACGCCTGCACGGTCACTCGTTCAAGGTCGCGCTGCACCTGAGCGGCAACCTCGATCCGCACACTGGCTGGATTCGCGATTTCTCCGAGATCAAAGCGATTTTCAAGCCGCTGTATGAGCGTCTCGACCACAACTACCTGAACGACATTCCCGGCCTGGAAAACCCGACCAGCGAAGTGCTGGCCAAATTCATCTGGAATGAGATGAAGCCATTGCTGCCGGAACTCAGTGCGATCCGCATTCATGAGACGTGCACCAGCGGCTGCATCTATCGCGGCGAATAAGCAACACACATCTCCCCGCCCCTGTGGGAGCGAGCCTGCTCGCGAAAGCGTCGTTCCAGTCAATTTATTCGGTGACTGACACTCCGTATTCGCGAGCAGGCTCGCTCCCACAAGAGTCCGGCACCAGGTTTGACTCATCTGCCGTGCACATCACAGGCTCGCTCCCACATTGGGCTCCTGGTGCATTCAGTGCACTGCTTTCGCGCTGAAAACCTCAGTCGCGTCTATACATTCGTTCACTTGCGCCGCTTGGCACGACCGCTGCAACCCTTCTGCGTCTTCCCCTTCCAGCAAGGACTGCCCCATGACGCAGAACGCCTCCGGCAACGATTACCCGCTCAGTGAAGTCCCCATGCACGCGCGCAAAGGCCTGGCCTCGACGGCGATGGTGTTACTGGGCTTCACGTTTTTCACTGCGACCATGTTTGCCGGCGGCAAGCTGGGGGTCGCGTTCGGTTTTGCCGAGATGATGGCGGTGATCATCGTCGGCAACCTGCTGCTGGGCCTGTACGCGGCAGGGCTGGGTTACATCGCTTTCAAGAGCGGCCTCAATTCGGTGCTGATGGGCCGTTTCTGTTTTGGCGAAGTCGGCAGCAAGCTCAGCGATTTGATTCTCGGTTTCACCCAGATCGGCTGGTACGCCTGGGGTACCGCTACGGCTGCCGTGGTGATCGGCAAGTACTTCGATTTGAATGAGGCCACGGTGCTCGGCCTGATGGTGCTGTTCGGTCTGGGCTTTTGCGCCACGGCGTACATCGGTTATCGCGGACTGGAGATTCTCTCGTACATCGCGGTGCCGGCGATGCTGTTGCTGCTGATGCTGTCGATGTGGGCAGCGACCGTGAAAGTCGGCGGTTTCGAAGGCTTGCTCAGCGTGGTGCCGACCGGTTCGCTGGACTGGTCGACAGCGATCACCCTGGTCTTCGGCACCTTCGTCAGCGGCGCGACCCAAGCCACCAACTGGACGCGATTTTCCCGCTCGGCAAAAGTCGCGGTGCTGGCCAGCCTGATCGGTTTTTTCATCGGCAACGGCCTGATGGTGCTGATCGGCGCGTACGGCGCGATCGTCTATCAACAACCGGATGTGGTTGAAGTGCTGCTGTTGCAGGGCTTCGCCATGGCCGCGATGGCCATGCTGTTGCTGAACATCTGGAGCACTCAGGACAACACCATCTACAACTTCGCCGTCGCCGGCTGCAACCTGCTGCGTACCGGTCGGCGCAGAACCGTGACCCTCGGTGGTGCGGTGATCGGCACCCTGCTCGCCCTGCTCGGCATGTACGACATGCTGGTGCCGTATCTGATTCTGCTCGGCACGGTGATTCCGCCGATTGGCGGAGTGATCATGGCTGACTTCTTCTACCGCTGGCGCGGGCACTATCCGCGCCTGGCCGACGCACGGTTGCCGGCGTTCAACTGGCCGGGGCTCGGGGCCTACGGGGTGGGCACCGTCGCTGCGTTCAGTTCGCCCTGGGTCGCGCCGCTGGTAGGCATTGCCGCTGCCGCGCTAACGTATGTCATCGTCACCGGTGTGCTCGGCGCCCGTCGCGTCAGCGCACCACTACAAGACCTATAAAAAGGATTCGCCTGATGCACATCATCAACGCCCGCCTGCGCAATCAGGAAGGCCTGCACGAATTGCACCTTGAAGACGGCCTGATCCACAGCATCGCCCGTCAGACCGAAGCGCCGACCCTCGGCGCGGAAGACCTCGATGCCGGCGGCAATCTGGTGGTGCCGCCCTTCGTCGAGCCGCACATCCACCTCGACGCCACCCTCACCGCCGGCGAGCCGCGCTGGAACATGAGCGGCACGCTGTTCGAGGGTATCGAATGCTGGGGCGAGCGCAAGGTCACCATCACCGAAGAAGACACCAAGACCCGCGCCAAGAAGACCATTCAGGCCCTGGCCGCCCACGGCATTCAGCACGTGCGCACCCACGTCGACGTCACCGACCCGCAACTCACCGCGCTCAAGGCCATGCTCGAAGTGCGTGAGGAAAGTCGTCACTTGATCGACCTGCAAATCGTCGCGTTCCCGCAGGAAGGCATCGAGTCGTTCCGCAACGGGCGCGAGCTGATGGAAGAAGCGATCCGCATGGGCGCTGACGTGGTGGGCGGCATTCCGCATTTCGAATACACCCGCGATCAGGGCGTCAGCTCGGTGAAGTTCCTGATGGACCTGGCCGAGCGCACCGGCTGCCTGGTCGACGTGCATTGCGACGAGACTGACGATCCGCATTCACGCTTCCTTGAAGTGCTCGCCGAGGAAGCCCGCAGCCGCGACATGGGCGCCCGCGTCACCGCCAGCCACACCACGGCGATGGGCTCCTATGACAACGCCTACTGCGCCAAACTGTTCCGCCTGCTCGGCCATTCCGGGATCAGTTTTGTCTCCTGCCCGACCGAAAGCATTCACCTGCAAGGGCGCTTCGACAACTTCCCCAAACGCCGGGGCGTGACCCGCGTCAATGAACTGCTAGAAGCCGGCATGAATGTGTGTTTCGGCCAGGATTCGATCGTCGACCCGTGGTATCCGCTGGGCAACGGCAACATCCTGCGCGTGCTTGAAGCCGGTCTGCACATCTGCCACATGCTCGGTTATCGCAACCTGCAAAGCGCGCTGGATCTGGTCACCGACAACAGCGCCAAAGCCATGCACCTGGGCGAGCGTTACGGACTGGAACAGGGCCGCCCGGCGAACCTGCTGATTCTTTCGGCGGACAGCGACTACGAAGTGATCCGCAGCCAAGGCCTGCCGCTGTATTCTATTCGCGGCGGCAGGGTGTTGATGAAGCGGCAGATGCCGGTGGTGGAGTTTGCGTGACCAGTACACTGCCGAACGCTAATGACTCTTGGAAATTTTATCGCTAACCAGTCTAAAGGACTGTCAACTCTGACAGGCGACAAACGCGTCCATGCTACGCAAAGTGAAGTCCATAACTCAGTCGATCCCAGGTGCGATCATGAAATGGACCTCACTGCCCAGCCTGATGCTTTTTCTGTTCCTGAATATCTGCGACGCGGCAGAGGCAACCGTCGCTGTGCGCAATGGCAGCGGCGAAGAAGTTCTTCTGCAAGGCTTCCACTGGAACTCCAGCCGCACCCCGGAGAAGTGGTATGCCGCACTGGACCGCATGGCCTCAACTATCGGCAACGATGGATTCACACTGATATGGATGCCTCCTCCCTGGGTGGATGAGTCCCGTTGGCAAAGCGCCACGGCCAGCGGCGGCGGTGAAGGTTATTTCTGGCAGGACTTTAATAAGTCCAGCCGCTATGGGACTGCCGAACAACTCAAGCAAACAGCCTCGGCCTTGAACAATGCGGGCGTCAAAGTCGTATACGACGTGGTGCCCAATCACATGAGTGAAAAGGGCGTGGTAACGATGTTCCCCCGAGGACGCAACGAATGGCGTCACGACTGCGCCCGGTGTGACGAAGGCGACCCGTTCATGGACGGCACGGCCGATCTGAATACGGGCAACGCCGAAGTGTTCGAAACCTTCAAAAAAGAATTCACCAATCTGCGCGACCAGTTTGGTGCTCAGGGTTTGCGTTTTGATTTTGTCAGAGGGTATGCACCGGAGACTGTCGACCGCTGGATGAAAGACTTTGGCGACCGGCAGTTCTGTGTCGGGGAAATGTGGAAAGGCCCAAACGAATACCCGCAAGGGGACTGGCGGCGCAGTGCCAGTTGGCAGGATGCACTGAAAGACTGGTCAGATCGTTCGCACTGCACGGTGTTCGACTTCGCCCTCAAGGAGCGCATGCAGAACGGCACGCTGGCGCAGTGGCGCGATGGCCTTAACGGCAACCCGGATCCTTCCTGGCGTCAGGTCGCGGTGACCTTTGTCGACAATCACGATACCGGCTACTCCCCGGGCGACTTCGCCGGTCAACACCATTGGCCGCTAGCCGAAGAACGACGCAACCAGGCCTATGCCTATATTCTGAGCAGTCCCGGAACGCCCACCGTTTATTGGCCAGACATGTATGACTGGAACCGTGGCCCACTGATTCGACAACTGATCAAGCTGCGCAAAAACGCCGGGGTCCGCGCCGACTCCCCCATTCGGTTTCACACGCGATATTCCGGACTGGTGGCGACGATCTCCGGCAGCCGTAACAGCGTAGTGATTGCCCTTGGCTCGGATCTGGAACGCCTGCCAACGGAACTTGAAAAACCTGCTCTGGAATGGGACGCCGGCGCTATCAGGATCTGGAGCGTTGCCGCCCAGGCTGCCCCTGTCAGCCTGCGCCTCAATTGCGACAATGCCCATCCGCAGCGCGACGAAAGCGTTTATGCCGTGGGCTCGACGCTTGAGCTTGGCGCATGGGACCCACGCCATGCGCTTGCCTTGAGCGCGTCGGACGGTCGCTGGAGCGCGAGCATTGAAATACCGGCACAGCAGGCTATTGAATGGAAATGCATTGTACGAAGTAGCGATCCCTCTGGCGTCGTTTACTGGCAGGCGAATCCGAACACCTCAGTGACCACTGGCACGGTGAGCGAAACCACTGGACGCTTCTAGATATGATCAACGGTCAGAAAGGGATACGACCACGCCAAACAGGTGCACAGTCACGCCGAGTTCGCTGCGCTGTTGCAGCAGAATCGGCGCGGTACCACCGGGCATGACCACCCGCACTTCCCCCGCTTCAACCCAACCCACCCGCCATGCTGCACACGCCACCGCACTGGCGCTGGTGCCGGATGACGCTGTCGGCCCTTCGCCACGTTCAAACACCCGAGCGAGAATCGTCTGCGGCGACGCCAGCGCGGCCCATTGCAGATTGACGCCCGCCGGGCAGGGATTGCCGGCACCGGTGGGCATGGCGTAGGCAATAGCGGTCAGCCGTTGGTTAAGGGGTGATTCACGCATCTGCTCGTTGCTCGGCAAAGCAGCCGCATCGCTGAGCAGCGTTACGCAGTGAGGATTGCCGATGCGTACGAATTGACTGTGCGTCCAGTCGGGATTGAGTTGCGCCAAGGGCTGGACGTGGCTGACGTTCCGACTATTAAACTGAATTCTCTCAACCGCCTGCGCACCCACGGCATCCGGCCCGAATTCGGGCTGGCCGAGATCCAGCCAGAAGCCCTGCACCCCTTCTACATCAGCCGGTTTCACCGAGGTTTCCACTGCTGCGCCTTTGTCATGATGAACGCGCAACACTGCGCCCTCCTCCGGCATCAACCCCTGATCGGCCAACGCCTGAGAAAAAATCGTCAAGCCGTTGCCACTGCGCTCGGCGAGGGAGCCGTCGGTGTTGACGATCAACACATCGAACGGCGCCGAAGTCTGGAACGGGCCGATCAGCAGGCCGTCGCTGCGGTGGGGTTTGCTGTCGGCCGGGCGCTGGCCTTCCGGCCAATCGCAGCACCGGGCGATGGCGGCTTCGCTCCAGCGCTGCCGAGATGCGGCGCAGTCGTCGGCGCCTGTCGGCAAAGCGATTCCGGCCTCGCGCAAGGCTTGGGGCGAAACCACTCCGTAGATATTGCCGCGTGCGTCGTAGAACTTCGTCATGCCTTGTTCCCGTATTCCATGCTGGCGAAAATCCGACTGTAAACCGCAAACCAGTGTGGGAGCGAGCCTGCTCGCGAAGGCGGTGCGTTAGTCGACAATTCCATATTTGACCCACCGCTTTCGCGAGCAGGCTCGCTCCCACAGGTCATGCTGTGCAAGGATGTCCACCGCGCCAACCCGACACTCGCGATCGAACCTCAACGCCGTCAGAATGTCACTCGGGATGCAGTTGTTTTTTTGCCAAGGATCGATATGACCAGCCTCAGCCCCCAAGACACCTTCGTCCCCGGACGCCTGGAACAGATGTCCACGCGCGTTGCCTTTTTCATTGCCGGCCTCGGCATCGCCGCGTGGGCGCCGCTGGTGCCGTATGCCAAGGCGCGGGCCGGGCTGGATGAGGGCACGCTGGGGTTATTGCTGTTGTGCCTGGGTGTCGGCTCGATTCTGGCGATGCCGCTGGCGGGGATTCTCGCCACGCGTTTTGGTTGCCGACGCGTGGCCACCGGCGGCACCTTGCTGATCTGCGCGGCGCTGCCGTTGCTGGCGACGGTGTCATCGATCCCGGCGCTGATCGCCACGCTGTTCATGTTCGGTGCCGGCCTCGGCACGGTGGATTCGACGGTGAACCTGCAAGCCGTGATCGTCGAGCGCGCCAGCGGCAAGCACATGATGTCGGGGTTTCACGGCCTGTTCAGCCTCGGCGGCATTGTCGGTGCGGCGGGCGTCAGCGCCCTGCTCGGCCTCGGGCTGACACCGCTGGCAGCGATGCTCGTCGTCGTCGTGTTGCTGATCGGCGCCTTGCTCAAATGCGTGCCGCACATGTTGCCCTACGGCAGCGAAAGCTCCGGCCCTGCGTTCGCGATTCCCCATGGCATCGTGCTGTTTATCGGTGGCATGTGCTTCATCGTTTTCCTTACCGAAGGCGCCGCACTGGACTGGAGCGCAGTGTTCCTCGCCCAGGAACGCGGGATCGACACGGCTTATGCGGGAATGGGTTACGCAGCGTTTGCCCTGACCATGACCGTGGGCCGTCTGCTGGGTGATCGCATCGTGCGCAAGCTGGGGGCCACGCGGATCATTCTGTTCGGCGGTCTGTTGGCGGCGGCGGGGTTGTTTCTCGCCACCTTCGCGCCGAGCTGGCAAGCGGCACTGCTCGGTTATGCGCTGGTCGGCGCCGGTTGCTCGAACATCGTGCCGGTGCTGTACACGGCGGTGGGCAAGCAGACGGTGATGCCGGAGAGCATCGCGGTACCGGCGATTACCACGCTGGGTTATGCCGGGATTCTCGCCGGGCCGGCGGTGATCGGTTTTGTCGCCCATGCCAGCAGCCTGAGTTTTGCCTTTGGATTGATGGCAGTGTTGCTGGTGGCTGTGGCGATCGGCGGCAAAGTCCTCAAAGTCTAAAAGCTTCGCGAGCAGGACGTAGCCAGATCGTTCCCCACGCTCTGCGTGGGAATGCCTCAACGGACGCTCCGCGTTCGGCTTTGCAAGGGACGCGGAGCGTCCCGGGCTGCATTCCCACGCAGAGCGTGGGAACGATCAAGCCTTAGAAGCCTACGCTGGCCTGCACGAAGAACGTGCGCGGTGCGCCGACATACATCCCCGAGTTGTTGTCGCTGGAGCGGGTGAAGTATTGCTTGTCGAAGACGTTCTTCACCCCGGCACCGAGCTTGAGGTTCGACACCTGCGGACCAAAGTCATAGCCGCCGCGCACGTTCCAGGTCACGTAACCCGGGATGTCGCCGTACTGCCCGTCCGCCGTGCCTTCAGTGATGTAGTTGCCATTGAAGCTGCCATCCGCATTCACACCGGTGCCCGGCGAACGCTGTTTCGATTGGGCGAAGCCATCGATGTTGTACGTCCAGCGGTTGATCTCGTAACGCAATCCGACCGTCGCAACCTGCCGCGAATAGAACGGCAGATCGCGGCCCTTGAAGCCGGGGATCTCGCCTTCATAGGTGGCGCGCGTGTAGGTAAAACCGGCGTTGGCGGTCAAACCATCGAGACGCGGATCAAGGGCGGCCATGTCGTAGTGCGCCGAGGCTTCGATGCCCTGGTGCTTGGTCGCGCCGAGGTTGGTCCAGCCGACGTCGTTGCTGATGTATTGCAGTTCGTCATCGAAGTCGATGTAGAACAGCGTCACCTCGCCGCCCCAGACATCATCGTTGTAGCGCGTGCCGATCTCGTAGGTCTTGGCCTTTTCCGGCTCCAGACCGTTGGCGGTGCTGTCACCCGAACCGCCCTGGCCGAGCTGAAAATACTGCAGGCTGCCGAACGAAGTTTCGTAATTGGCGAACAGCTTCCAGGCATCGGACAGGTGATACATCACGCTCAGCGCCGGCAGCGGCTCATTGCTTTCGATGCTGCGGTTTTTCTCCGGGACCGGCCGGCCAGCGGTGTCGAGCACGGCGCGGTCGTGCCAATCGGTGCTGATGTGTTCGAAGCGAATGCCCGGGGTGATGGTCCAGTTGCCGACGTCGATCTTGTTGTCGACATACACCGAATTGGCCTCGGTACCACCGGTGCGATCCTGGAACACATGGCCGTCGGAGGTCGGCGTGACCACCGGCTGATTGTTGACCAGCGCCAGACGACTCGACTCTTCGTGCATGGCCTCTTTCAGATAGCGATAACCGACGCTGACTTCCTGAGTGGTCGGGCCGACATCGAACACCCGCGACACGCGCGGTTCGATGCCGAGGGTGTAGTAGGAACGCGGGTATGAGCTGAGGGTGCGCTGATCGCGCGCGGCGATGGTACTGCCGCGAAAGCTGTCGGTGTAGTAGGTGAGGATTTCCGCCTGAGTGCGCTCGTCGATCTGGCGGATCCACTTGAACGACACGTCTTTGCGCCGGCCTGTGAACTGGTCGTAGTCACGCACCGATTCGTACGGTTTGTCGTCGTACTGACGCTGGGTCAGACCGCCGGGCATGTCGGCGCTGGCGTCGTAATAGTGGAAATTGAGACTGAAATCGTCCTGGTCGGTCGGCGCCCAGTGCGTCTTGAGCAGCACGTCGTCGATGTCGTTGCCGTTGTTGCGCTCGCGATAACCGTGACCGTTGACGCCGGAGTACAGCAGCGCGACGCCCATGCCGTTGTCGGCGGTGCCTCCGAGGAATGCGGTGTCGATGTGTTTCCAGCCGCCGTACTGAGTGGTTTCCAGCGTTGTGCCGATTTCGCCGGTGGTTTTCTCCGGGATCGCGCGGGTCACGAAGTTGATCACGCCGCCGACGTTCTGTGGCCCGTAGCGCACGGAACCGGCGCCACGCACCACGTCGATGCTGTCGAGGTTGCCCGAGGAAATCGGCGCCATCGACAGTTGCGGCTGGCCGTACGGAGCAAACGCGGCAGGTACGCCGTCGATCAGCACGGTCGAGCGTGGCGACAGGCGCGAAGTCAGACCGCGTACGCCGACGTTGAGGGAAATATCACTGCCGCCGGTGCCATTGGAGTCCTGCACCTGCACGCCGGGCACGCGTTTGAGCACGTCGCTGACGTTCATCGCGCCCTGCTCGACCATCGCTTCGCGGCGAATCACCGTGCGTGCGCCGGGGTGGTTCTGCACCACCGCCGCGTCGGCGTCACCGAGCCAGTCGCCGACCACTTTGATGTCGGTCACGCCGAGCTCCAGCGGGCCGTTGCTGGCTGCGGAGGTAGCGGCTGGGGCGAGCGTCACCGAGCCTTCATTGATCTGATAATCGAGACCGCTGCCCTGCAATAGCTGCCGCAAAGCCTGCTCTGGCGAAAGGTCGCCGTCGACCGCTGACGCCTGTTTGCCGGCCACCAGTTCGGGGCTGAAAAACACCTGCAGCGAGGTTTGCTGGCCCAGCTCGCTCAAGGCCTGGCCCAGCGGTTGCGCGCGGATATGAATGGCTTCAGCGGCAAACGCCAACGGCATCGCGGCGCTGACCGCCAGCGCGAGAGCCAATGGCAACCAAGGGGATTTTTTATTGTGGTGGGTGGTGATGTTCACGTCGTACGGAGTCCTGTGGATCGCAAGAGTGTGCGGCTGTTAATGCAAACCAGTTGCAGTTGAACAGGAAGACGATGAACGGGGAAAAAACCTGAATGCTATCTGGAAATTATTTCCTGACTGCCATCGGCGAGGGTGCGCACCGTCACCGGCAGGATGCTCGGCAAGGCTTTGAGCAAGGCGTCGGTGTCGTCGGATTTGAACACGCTGGTCAGGCGCAGGCTGGCCACGTTCGGCTGGGATACGGTCAGCGGTTTGTCGCGATAGCGCGATACTTCCGCCGCTACTTCGCCGAGGCTGGCGTTGTTGAACACCAGCTTGCCGTTGCGCCAGGCGGTCAGTTCCGCCGGGTTGACCGCGTAGGCCGGCAGGACTTTGCCCTGGGCATCGACCGCGGTGCCGAGGCCTGCGGTGAGGTTGATGAATTGGTTGTCCGGGGCAGCACTTCCCTGCACTTTCACCGTGCCCTGCTCCACCGCAACGCGGGTTTGCGTGGCATCGCGGCGCACATCGAAACGCGTACCGGTGACTGTGACCTTGCCGCTGCCGGCTTCGACAATAAACGGACGCGAGGCGTCGTGTTCAACACTGAACATCGCCTCACCCGCGCTCAACTCGATAACTCGATGATCCTGCTCATAACGCACCAGCAAGCGGCTGCGACTGTTCATGTCGATCACCGAGCCATCGGGTAACGCCACATGTTTGCGCTCGCCCAGCACGGTGGCGAATTCGGCGCGGTAACCGCCCGGCTGATTCAAACCACTGAACAGGCCAAGTCCCAGCGCCACGGCGAGGACACTCGCGGCGACGGCATAATGCAACAACGGCCGGCGTTCGCGGCGAGGTGGCGGAGTTTCGGCAAGCGCCATGAGGCGAGAAGTCGGCAACAGATCAGCCGCGGTCCACATGCCTTGCAGCAACTGGAATTCCTCACGGTGCTGCGGATGCTCGTTCAACCAGGCGTCGAACCGCTGCCGTTGCTCGACGCTGACATCCGGCTCCTGCAGACGCACGAACCAGGCCGCCGCTTCGTCACGCACCGCCGTTTGCCCACAGGCGCAATCACCCGTTTCCATCATGGAATGTCCTGTCCGGCTGAGAATGAAAAGACGCGAGCGCTCATGATTGCAAGCCATCCAGCCGCTCACGCAGATGCCGCAGGGTGCGGATCATATACTTTTCGACCATGTTCTTGGACAGCCCCAGGCGCTCGGCGATTTCTGCCTGAGTCAGGCCTTCGATCTTCTGCCAGACAAAGATCTTGCGGCAGTTGAGCGGCAGCTCGGTGAGCGCGCGTTCGATGGAGTCGGCCAACTGGATCGCGTGCATGTAATGCTCCGGATCGCCCGCTGACGACGCAGTGTCCTCGACCGCCTCCGACTCCATGACGCCCCGCCGGTCCTCCCGCCGATAACCATCGACCGCGATATTGCGCGCGGTCTGATGCAGATACGCACGCGGCTGCTGCACCGCCGCCGAATCCGCCTCGAGCACCCGCACAAAGGTGTCGTGCGCCAGATCCTCGGCCTGCGCGCGATTGCGCAGGCGCCGAGTCCAGGTGCCGATCAACTCTTCGTAATGCTCGAAAAAGCCGGATCTGCGGGAGCGCATGGGGGATGGGCGGCGTGGTGAGAAAGGGGCGTGAATAGTAATGCTTCGTATTAAGACAAAGCAATGCACGCTGTGATGGTGTTCTTGATGCGCAAGGTGCAACCACCGACGACGCCGAGCTCCGATGGGCATTGAGCAGGTCCCTGTGGGAGCGAGCCTGCTCGCGAATGCGGTATGTCAGCAACGATGATGGTGACTGACACGTCGCCTTCGCGAGCAGGCTCGCTCCCGCAAGGTAAAAGCGTGAATATCTCAGGCCTGCGGCAGTTTGCGGAAGCCCACCGCCAGGCGATTCCAGCCGTTGATGGTGTTGATCGCCACTGTCAGGTCAACCAGTTCCTTCGGTGAAAACTGCGCAGCGACGACTTCATAGTCTTCGTCCGGCGCGTGGGTCAGGCTCAGTTGTGTCAGCGACTCGGTCCACAGCAGCGCGGCGCGTTCACGCTCGCTGAAGAACGGCGCTTCCCGCCATGCCGTTACGGCGAACAGGCGGCGCGGGGTTTCGCCGTCCTTGATCGCGTCGGCGGTGTGCATGTCGATGCAGAATGCGCAGCCGTTGATTTGCGAAGAGCGCAGCTTGACCAGTTCGAGCAGGCTCTTTTCCAGCGACAGTTTCGAGACGGCATTTTCCAGCGCCATCATCGCTTTCATGGCATCAGGGGAAGCGGTGTAGAAATCGGCACGAGATTGCATGGTGGGCTCCGGGGTAGCGATTGAATGTATGGCTACGTTAGTCCCCGGGGGTGGTTCGGCAAATAGCCAATATTGCAGAAGAACGGTAGGCCAGTTGGCGCGGCGACTGACCGCTCGTCACTCGACGGGCACCAAGGTTTCAGTGCGCAAGACCAATATCAGGTAATCCCCTTTATCAGGAGACGTACCATGATGACGCGCAAATTCACTTCGTTATTGTTGGCCGGCCTGCTCGCCACGGCGTCCGCCGCCAGCTTCGCGGCCAATGACAGCATCGATGCGACGGGCACCAAGTCCGGCGGCGCCAGCAGCTCGACCATGCCGCCAGACAACACCCCGGGCTCGCCATCGGGTGGCAGCGGTTCTGGCGGAACCAATAACGGCACCGGCACCGGTACTGGCTCGGGAACGGGTACCAATGGCGGCGCCAGCGGTTCGGGTTCCGGCGCGGGCGGTGGCACCGGTTCGGCCGGCGGCGGCACGGGTGGCGCGGGCGGTGGCACGGGCGGCTGAACGAACAAGAGCCATCCCGGATAGTCTTGAGTCCATCACGAAACAATGTGGGAGCGAGCCTGCTCGCGAAAGCGGTGTATCAGTCAACAAATATGGCGACTGACATGCCCTCTTCGCGAGCAGGCTCGCTCCCACTTCTGATTCATGTCGATTGAAAGAATCAGCGATCCGAACGCATCAGCTCGGCAAAAGCCTCTTCAGCTGCAAACACCGCCGCGCGATTGCGCCCGGCATTTTTCGCCTGATACAACGCCGCGTCCGCGCGCTGGATAAACACTTGCGGGCTGTCGTTGCCGTGCGGAATAAACGCATAACAGCCCAGGCTCACGGTGAGATAACCGGTCGGCGAGCCGCTGTGGATGATGTGCTTGTCGATCACGCTACGGCGAATCTGCCCGGCAATCGCCAGCGCACCGTTGATGTCGGTGTCCGGCAGCAGCACGGCAAATTCTTCGCCGCCATAACGCACCGCCAGATCCGACTTGCGCTGGCAGCAGGCCTTCACCACTTGCGCCACCTGCGCCAGGCATTGATCGCCGGCGACATGGCCGTAAGCATCGTTGTAGCGCTTGAAGAAATCGATATCGAGCATGATCAGGCTGACCGGACTGACCTGCCGCGCGCCACGGGCAAACTCAATGTCCAGGGAACGCTCGAACAAGCGCCGATTGGCCAACCCGGTAAGGCTGTCGTGGGTGGCGATCTGCTCCAGCGCCCGTTGCGCCTTGCGTAGGTTATTCTCGATACGCTCGCCGTCGCGCACCTGATGAATGAACACCCAGCCGAACAGGCCAACCCCGAGAATCACCAGCGCGACAATTACGCTGGACTGAAACGCGCGGTCATACCAGCCCTGCAGAATCGTGTCTTGCGACGTCGCCGCAGAGACCACCAGCGGATACGAGGCGAGCTGTCTATAGCCGTACAAGCGGGTCACGCCGTCGACCACGGAGTTGAGCATCGCGGTGCCAGCGTTAGCGTTCGGCAGCAGGGTTTGATAGATCTCGCCGTGGGCCACCGAGGTATTGATCAACGACTCATCAAAGGGCCGTCGTGCCAGCAAGGTGCCGTCGGTCAGCGCCAGAAACATGATGCCGCTGCCATCGAGGCTGAAGCTTTTGAAGAACTGATCGAAGTAGGACATGCGGATGCCCGCCATCAGCACGCCCTGAAAGTTGCCGAGCTGGTCGTTCACGCGTCTGGAAATCGGGATGATCCATTCGCCGTTTTCGCGGCTGCGAATCGCCGGGCCGATGTGCGCAACGGTCGACGCATTCTGCTGATGGAACTTGAAATAGTCGCGATCGGCCACGCCATTGCCACGAGGCAGATCAGCGAACGAGGTGATGATCCACTGCCCTTCGCGATCGAAGAGAAAGATGCCATGCAGCTGATCCAGTTGCTGCGCGCGGCGGGCGAAAATCCGCTGTAACCGGGGTCGCTGCGCCGTCCCGTAACCATCGTCCTGAATCCAGTCGACCAGGCTGGTCATCACCAGATCCGCCGCCCGCACGGTGTCCTCGGCCTGCTGCGCCATGGCCCGGGTCAGGTTGCCCGAGGCCATCTTCGCCACTGCCAGATCCTGACGCCGCGACTGCTCCAGTTGCAGGTACAGCAGACCGCACAGGCACAGGCTCACCGCAACGATAAACAGCACCGCCGCTTTGCGAAGCGGCAACCGTTTGAGCGTGCCGGGGGCCTGATGCGGATCGTGAATGGGGATTGGCAAAAGCATGTCCTGGGCAGGTACGACAGGGGCGCGAGCTCGAAACCCTTGTATGTGTGAGCGTAGCCCACCGGGATGTACCGGGCAAACGCCCGCCTCCCGCCCAGTTATCGGCGCGTCGCGAGTTTGGATGATCGCTTTTCGTCGATTTATTTACGATTGCTTCTTTACGGTTAATCAGTTGTGCAGGGCCAGCCGCCGCATCGCGCTGGTCAGGTGTGCGCGGGCACTTTGCGCATCGCCTTCACGCATCTGTTCATAGGCGCGCTGCGCAATCGCATGAGGCACCGGTTTCAATTCGCGCTGAGTGGCCATCGCCAGCAGTTGCACCTGCGCGGCGCGTTCCAGGTAATACAGATCGTCCCAGGCTTCGGCAATGGTCGGCGCGGCGACAATCACCCCGTGGTTTTTCAGAAAGAGAATGTCGGCGTCGCCCATGACGCTGGCGATGCGGTCGCCTTCCGATGCGTCCAGCGCGAGGCCACTGTAATCCTCGTCCACCGCTGTGCGCCCGTAAAACTTCAGCGCAGTCTGCCCAAGCCACAGCAGCGGCGGGCCTTGCAACAGGCACAACGCGGTGGCGTGGGGCATGTGCGTATGGAACGCGACTTTTACCCGTGGCAGTTGTTTGTGCAGGCGCGCGTGGATGTAGAAGGCGGTCGCTTCGGGCTCGCCATCGCCATCGACCACATTGCCGGCGAAGTCACAGACCAGCAAATTTTGCGCTGTCACTTCCGAAAAAGCGTAGCCGTATGGATTGACCAGAAACAGATCATCATGCCCCGGCAGCATCGCCGAAAAATGATTGCAGATGCCCTCCTCCAACCCGTGCAGCGCGGCCAGTTGAAAGCACGCAGCGAGTTCGTTGCGGGCGGTGATGATCGCCTCGGTGTCCAGGTTCAGCGTTGCGCTTGGTCTGGCTTTGCCAGTGCCGCTCAAGATATGAGCCATGGCAATTCTCCTTAGGTCCAGCCGAGGGATTTGAACAGCGGCAGCACTTGATCGAGGCTGGACAGGATCGCGTCGGGGCGATAGTCCGGCAATAACTGACGACCCGTGCCGCGATCGATCCACACGCATCGAAAGCCCATGTCCCGCGCCGCTGTGTGATCGAGCATGGGGCTTGCGCAGATGTGCACCACTTCATCCCGGGTCACGCCCAACTGCGCATGAGCATAGTCGAACAGACGGGGCGCCGGCTTGTAGGCGCCAGCCTGTTGCGCGGTGATCACCCGGTCGATATGGCCACCGAGTTGCGCGACGTTGCCGGCAATGATGTCGTCGTCGGTGTTGGAGACGATGCACAGCTTGAAGCCGATGGCTTTGAGCTGCGCGAGGGTGTCGACCACTTCGGCAAATGGCGGCATGTTGGGGATGGCTGACGCCAGGCGTTGACTGTCCTCGGGCTGGCTCGGCAAGCCCAATTCTTCCAGCGCCAGTTGCAGGCCGAGGGTGCTGAGTTCGCGAAAGGAACGGTGCGGCGGTGTTTGTTCGAGACGATGCTCGTGACGGTCGTAGACTTCGATCAGCTTAGCGGCGTCGACTGCGTGCTCGCCCTTGTCGCTGAGCATTTTCTCGACCACGGCTTTCAGTCCTTCATCCCACTGAATCAGCGTGCCGTAGCAATCGAAGGTCAGCCAGTGCGGGCGCGGCGTGTTGTTCAAGGTCATCGGTCGATTCCTCCAAAGTGAGGATTTCAGCTTATGAGCGTGCGGTGATAGTGAGAAATTAAATAAATCCGCTATCGTCATTCGCAAATCCACTATCAGGAACGCCGCCATGCTGGATCTGGAATTGCTGAAAACCTTTGTCTGCGTAGTCGACGAAGGCAGCTTCACCCGCGCAGCGGAACGTGTGCACCGCACGCAATCGACGGTCAGCCAGCAGGTGCGCAAACTCGAAGATCTGGTCGGCCACCCGCTACTCCTGCGCGACCGCACCGGAGTGAACGTCGCGGTCACCGAACACGGCGAACTGCTGATCCACTATGCGCGCCGGTTACTGGCGCTGTCCGCCGAAGCCACGCAAGCGCTGGCCAGCGACGTCGACCTGGAAGTGCTGCGCATCGGCATGCCGGAAGACTTCGACGCCCGGCGCATGGCACTGATCCTCGCCGGTTTCACCCGCAACCATCCGCAAGCGCGCCTGGAAACCATCAGCGGCATGAGCCTCGACCTGCGCCAACGCCTCGACGCCGGCGACATCGACATTGCCCTGATCAAACGCGAACCCGACAGCGGCCCGGCATGGGCTACCTGGCCGGAACGACTGGTCTGGGTCAAAGGCACCGAATTCGACACCTCCAGCGGTGTGCTGCCGCTGGCACTGTTTCCGCAGGGCTGCCTGTACCGACAACGGGCGATTCGCTTGCTCGATGTGGCGCAGCGACCATGGCGAGTGGCGTTCGGCAGCCACAGCCTGACCGGGATACAAGCGGCGGTGGCGTCTGGGTTAGGGATTTCGGTGTTGCCGGTTTCGGCGCTATTGCCGGAGCATGAGGTGTGTACGGATCTGCCCGATCTGGCGCCGACGGAACTGGCGCTGGTCAGCCGCGAGGGAGTGTTGAGCGGGTTGCAGCGGGGGCTGGTGGAGTTTTTGCGTGGGGAATTGGGGGTGGATGCGGGGGGATTTGCGTGAGTCCCCCCCGGGGTTGTTTATTCGGGTTTGTTGATTTCGCGGAGCAGGTCGGCGGTGGGGATGTTCATGGTGTTTGAGTAGTAGGGTTTGTAGCCGAAGGCGGTGATGACGACCTTGCAGGGGATTTGGGTTTTGTTGGCGAGGAGGTTGTTCAGCTCCGCTACGGACAAATGTCTTTCCGAACTTTGATCGCTGGAAGTTTCACTCATGAAGGCTCGGGTGAAGTAAGCGAATTTGCCACTCTCGCTTTTTGCTTTGTCGGATCTGATCAAGCCGTATGAGGAAAACCGAATGCCTTTGCCTACTGAGAAATCCTGATCGTCAGCCAAAGCGCATTTGAGCATGCCTGAGATAATTCCTTCCCGCTCGCCTAGTCCAAAAAGATCCAGAATATCAACATCAGACTGATATTTGATTACGTATAAAACAGACTGCTCTCTTTCAACTGACATGAATTTCAGGTGAGCGGCAGGCATAACATGGTCTTTGGCGCATCCCGAGCAAATAGCCAGAAACGCGCAAAGCAACGTCTTGTTCATGCTGGAAACTCCTTCATGATCGAGTCGAAGAGAAGATCACTCGCCGTTTTTCCCCCGGCGATACGCGCGGTAAACAAACCCAAGGCATTAGCGTGATTGGTGTCAACATTGATGTTCAATGAAGGTCCGCATGAAATTGTCCATTTCTCGCCAAAATCCGCGACTCCGTCTGATGAGTTTCTTCTGGATGGCGTTGCCTTGACGTTTATCCAATCATGAGCGACTGGATCAGGAGCGCCAAAGTAAATGTCTGAGCCAGCCCAGACCAAAGCCCCCTCACCCACCGGATCAAGGGTAATTAACATTTGAACTCTGTAATTCCAATCCGACATTAACTTCGTCAGGTGCGCGCCATTCCACCCACCGAGGCTATGCCCAATGATGTATACGGGACAGCTCTTGTAGGGAATCAGACTCAGGACGTACCGCTGGATATCCTGCTTTCCTTTGACTTGGTTGTAACCTAACCAGTCCGACTTGTATTTCCCTTCCCTCGCAAGCGTTAAAGCTCGCTCATCAAATTCCTTGCGCGCCTCTTGGATGTTTCCATAAGGCCCAGAAAAGTAATAACTCTCCTTATCCCCAGCCCCGCCAATAAAAAGCACGATCGCCTTGGTACTTTCCACCGGCACAGGCTTGGCGCTGACATCCTTCTTGTCGGTCAGCGTATGCTCCTTGTGCAGCTTGTAAGTGTTGCCCTTCGCGCACGTTACCGTCTCAGCCGTCATTGCCTCACTCCTCCAGAAACAGCTTGATGGTTTCAGGCAGGTGCGAACTGACTTCATGGGTAAATCCGTCGGCATCAGACACGCCATGCTCCATGCGCCCGTCGGCGCGCTGGATCATGTAGGGATGGTTGGGCATCGGTTCACCGGTCACATCGTTGACCAGTTTCAGCTTGTCGGTGAAGTGCACCGGCATCGGCAGCAGACCACTGAAAGGCGCCGCGATTACGGTGTCGCCAATGATCACCGTGCCTGAACCGCCGATGACAACATTGCCGTGGCCACCGGTGCTGTCCAGCGTCGCCGCGTTCAAGCCATTGATGAACACGGTGCCAGATACAGCGCCGCTGATTGCGCTGCCGCAAGCGGACTTGTCGGTCATGCGCGCAGCTGCCAGTCCGTCGAAATTCACGTTCGGCGAGCCGCTGACGATCGGGTTGGTGCCGTGTCCCGGCAACGGGCAAGCGGTGGGGTCGGTGACGCGGGCAGCGGGTTTTCCGCTCATGAACAGCTCCTTGCAATGTGTCGTGCAGATCCTTTGAGGCGCGCAGCATGCGCGAATTTGCCAAGCGCTACAAATCGTCAGGCAAAAAAGAGGCGCTCATGCGAGCGCCTCTTTTCATAGGCTGTTACTGATGCTCACCGTACCGGCGGCACCCGAATATCCCCCGCCCGACACTGAGTCTTCACCCCTTTGCCACAGGCGCCGAATTGCAAATCCCTGTCCATGCACACCCGCACTTCCGACAGCTGCGGGCCGCTGCAAACCACCGCAATTCCGTCTTCGGGAATACCCGGATTGGCCTTGCGAAACAGATCGACAATCTCCTGCGCTTCGAAGTAGTACGACGTCGAGCCGAACGGCTGTAACGCCTGCGGAATCTTCACCGCGCCGAGGGCCTGATCGGACTGGTCCAGATAGCCCACCGCGCCCAGACCGCTGCAGGTACCGTGCTTGGACCATTCGTGATCGAGGAGTTTTTTCGTCGGGTACATCGTCAGGCCCTTGCTGGTTTCTGCCGCCGATAGCCTGGTCAGCGGCGGACAGGATTCTGGCCAGCCGCCCTTGGCGTATTGCGGCCACAAACCATGCAGGACAAAACCGTAACCCTTGCCGGTGCACTGCGCATCGTCCTTGTGCGTCAGACAAAAAGTCGGCGACCAGGACAGCGCCAGCAGGTAGTAGTCGAACACCCCCGCCACCGATTCCGCCTGCGCTTTGTTCGATGACGACTGACGCGCCGAACTCAAGCCGATGCTACCGGCCGTCAGCGCGATCAGCGCCAGAATTGTAAACAGCTTTTTCATTCACCCGTTCCTTGGGACGCCTGCGTCCGTGGTTTTCGTTGTTGGCCAGACCTGGCCAGTGCTGATTTCGACACGCTTGTATTGCAAGCGCATGACGCAAGGCAAGGCCCTGCGCCGTGCAAACGTCTACGCTGAACAGGCAGACATCCAACAAGGGAACCGACATGAGTAAAGCAGACGAACTCGCCGCCAGACTCAAGCAGACACGGCATACCCAGGCTGATGCGGCGCTGGAAATCGATTGCTGGCCTGCTCAGGTGTACGACTTGTACCACCGCATCGAAGCCTGGCTACAGCCAGTCACCGAAGTAGGACTGAAGATTCGGCGCAATCCTACGCACGTTTGCGAAAGTTCGCCGGACGGCGAAAGCCACGACTACGCCATCGATCAGTTGGTGATCGAAGCGAACGATCACAGTCTGATTTTCGATCCGATTGCGCGGTTTACCGAGGACGGTTGCGGACGTGTCGAGATCAAGGTGCCGGGACGTGATCAGTCGTTGCTGCGCACGGTTGACGAGCATGGCGAAAGCCATTGGTGGTTGCAGACTATCGAGACCGGCCAGGAGCTGGATGCGATCGCGCTGACGGAAAACAATCTGCTGCAGGTGGTGCAGCAAGGGTTGAGCCTGTAAGCCGCCCAGGTTAACTGACAAAACTGTAATGTTTGCCTCAGCCAACTGAAAGCCGGGGCTGGCTAGTCTCTCTGTCATGAGCCAGACGGGGATTTCCAGCGCATGCCTTCCATTCTCACAAGACGCACTTTTGTCAAAGGCCTGGCCGCCGGTAGCTTGCTCGGTGGCCTCGGGCTCTGGCGGACACCGGTCTGGGCGCTGGACGGCGCCGCGCCCGTCAACGAACTGAGCGGTAACGAATTCGAGTTGTTCATCGGCGAAACTCCGGTCAATTTCACGGGTTCGGCACGCACAGCGATGACCATCAACGGCAGCCTGCCCGGCCCGCTGTTGCGCTGGCGCGAAGGCGATACCGTGACGCTGCGGGTGCGTAACCGGCTCACCGCCGACACCTCGATTCACTGGCACGGCATTCTGCTGCCGGCGAACATGGACGGCGTACCGGGTCTGAGTTTCCAGGGCATCGAACCGGGCGGCGTGTACGTCTACCAATTCAAGGTTCGGCAACACGGCACCTACTGGTATCACAGCCATTCCGGCTTACAGGAGCAGGCCGGCGTCTACGGGCCGCTGGTCATTGAGGCCAAAGAGCCGGAACCGTTCCAGTACGATCGCGACTACGTGGTGATGCTCAGCGACTGGACCGACGAAGACCCGGCCAGCCTGATGAAGACCCTGAAAAAACAGTCCGACTACTACAACTTCCACAAACGCACCGTCGGCGACTTTATCAACGATGTCAGCGAAAAAGGCTGGGGCGCCACGGTTGCCGATCGCACGATGTGGGCGCAAATGAACATGAACCCCACCGA
Organism: Pseudomonas iranensis; assembly: GCF_014268585.2. Lineage (NCBI taxonomy): Bacteria > Pseudomonadati > Pseudomonadota > Gammaproteobacteria > Pseudomonadales > Pseudomonadaceae > Pseudomonas > Pseudomonas iranensis. The sequence continues at coordinate 4,238,905 of NZ_CP077092.1, forward strand.
CATCGCCGACGTCAGTGGCGCCACGTATACCTTTTTGATCAACGGCCAAGCCCCCGATGACAACTTCACCTGGCTGTTCCGTCCCGGCGAAAAACTGCGTCTGCGCCTGATCAACGGCTCGGCCATGACATATTTCGATGTGCGTATTCCGGGACTGAAGATGACGGTGGTGGCTGCCGATGGCCTGCACGTCAAACCGGTCAGCGTCGATGAACTGCGCATTGCCGTGGCCGAGACCTATGACGTGATCGTCGAACCTGAAACCGAGGCCTATACCCTCTTCGCCCAGGCGATGGATCGCAGCGGTTACGCCCGTGGCACTCTTGCCACACGCGCCGGCATGTCGGCAGCAGTGCCGGCGCTGGATCCGCGTCCATTGGTGAGCATGGACGACATGGGCATGGGCGGCATGGATCACGGCAGCATGGACATGAGCGCCATGGATCACTCCAGCATGGGCCCGATGCAAGCCCATCCCGACAGTGAAAACAATAATCCGCTGGTGGACATGCAGGCCATGGTCACCGCGCCAAAGCTCGACGACCCAGGCCTCGGCCTGCGCAACAACGGCCGCCGAGTGCTGACCTACGCCGACCTGCGCAGCACCTTCGAGGACCCGGACGGCCGCGATCCGAGCCGCACGATAGAGCTGCACCTGACTGGCCACATGGAGAAATTCGCCTGGTCGTTCAACGGCATCAAATTCTCCGATGCCGAGCCTTTACGGCTGAAATACGGCGAGCGCATCCGCCTGGTGCTGGTCAACGACACCATGATGACCCACCCGATCCACCTGCACGGGATGTGGAGCGATCTGGAAGACGAAAACGGCAATTTTCAGGTGCGCAAACACACCATCGACATGCCGCCCGGCAGCCGCCGCAGCTATCGCGTCACCGCCGACGCCCTCGGCCGCTGGGCCTATCACTGTCATCTGCTTTATCACATGGAAACGGGCATGTTCCGCGAAGTGCGGGTGGAAGAATGAAGAGGCCGATCATGACTCGACTCAGCGTGTTCTCGCTGCTGCTCGCCGGCACCTCCGCCATGGCCGCCGACGCCATGCACGGCATGGACCACAGCCAGATGCCCGGGATGGATCATTCGGCAATGCAAAGCATGGACGACGGCATGATGCAGCCCGCCGCGCCCAGCGAAAGCCGCACGCCGATTCCGCCCGTGACCGACGCCGACCGCGCTGCGGTGTTCACCAGCCCCGGCGGTCATCAGGTGCATGACAGCGTTATAAACAGCTACTTTCTTGCCGACAAACTCGAATGGCAGAACGCCGATGTCGGCAGCGCTTTGGCCTGGGATCTGTCCGGCTGGATCGGCGGGGATACCGATCGGCTGTGGCTGCGCTCTGAAGGCGAGCGCAACAACGGCAAGACTGAAGACGCGGAAATTCAAGCGCTATGGGGCCACGCGATTTCACCATGGTGGGACGTGGTCAGCGGCGTGCGTCAGGACTTCAAACCCGGCGCACCGCAAACCTGGGCCGCGTTCGGCGTGCAAGGCATGGCGCTGTACAACTTCGAGGCCGAAGCCACGGCTTTCCTTGGCGAGGGCGGCCAGAGCGCGGTACGCCTGGAGGGCGACTACGACATCCTGCTGACCAATCGACTGATCCTGCAGCCGACCGCTGAACTGAATATCTACGGCAAAAACGATCCGCAGCGAGGCATCGGCTCAGGTTTGTCCAATACCGAGGCAGGCCTGCGGTTGCGCTATGAAATCCGCCGCGAATTCGCGCCTTATATCGGCGTGACGTGGAATCGCACTTACGGCAACACCGCCGACTACGCCCGCGAAGAAGACGAGGACCGCAGTGAGGCGCGCCTCGTCCTCGGGGTCAGGCTGTGGTTCTGAATTCTTCTACAAAAACAAACCGGAGACCTTGCATGCGCACATTGACCCTGCCTCTGATATTCGCCAGCGGATTGCTCCTGAGCACCCTCGCCCAGGCCCACCCGAAACTGCTTTCGTCAACGCCGGCCGAAGGCGCGGAAAGTGCCGCGCCGAACAGGATCGAGCTGCACTTTTCCGAGAACCTGGTCACGCAATTCTCCGGGGCCAAACTGGTAATGACCGAAATGGGTGGCATGGCTCACTCGCCGATGCCGATGAAAGCCAAAGTCAGCGCCAGCAGCGATCCGAAAACCATGCTGATCACCCCGCTCGCCCCGCTGCCTGCCGGCACCTATCAGGTGCAGTGGCGCGCGGTGTCCGCCGACACGCACCCGATCACCGGTAACGTCACGTTCAAAGTGAAGTGAACAATGGCGGACCTGCTCAACATCATCCTGCGGTTCGCCTTGTATGTGGATTTGCTGCTGTTGTTCGGGCTGGCGTTGTTTGGCTTGTACAGCTTCAACGCGCTGCTGCGGTTCCGTCCGTTGTTGCGCGGCATGGCAGTGACAGGGGCATTGCTGTCAGTGGCCGGGCTGGTGCTGATGACCCGCGCCATGAGTGGCGAAACACAGCTCGCGGCATTGTGGCCACACCTGCAGATGATGCTGCTGGACACGGACGTCGGCCTGGCGTGGGTGCTGCGGATGACAGCGTTGGCCATCGTGGTGATCCGACCGGGTCTTTGGCCAGCGTCGTTGGCAGGCGCCATTGCCCTCGCTTCGCTGGCGTGGAGCGGGCATGGCGCGATGGACGAAGGATGGCTGCGGTTCTGGCACTTTCTCAGCGACATCTTGCACCTGCTTGCGGCGGGAGCGTGGTTGGGTGCCTTACTGGCGCTGGTGTTGATGGCGAGCGGGCGGATCGGTGACACACGCCTTCGCCTGCTCGCCGGTGCAGTGAAACGCTTCGAATGGGTGGGCGCGGTGATCGTGCTGACGGTGTCGGTCACCGGCGTGATGAATTATCTTTTCATCGTCGGCCCAAGGCTCGACGGAGTGCTGTTCGGGACCTACGGGCAGCTGCTTACGATCAAGGTGCTGGCGTTTGCCGTGATGCTGGTGCTGGCTGCGTTGAACCGCTTTCATCTTGGACCGTCACTGCAACAATCGCTGCGCGACGGCCAGCACCTCATCGCCGCGAACGCGCTGCGGCGCAGTGTGGTGATGGAGCTGGCCCTTGCCCTTTTGATCGTGGCGCTGGTGGCGTGGCTGGGCACATTGAGTCCGGACCCGGGATGACACCCGTGGAAGGCTTTCACTACACTGGGCCACCTTCCCTTTCAGAAGCCCGATCTCAATGACAACACTAAAAAGCACGATGATCCTCGGCGGCCTGCTGACCCTGGCGACTGGCGCTCACGCCGACCCCGCCACGTCCCACCTCGACAGCATTCAGCAACAAGGCCAGTTGCGCGTCTGCACCACCGGCGATTACAAGCCCTACACCTTCAAGCGCAGCGACGGCGACTTCGAAGGCATCGACATCAGCATGGCCCGCTCCCTGGCCGACAGCCTCGGCGTCAAGGTGCAATGGGTGCAGACCACCTGGAAAACCCTGATGCCCGACATGCAGGCCGGCAAATGCGACATTGGCATGGGCGGCATCTCGGTCACACTGGAGCGGCAGAAAAAAGCCTACTTCAGCAACACCCTCGACACCGACGGCAAGATCCCGCTGGTGCGCTGCGCCGACCAGTCCAAATACCAGACCATCGACCAGATCAACCAGCCCAACGTGCGCCTCGTGGAACCTGCCGGCGGCACCAACGAAGCTTTCGTTCACGCCTTCCTGCCCAAGGCGCAACTGGCTTTGCACGACAACGTGACGATCTTCCAGCAACTGCTCGACAACAAAGCCGACGTGATGATCACCGACGCCTCGGAAGCGCTGTATCAGCAGAAACTCAAACCCGGTTTGTGCGCGGTGAATCCGCATCAATACATGCAATACGGCGAGAAGGCGTACTTGCTGCCGCGTGATGACATCAGCTGGAAACTGTATGTCGATCAGTGGCTGCACTTGAGCAAGGTCACTGGCAAGTATCAGCAGACGTTGGGTGAGTGGATTGCGGTGCCGCAATAAGCCACTGAACCCGGCCACCGCGCGCGTTTAGGGAACGGTTCGCTCAATGCACGCGGTGTCGGGAATCTGAACGTGCTCAAACTGAATGCATTCCTGGCCGGCCTGCTGTTCGGCGTCGGTTGGGGGATAGCCGGCATCTGCCCTGGCCCGGCAGTGACCATCCTGTTGACGGGCCACTGGCAGGCAATGGTTTTCGTATTGGCGATGCTCGCAGGCATGGGGTTATTTACGCTGCTGGAAACCCGACGCAACCCGTGACCGCAGAACAACCGGCATTCAGGCGCATGGCACCGACGGCAGCCAGTGTCGGTGGCGGTCAATGTTTTGCATAAGAGCGCGGATTGGATGATCTCCCCAGCCACGCACTCGTCGAGATCTGCGCCAACGATTTGAACGAGGGCCTGGCAAACCAGTAGCCCTGCATCAGATAAATGCCGCAATCGGCGAGAAAGTCTCTTTCCTCGGCATTTTCTATGCCCTCGGCGATCACTTCCACGCCCAACTCTCTGCACATGTTGACCACGTTGCGCACGATGGTCTGGCGTACGCGGTCACGGTGAATATTGCGGATCAGCGCCATATCCAGCTTGATCAGGTCCGGTTGAAAATCCGCCAACAAGTTAAGGCCGGAATAGCCTGCGCCAAAGTCGTCGATGGCCGTCTTGAAACCAAACTCACGATACTCACGCAAGATATTCATCAAGTGTTTGTTGCTTTCAACGTGCTCGCCTTCCACGGCTTCGAAGATCAGCCGCTCCAGCGGAAAGCCGTATGTGCGCGCCGCTTCCAATGTGCTGCGAATACACATCTCCGGCCGGTAAACGGCATTCGGCAGAAAGTTGATCGACAGGTACTGCGTCATGCCTAAGTCAGCCGCGGTGGAAATTGCCCGCACTCGACACAGTTGATCGAATCGGTAACGGTTCTGATCGTCCACCTGCTCCAGGACAGACAAGGCACCTTCACCGTTTACGCCGCGAACCAACGCTTCATGGGCAAACGTCGTTTGATCGCGCAGATCCACAATGGGCTGGAAAGCGAAGGCGAAATCCATCTCTGGCACACCTTTGTTTCTACAGCCCTGGCAGCCACCGGGAGACGCGAATGATTTTGGAAAGTCGGTCATGAACCACCTGATGACGGCGTGCAACCTTCCATGGCGATAAATAAAACAGCTGCTGGCCTTAGTTATCTGCAAACAAGGCAATAACTTCAGCCCCGCGGCGCCTGAATAGTTGAAGGCCCCGCGTGCGCCAAGTTGAAAAGATCAGGTGCGGAAATGCGCGGTCATTCGCTGCAGGTCCTGCCCCAGTGACGCCAACTCAATCGTCGCCGCCGCGCTTTCTTCGCTGGCGACAGCCGACTGGTCAGCCACATCACGCACACTGACAATGCTGCGGTTGATTTCGTCGGCCACGGCACTTTGCTGCTCGGCGGCGGCCGAGATCTGCAGACTCATCTCCTGGATCGTACCGATGGACTGATTGATCTCGGTAATCGCCAATTCAGCCTTCTGCGCCAGTACCACCGTATCGAGGGTGCGTTCGCGGCTTGAGGTCATCAGCGTCGCGGCCGCTTGCGTGCCTTGTTGCAGGGTGACGATCAGCGCTTCGATTTCCTTGGTCGAGTCCTGCGTGCGCTGCGCCAGCGAGCGCACTTCGTCTGCCACCACAGCAAAACCACGGCCCTGCTCACCCGCCCGCGCGGCTTCGATAGCGGCGTTCAACGCGAGCAGATTGGTCTGCTCGGCGACGGCTTTGATCACATCGATGACTTTGCCGATCTGCTCGCTGTCCTGAGTCAGCACATTCATCGCACCGCCCAACTCTTCAATGGCCATGGCAAGTTCGCTGATCTGCACCGTCGCCTGCTTGACCACCGTGCTGCCATGGCGCGCCTGCTGATCGGCGAGGGTCGCGGCAGCGGAGGCATCGGTGGTGTTACGCGCAACTTCCTGCACCGTCGAAGCCATTTCGTGCATCGCCGTGGCAACTTGATCGACCTCGCTCTTTTGCTGACGCACACCCGCGCTGGTCTGCTCGCTCATGGCCGAGAGCTTTTCCGCAGAAGTGGAAATCTGCGTGACGCCATTGCCGATACCTTGCACCAGCGTGTTCAGGTTCTGCGCCATCTCCTGCATCGCATTTTGCAGATCGCCCAACTCATCTTTGCGCGCAGACCTGACCTGTACCGTCAGGTCGCCTTTGGCAATCCGTCGCGCCAGATCAACCGTCAGCGCCAGCGGCGCAGTGATCTGGCGCGAGATGACCACCGAAGCCAACAGCCCGATCACCAGTGCCAACGCAGTCAATACCGCCATCTGAATAAAAGCCGAATGCTGATCCTCACGCGCAAGGCGCTGCTGGGTGTCCATCAGGCCACTCATGATCTTGTCCATCGCCTTGCTTTCCTGGTCGACCTGCTCGCGCATGTTCTGCTTCTGCTCAAACAGGCCGGCCACTTCCACCAGTACTTCGCGATAACGCCGCATGCCGGCGTGGGCTTCTTCCAGTTGGCTCGACAGCGCCGTCGGCAGGCTGGTGCGCGCCTTGCTGATATCACTCAAGAAGCTATCGATGGTTTCCATCAGCAGTTTTTTGTTCACGTCGTTGGGCACCGCGATGTAACGACGCAACATCAGGCGAAACGTGGTCATGCCATTGCGCAAGTCGGCCACCGTACGCAGCTCCCGAACGCGTTCACCATCGGCAGACGCCAGTGCACTGGTCGTGGTGCCTTCAAGCATGCCGGCAAAAGTTTGCGCGTACTTGTCCGACAGCGCCGTCAGCGGTTTCAACGCATCCGTGGTCGACTGGTCGGCAGCGATCAGCCGTTTCACCTTCTGGTCGTAGGCAACAATCGTGGTTTGCAACGCCTTCAGGGCTTGCTGGTTTTCAGCGCGGGTCAACGTGTCCAGCGCCTTGCCCACAAGGCCCTGCAAGACATTCAACTGCGCGTTATAGGACTCGGCGAACGCTGCGTCAGCGGCGGCTTCGTACTGTTTCTCGGACAGACGCATATTTTGCGTAGCGTCATTCAACGTGCCGATCAGGCGCGTCGTACTCAAGCGATCAACCAGCACGCTGTTGCTGTTATAGCCAATGAAGGCAACCGCCAAAACGGCCAGCAGAAGAATGCCGAAGCCGGTTCCCAGCTTGCGGGAAACTTTGATGTCACCGAGGAAATTCGATGCTACTGCCATATTCAGCCTCAAACGTCCTGACGCGAAACGCCAGGCACAAAAATTCATCTCCGGTAACCACAGTCACCGTCCAGACATTCGGGGGTCGTCATCCAAGGCGTAATACGGGACGCTCCAGCTGTCCCGGAGATGCAAATGCCGATGCTGTTGAAGCGTCGAAAAGAGACCCGACGCGAGCACCGGCAGACAAACCCTTCACCTCGCAAACAGAGCATTTGCACGCTGGATTTATCGTTTCAGCAAAGGTGTCTGGAGGGATGCTATTAATTTTGGGAAAACTTGTACAACTTTATATTTTTGTATAATCGTTGAACTTTTTGAGTGGCGTGATGGCGCATTGCCATCATTATTTGTGGCACATCGCTATCGGCGTGAAAAGACGATGAAAATGTCAATGCAGAACCCCGCCCCTCTGCAGCAACGGCGTGCCGCATGCCACAGAGGGACACGGGTTTACGGCTTGATTTCAACCTTATCCAACGCCTGATTCACCGCCAACTCCGCCAACATCACCACCTGCGCAATGCCTAGCGCAGATTTGCGGCGCGAGTTATCCAGCGTCGCGGCAAAGTTGTTGAGCATTTCGGAGGCAGAACCCAGGGTTTCGCAGGCATTGGCCAACAGGGATTCCATGTCGTACTTGGGATTGGCGAGGTACATGCGTTCGGGCGCATCGGTGCTGGCCCTGATTAGGCTGGCGGGAAGGAGATAGTGATCAAGCGCGCGCTCGGCGGCTTCGTGGAGTTTTTTGGAATTGGCGGATTCGTAGGGGGATGCGGGGTCGGTTTCTGGCGGGTTGGGTGTTGGTTTGAACATGGTGTAACTCCTGACGGATTAACGAAAAGGAGCCATCACTCTCGCTACCAAACGAAGGGTGGAGGCCATACGCAGGTTGGTAGACCGGTCGTCAGGAACCCCGGCGCATCCGAAGACGCCCCGCGCATGACCACCATAAAACGAAGACGAGAAACGTCATCGCAAGACAGTAGTCTTGTGCTTCTGACGGAACGGGCTACCAAACCCGATCACTGTTTTCAGTGACCCGGAGACGATAAAACCCGCAGGCTAGACGCACAAGCCGGCGGATTCTGTCTTAGGTGTAGGGGGAGGCGCAAGACAAGGTAGGCTTCGGATAACTTTCACCAGTCAGATTTAAACAAGCGCCTGCGCAATCGTTTAAACGCATACTGAAGGACAGAAAACAGGCAGAAATACACTTCCTCCCATCAGGCCGAGCGCGTCGGAGCCCAGTTCAAACCACAAACAGCGCCTCGCAAGCCTTTGCCTGTTCGCAGACCTGATAAACTCTTGCGCCTTCGCCTTCTTGATCCAGATTCCTCACATGTCCCTACAACCCGTCACACTCTCCCGCCGCTTCTCCGTCGCCCCGATGATGGATTGGCACGGCTAATTCTATAGGCCGCTAAACACGTGGCTTTCAGCGCAATCAAATAAACCTCTTACCAATTTCGTACCAACCGTCTGCCGTTTACTCCCAGGCGGCACGAGCAGCGTTCCTCCCGCATTAATCGCAAGCATGCCTGTCGCTCCAATCCCCAGCACTTCCTACAAGCGTCTTCCTACGGGCGGAAAGGACCTGCTTGAGAGCGTCTGTTCATCATCTGCGTAAGTGAGCTGCGCGGCCATCGGCTGACCGGCCTTATAGGTGATTCCCTTTTTCGGGAAAGGCATCGGAAAAAGGTAATTTTGGTAAGCCGTACAATCAATCTGGCTGAGAGCCTTGATTTTGCTCGGCTGCAAAGGATCGGCATGAAGTAATTTTTGAGTAATGTAGAAGTAAGGTAATTACCTTTTAAGGAAGTAATATTTGTTTTTATGCATCCCTTATAAATCAATCACTTACAGCCACATTACCTTTTTCATTACTCAAAATTACTTTCTGAAGTAAGCCAGCAAAGCCAATGAATACGGGGCTTTCGCCGGTGTTCCGATATTCGAATTACCACATTACTTTTTTCCGACGGCGTTCCTGAAAAAAGCCGCATTGAGAGGTTTTGCCTACCTGCCTTCCGCTTCGCCAGGTCCGCCCTGTCAGACCCCACCCTTCGCAGGGATCCGCAGGCTTTTTGACCTTCGACGCCACTACTAAAGCGCCCGGCCGTGGGGGCGCTCGGCCTGGTGCAGGACTGCGGAAAAAAAGACCCATTTAGCCCGTAGGCGAGGTGGGGGGACGACGGCGCGCGCCAAGTGCGCGTAGCAGGTCACTGACACCAGTAGCACGTCAACTCCCCGTTTTTTTGACAGCTCGTCGCCCCGCGCTCGCACCAATCTATCGAGCAGATTACTGTACACACATACAGTATTCGTACAGTGATTGATTCTAATGAATTTCGGACAGGCGAAAGCTCTCAGGATGCAGCGATGGCGTTTAACCCTCGATGATAAGGACTTCCGAATGCAGAGCCCCGAGGCGCACCGGGAAACACTCCATGAGATGGCAGCGGCATTGCTTGACGAGGGCCTGATCGATCAGCTTGAACAGTTCGAAATGAATGAAATCGCCGACGCCGCTTACTGGCATGCCGTCGAGGAGCTGCAGAACTCGCCTGAGCATTACCGTGGCGCATCAACCTACAACGTCGTGCAGGTAACCAATGGCAAGCTGCTGGGCACAATAAGCCGTTCAATCTTCAACTTCGCCACTGACGAACCGCGCGGCGCCTCTTTTGCTTATGACGGGAAGGTGTACTCCGACACGGCCGGCGTGCGGCTAACCTTAGGGCTTTCCAAGAAAATAGGAAAAATTGCGGGGCTGATCTTGGAAATGAATGGGCGCCAATACCAGTTGATCGAAACTGGCCGGATCATTGGCGGCGCTGACTACAAGCCATTGGACGACCCGGACACGTATCGCGCTTTGGTTGATGCGGCACAGGTCGCTCAAGAAGAGCGGGACTTGCGCGCGTTTGAAAGGCTACGCCCTTTCATCGAATTGGCAGCGTTCAGCACATGCCCCGTCTGCCTTGATCGTTTCGGACAAAGCGAGGAATGCAAAACCTGCTTGGGTAACGGTTTTGTGAGCAAACCTTAAATAGGCATGAGTAATTTTTTGTAATTCTTGGGGTTGATCGAATACCAATAGCGGGAAATATGCTACAGAGTGATCCGTAAAGTTCAGCATCCTGCCAACTTCATTTATTTTTTTGGAGCAAACCTTTCGATGTCGATTTTATACGCGTCCTTTATAGCGGCAATCATTGGCGCTCTCGCTCTAATATCCAGCCGCGACATGCTTCCGTACATGTAATCATTTGTGTGCTTACTTTCAAAAAAGAACAGAAAGAAAAAATAAAGATCCGAGAACTCAAACGTAAAATCCAATAACTCCGACTCCAGATAATGAGCTAACACTTCCTTTAAAACAAAGTAATTAAAAAAACCCTCTAAAATATTTTCAGCTTCAGCTTTCTTACGAGCATCATCTCGAATGAGAAGATAATATAACTTTTCGCCCGCAGTAGCACTAAGAGCCGGGCGCAGCTCAAGACCCTGCATCACGTGCTGAAGCTCATTAAAATACATTTCTTGCCAGTGCATCCTAACTATTGCTTTTTGTATGCCTTCATCTAAGGCAGCAAACAAAACATCAAAGTCAGACCCAAGATTACCAAGCTTTGTGCAGCAATATTTAATATTAGAGAAACTGGTGTTCTCCCCAACATCGAACTCCTTGCTCGCGGCAACCATCTTTAATATTAAATTTTTACACTCCAAGACTATAACAGCCTGCCGCTCTACTCTTTTATTTCTGTGGTACTGATGAAACCCTAAATAAAACGCCCCTGCCGTGGCAAATTGGGCAATAACATTCGCTACATCAACAAACTTAACCACCCAGAACTCTTTCGAAAAATCCACGTACAGGTAGAAATACTCAGCAACCAAAAAACATGCCAGTAAGGCTACACCAAGCACGTATTTAGTACTCGACTCCTCTTTTTTTTCGTAGATCATAGTGGCTCCGACAGTCCTTGGCTGAGAAAAGGATTAAGCCACAAATCTTCCGTCCCTTCCAAAGCATTAAAAGCCGCGTTTCTTAAGCGACCAAACCAGCCTCATTTTTTGATCGATCTGAAGTTAATTCTCTTGCCCGATTTCGTATGCCCTGAATCGGACAATCTCTTCACCAAGCCAGTCGTTCAACTGAGTCATCCGCGTCTGAATCGGCTCCAACTCGTTAGCTGCGTAGATCTGCGCTGCCTCCCGAATCGACCCAAACCCACCCGCGTTCTGCGGCACAATGCCCATCAATTGAGGCGGAATCCGCAAGCTGGCCAACACGTCATCCCTGGTCTGATTCTTGATCGAGTTGAATTCATCCTTTGCCGCCACCTCGCTTACTGGGATCAGCTGTATCCCGTCTTTCTTCCCAGTCGGCGAGTAAACAAACAGATTCCGAAAATTCCCCGGCCCCTTCGATTCCTTCAGTGCCTTGCGCAACGCATCAATGTCCGCCTCGGTCTGCGCCGCGTCTGTCATGTACAAGATGAACCCGGCATGGCTCCCGTTCTCGTAATACTTGCGCCGAAACAAAGTCGCCGACTCGTTCAACAGCGCCGACTGCAACGCGCTGATCCACTCCGGCAGCCCATAGATCTCCTGGTGCAGATCAGCCTCGCGCAGGTGAAAAATGCTATCCGGCTCAAACGCGTGTTCATCCTTCCACCCCCGCACCTGGTAAAACTGCCCATCTGGCCCGGCGCGCATGTACTTGGCCAACGGCGTTTCCAGCTTCCGAACCCCGCCCAACCGTGAACGCCGCCCTTCCAGATAGCCATTCCCCAAACACAAAAAGTCCAAAGCAAACTGCTCAAACGAAGCCCGCGACAACAGCGGATGCGGGATAAACGTCTTGCTCAACAGGTTGCGCTTGAACATCAACCCGGAATGCAGATGCACGCTCGCCCCCACCGACCGGGCCAGTCCATCCAGCGACAACGGTGGCTCATACCACCGCCCGTTGAACCAGCACTCCAGATAGTCGAAAACCTCCCGACCACCCAGCACCGGCGTCGGCTCGCCGAAGGAAAACACCTGAGTCCCAGCGCTGGCGGCGGGTGTGGTCGCGGGCAACGTCTGGTTGGCCATTTGTTCAGTCATCAGTAAATCTCCATGCGCCCGGTATTGGCAGTGGTCTGCCCCTCAAGCGGTTCGTGGTGCAATGCGTGAAAGAGTGCCCAGGCCAGGTCGGCGTGGCCGGTGTTGTCGTTGCGGCCGGCGGTGTAGGTGTACTGGCGTCCGCCGGCGGTGACGGTTTTGCGGATCGCCATCAGCGACTGGGCCATGTCGGTCCAGCTGGCATCGAATTCGAGCCGGCCCTTGTGAATCACGTCGTAGGCCTTGAGTACCAGGCAGGTTTTGACTTCGGGCGAGTAGCTGAAGGTGGTCACCGCCGGGAAGAACTGGCGCACCAGTTGGGCCACGCCGCTGCCCAGACCGGTCACGTCGATGCCGATGTAGGTCACCCAGTAGCGGTCGCAGACACTCTTGATGAACGCCGCCTGCGCGGCGAAGTCCATGCCCCGGAACTGGTGGCGCTCAAGGATGCGGAACTTGCCACCCGGGACCAGCGGCGGTGCCACGACCACCATGCCGGAGCAGTCGCCCGTCTCGGCCGGATCGTAGCCAATCCACACTTGCCGGTCGCCGAACGGGCGCATGGCGAACGGTTTGTAGTCCTCGGCCCACTCGACCCAACTGTCCACCATGCAGGACTGCAACAGGGTCAGCGGGAAGATGCTGGCGCCGTCATCGACGAACTCGCACATGAGCAGGTTGGCGAACGCCTCGGGGCTGTATTCGCGGCGCAGTTCTTCGATGTCGAACAGATCACAACCGCCCCGCTCCGCGTCCAGGATCGTGACGATCTGCCGCCACAAACGATCCTCGCAGAACCGCCCCTGCTGAAGCGCGCCGTGGGACACATCCACCTTCGTATGCTGCGCGGCGGGCTTGCCCTTGTTGAAGCGCTCGCCCGTCCAGAAGGTGTACGCCTCATGGGCCATGCTCGATGGCGTGGAAAAGTAGGTCTTACGCCACTTCTTGTGCATAGCCATGCCCGAAGCGACTTTGTTCAGTTCCTCGAACTTGAACGTCCAGAAAAACTCATCGAAGTAGAAATTGCCGTGATAGCCCTGGGCGGTACGCGCGTTGGTACCGAGGAAAAACAGCTCGGCGCCGTTGGGCAAAACGATGGGATCGCCAGTCAGCTCGACGCCGATAATCTCGCGGCAGAACGCCTGAATGTATCCCCGGAACAGGTAGGCCTGGTTCTTCGAAGCCGACAGGAAAATCTGATTGCGCCCAGTGTCCAGCGCATCGATGAACGCCTCGCGTGCGAAGTAGTAAGTCGCACCGATCTGCCGGCTCTTGAGAATGACGCGGGTGCGCTGATTGCCAGCCCGGTACCAATCTTTCTGATAGTCGAAACAGCCATCGACGAAGGCCTCGCGTAGCAGCTCGATCTGGTCTTCATCAATCTCGTTCTTGACCGCCTTTTTCTTCGGCTCGGCGTTGCGCTTGGCCAGATTCGGGTTGAGGTCGGTTTCGGTACCGCCTCCCTGAAAGCGCTGGATGCGCGCCTGTCGCTCCAATTGCCTGTGCAGCAGATCAATTTCTTTGAAGTCGCCGCCGCTTTTGCCCTCCTTGAGGATCAGTTGCACCAAGCGCGCTTCTAGCGCCCCGCCGATGCGTTCGACGTTATCCGCCCGGTCCCACTCATCGCGAGCTTTCCAGCTGTGTAGCGTTTTTTCCTTTTCGCCCGTAGCCTCGGCAATCTCGCAGATGCGCCAACCCATCCAGTAGAGAAACTTGGATTGGCGGCGTGGGTCGATAGGCAACAGTTCGGTCGTAGTCATGGCCGCGATGCTGCCGCCCGCGCCCGCGACTCAATAGCGCTGCCGCTTGTACCGCCCTGCCCTACAGTCCTGCCTCATTGCCGCAACTCGCGCGCGTCACGACCATGCCCTTCATCGCAACGCACTGGCTCACCCAACAGCAGGCGCCCCAAGCAATGAGGATTTCCGGCATGAAGAAATTTCGCAGCAACTGGTTCCGCGTGGCCGTCGAGGGCGCTACCTCCGACAAGCGCATCATCAAACGTACCTGGCTGGAACAGGCTGCGAAAAACTTCAATCCGTCCACCTACGGCGCCCGCATATGGCTGGAGCACTACCGTAGCGTGATGCCGGACAGCCCATTCAAGGCCTACGGCGACGTGCTGGCTGTGAAGACCGAAGAAGTGGACATCAACGGGCAGAAGAAACTGGCGCTGTTTGCCCAGGTTGAGCCGACGTCCGATCTGATCGCCATGAACAAGGCGAAGCAGAAGATTTACACCTCCATCGAAATCGACGACAGCTTTGCCGATACCGGCGAGGCGTACATCGTCGGGCTCGCGGTAACCGACTCCCCGGCCAGTCTCGGCACCGATGTTTTGGCGTTCTCCGCGCAGAAGCCAGACGCCAACCCGTTCAAGGATCGCCACTATTCCGCGACCTCGATGTTCACCGAAGCGCTGGAAACCGAGCTGACCTTTGAAGAAATCGAAGACAAACCAAGCCTCGGCGCTCAGCTGTTCAGCAAGGTGCAAGCCCTGCTGGGCGGTAAACAGGCCAAGGACGATGCCGAATTCTCACAGATCAGCCAAGCCGTCGAAGCCGTCGCCGAGCACGTCAAGGACCTGCCGGACCAACTGACCGCCGAGAAGAAATTCTCCGCCGGCCTGAACACCCGGCTGGACCAACTGAGCAAGGACTTCACCGAGTTGAAGACCAAGCTCTCCACCACCCAAGACCACAGCCAAAAGACGCGCCCTCCGGTAACCGGTGGCGATAACTCGGTCGTGACCGACTGCTGACAGTCAGCCCCACCAAAGCCCCGAAAAACGAAGGACGATCACCATGCGTAACGACACACGAGTTCTGTTCAACGCTTACCTGCAACAGCTGGCCCAGTTGCACGGCGTAAGCGACGTCACCACCAAATTCACCGCCGCGCCGAGCGTTGCCCAGACGCTGGAAACCCGTATTCAGGAATCCAGTTCGTTCCTCAGCTCGATCAACATTTACGGCGTATCCGAGCAGTCCGGCGAGAAAATCGGCATCGGTATCGATGGCACGATTGCGAGCACCACCGACACCACCGTAAAGGATCGCGAACCCCGTGACCCGAGCAGCCTGGACAATCGCGGGTACACCTGCACGCAAACCAACTTCGACACCGGCCTGCGTTACCAGAAGCTGGATCAGTGGGCGAAGTTCAAAGACTTCCAGGCGCGTATCCGCGACGCGATCATCAAAGCCCAGGCACTCAACCGAATCATGATCGGCTGGAACGGCATCAGCCGTGCCGCCACGTCGAACCCGGCCACCAACCCGCTGTTGCAGGACGTCAACATCGGTTGGTTGCAAAAAATGCGCACCGAAAACGAAGCTCGCGTTATGGCCGAGGTAGCGGCTGGCAGCGGCAAGATCGAAATCGGAGCCGGTAAGGACTTCGAAAACATCGATGCGCTGGTTGTCAGCATGGTCAACGAGTTCATTGACCCGTGGTATCAGGAAGACACCGATCTGGTGGTCATCTGCGGCCGTCAGTTGTTGGCAGACAAGTACTTCCCGATCATCAACAAAACGCAGGCACCGACTGAAATGCTGGCTGCCGACATCGTGACCAGCCAGAAACGCCTGGGAAATCTGCCGGCCGTGCGTGTACCGCACTTCCCGCCTAACGGCCTGCTGGTCACTCGCCTCGATAACCTCTCGATCTACTGGCAGGAAGGTACCCGACGCCGCACCGTCGTCGACAACGCCAAACGCGACCGCATCGAGAACTTCGAATCGGTAAACGAAAGCTATGTGATTGAAGACCTTGGCTGTGCAGCCATGGCCGAAAACATCACCTTGGTTTGAGAGCGACGACCATGACCAACCCTTGCCGTCGTCATTTTCAACGCGTCACTGCCGCCAAGGCGGCGGCAGCCGTTGAACCCACGCAAACCATGGCCGGCGCCACGGCCTACGAACATCAGCTCAACCAGTTGCTGCAAGATCGCCTGCGCCTGAAGCAGGTGCAATCGAACCAGGGCAAAGCTGAACTCAAGCGTCAGCTCCTGCCCGAATACATCCCCTATGTGCAAGGCGTGCTGGACGCCGGCCAAGGCGCCCAGGACGAAGTGCTGACCACCATCATGGTCTGGCGCTTCGACGCCGGCGACTTCATCGGTGGCCTCGACATTGCCCATTACGTGCTGCAACACAAGATGGTCATGCCGGACCGCTTCGCCCGCACGCTGGGCTGTCTGGTCGCCGAAGAAGTCGCGACCGCCGCGTTCAAGGCGCAGAAGGTCGGCGAGCCTTTCGACCTGGCCGTCCTGCACCGCACCGCCGAACTGACCGACGCCGAAGACATGCCCGACCAGGCACGCGCCAAGCTGTTCCTCGCCATGGGTCGCGCCACGTTGGAAGGCCTCACCGACGATCAGCCCGGCCAACCGGGACAAGTTCAGGCCGGCATCGACTTGTTGAAAAAAGCCATCGACCTGCACGACGCCTGCGGTGGCAAAAAGGATCTGGAGCGGGCCGAACGCCTGCTCAACAAACTCGCTGCCGCTGGTAGCTAACCGAGCGTCCCCACGCACCCCGCCGGCTCGGGGCGGATCGGCCAGGCCGCTCCTCCTGAACGTGAAGCCCCGACCACCGGCGACCTACAACAGAGCGCAGATTCATGAGCGGATTCGTAGCGGGCGGCACCGGTGCCCCGGCCCCGAGCGGCCACATCAACACCGACCCCTTCTGGCCATCGATCGACCTCGACGACGTGCGCGGCACTTTGCGCATTGACTCCAGCGTCACGCCGATCCGTCTGGAAACCGCGACCATCGCCGCCGCCATCAGCGTAAACCGCGAGTTCGCCACCTGGCGCCGCGCTAAACAGGCCGAAGGCTACGCCACCCTCGCGGACGTTCCGGCCGAACAAATCGAAGAAAAATCCGAACTCGTTCACCTCTATCAACGGGCGATCTACGCCGCGACCGGCGCGGAGATCTGCGAGCGTTACCGCTCCTACGACAGCACCAACAGCGGCAACCAGAACGCCGAAGAACTGACCCCGAGCATCGACGAATTGCGCCGCGACCAACGTTGGGCCGTGCGCGACTTCCTCGGCCTCGGCCGCACCACCGTGGAGTTGATCTGATGGCCGTCAGCATCCGCGCCCAACAGAACGACACCGTCGATGCCCTGTGCTGGCGTCACTACGGGCGCACCGCCGGCGTCACCGAAGCAGTACTCGACGCCAACCCCGGCCTTGCCGACCACGGCCCGACCTTGCCGCAAGGCCTCCTGGTGCAAATGCCAGAAGCCCAAGCCGCCGCCCCGCAACGGCAGATGGTGAACCTATGGGACTGAACCGCCCGCACCGCGCCCTTGAACCCAACCACTCTGGATCATGGAATGAAACGCATGCCTGACCGTCCCGACACCTGGGCCTGGCTCGTCGCCTGGCTCGAACAGAACTGGCCCGCCATCTACTCCGGCCTGCTGGCCGTTGTCATTGCGAGCCTTCGAGTGATCTACGGCGGCGGCACCGTGCGCCGAATGGTGATCGAGGCTCCCCTTTGCGGCGCACTCGCTCTGTCCGCCAGTCACGGGCTGTCACTGCTGGGGATTCCGGCAAGCACTGCGCCTTTCTTCGGTGGTGTGATTGGCCTGCTCGGTGTGGAAGGCACTCGCGCAGCCGCCAAGAAGATTTTCAACCGCAAGGTAGAACAGCTATGACCACACTTCGCCACGGTGACCGCTCCCAAGCGGTGCGCAATCTGCAAAAGAGCCTCAACCAACACGGCGCAAAACTGGACGTCGATGGCGATTATGGCGATGCCACGGAGAACGCCGTGCGCGCCTATCAGCTCAAGGTTGGTTTGGTAGCCGATGGCGTCGCCGGCAACAAGACACTTGGCGCGCTCGCCGGCACCGACTGCCAGCAGTTGCTGAAGAACACCGACCTGGTCAACGCTGCCGAACGTCTCGGCGTGCCGCTGGCCAGCGTCTACGCGGTCAATGAAGTCGAATCGAAGGGCAGCGGTTTCCTCGACAACGGCAAGCCGGTGATCCTGTTCGAACGACACATCATGTATCGCCAGCTGGCGAAGGTTCGGCACGAAGGTGACGACCCCGCCGCGCTCAAACGCCACGCGGACCAGCTGGCCACCACCAACCCAGCCATCGTCAATCCGAAATCCGGCGGCTATGCCGGCGGCAGCGCCGAACACCAGCGCCTGGCGACCGCTCGCCTGATCGACGACACCGCCGCGCTGGAATCCGCGTCGTGGGGCGCGTTCCAGATCATGGGCTTTCACTGGCAGCGCCTGGGCTACAGCAGCGTGCAGGAATTCGTCGCCGCCATGAGCGCGGGAGAATCGCAGCAATTCAACGCGTTCGTCCGTTTCATCGAGACCGACACGCTGCTGCACAAGGCATTGAAGGGCCGCAAATGGGCCGAGTTCGCCAAGCTCTACAACGGTCCGGAATACCAGCGAAACCTGTACGACATCAAACTCCAGCGCGCCTACGAACGGCACGACGACTGCGGTTGCGGGCAGGCGTTGGCGGCATGATCGACTTCGACGCGGTGCAACGGCTGAATGTGCAGGACGGTGATCTACTGGTAGTGCCAGAAAACAGCGATCAGCAAGACATGGTGCAGCTGCGCGACGCGCTTCGCACCCAAGATCCTCAGCGCAAAGTCATCATCATTCGTGGCCCGATCCAGCACATGGACATCGGCGACATGAATCAGCTCGGCTGGTACCGGGCGTGAGTATCCTGCGGCAGGCCTTGCTCGGCATTGCATTACTTGCAGCGCTGGGGTTGCTGATCTGGAGCCAGGAGCTGCGCATCAGCGGGGCGAACAAGGACATCAGACTGGCCGAACAGGACGCCAGCCGCGACC
This sequence comes from Pseudomonas iranensis, assembly GCF_014268585.2. Taxonomy (NCBI): domain Bacteria; kingdom Pseudomonadati; phylum Pseudomonadota; class Gammaproteobacteria; order Pseudomonadales; family Pseudomonadaceae; genus Pseudomonas; species Pseudomonas iranensis. The sequence continues at coordinate 4,258,070 of NZ_CP077092.1, forward strand.
GAGAACAAGCCGTCCGCAACCTCGCCAACGCCAACGCGTTGCGCGACACCCTGCAACAGGAACGCAACGCCCAGACCACCCTGCGCGCGCAGCAGGATCAACTGCGCCAAGGCCTGGCAAAGCGCGAACTTACCATCGAGGCTCTGAAACGTGAAAACGCCGACCTACGCAATTGGGCTGCCCAGCCTTTGCCTGACGCTGCTCGCCGGCTGCGCGAGCGCCCCGCCCTCACCGGCGCCGACGCTTATCATCAGTGGCTGTCCGGCCGTGGTGCCGTGCACGCTGCCGGCGACCAGCCCGCACAGTAACGGCGATCAGCTCACCGATCAGGATCGCGTCGAGGCCGCGTGGGCAGACTGTGCGAGCCAGGTGGACATGGTTTACCAACACCAGCAGGCCCGACCATGAACAAGCCCGACAGCCTGAAAGCGCACCTGCTCGCCACCGTGGCCGAACTCAAACACAACCCCGACCGACTGTTGATCTTCATCGACAACGGCAAGATCCGCTGCACCGCCGCGCAGACGCTGTCGTTCGAATACAGCTTCGATCTTCAGGTCATTCTCACCGATTTCGCCGGCCATCCCGACAGCGTCATGTTGCCGCTGCTGGGCTGGCTGAGTGTCCATCAGTCTGAACTGTTGGAGAACCTGAACAAGGCTGCGGACGGTATCCAATTCGAGGCTGACATTCTCGACAACAGCAAAGTGGACATGAGCCTGACACTGCCGCTGACTGAGCGTGTAGTAGTGGGTAAGGATGACCAGGGCAACACCACCGTTCGCCATCCCGGCGAACCGCAACGGGCTGCTGACTTTCTTGATCCGAACTGGATACCTGGCGCGCAAGGTACCGGTAGCGAATGGGTGCTGCCGAAATGACCAACCGTCTGGAAGCATTGGAGGAATGGGCAGCGGGGCTGCTTGGGCAGATTGAACCGGCATCGCGCAACAAGCTGGCCCGCAGTCTCGGTCAATCGCTACGACGCAGCCAGCAGCAACGAATCATTGCTCAGCAGAACCCGGATGGCAGCAAGTATGTGCCGCGCAAACAACGCAACCTACGTGGTAAGCAGGGACGAGTGAAACGGAAAGTGAAGATGTTCCAAAAGCTGCGCACGGCGACCTTCCTGAAAGTTCAGGGTGACGGCAACGCTATCAGCATTGGATTCGCTGGCCGTATTGCACGTATTGCCCGAGTGCACCAATACGGCCTGCGAGACCGTGCCGAGAGCGGAGCAGCCCAAGTGAAATATGCCCAACGTGAAATTTTGGGCTTTGCTCCCGGCGACCTTGCTTCAATACGAGATGAGCTATTAGCACACCTCAGCAAAGAGCTGAGTTTTTAAAGCGCTCCTGTTCCCCTGAACGCCAATAGATGGCATAAAGCAGGCTTTTGCATCAAAAAGCCACTACAAGGGAATAGCAATGGAGCGTGATGACACGGCAGTTGAAGTCAATGTCAACTTCACCAGCGAAGAGATAAATAATAATATCGAGATAATCGAAGTAAAATACCAAACCACTTACTCCGAAGATACTCACTACCTACTTATTGAGACCAAACTGAAATCGAGCACTTGGTCTCTACAAGGTATTCCGAATTCAAGTTCCCGTATAACAGTCAGGGCCACTTACCTCTACGGAAGCCGTGGTGGTGTCAGATCAGGTCAATTTATCAGTGAGATGGGGGGAGAACTCAATTACAGTCGAAGGTCCGTAAAGCTGACGAACGGATCAGTTATGATTGATGGCAGCATGCGTGGACTACATGTAGGCACATATCTATTCCACAAGATTGTTTCATGGGCAAAACAGTTCGATCCCTCTTTTACCGTTGTACCCATATCAGTAATCTCCGGAGATGCAGATGGGGAGAACAAAGATCGCCGAAATAAGCTCTACACAAATTCAGGAATACGATTCATCTGGGAAGGTGCTGAGGGTATGGGAGGCCAATCCGACCCTACTCTAAAAGTTTCCGAGCTTATACCTTATGCAAACTGGCCCAACATAACCAGAAACCATGGCCTGAGTGCTCTAGACAACATATGGCGGGATTTTTCGACACTAAAAGAAAAATCACGCGGACTTAGGGCATCTAAGAGATATTACCGGAGAGAATACGAAACTATCAGAGCACGTCTGCGTGCTATCGCAGGTTTCCTAAATTTCCCTGGATACATTTTTTGTATCTTGCTTGGGCTGGCCATCGGAAGAGCTCTAGGGTGGTATCAAGGATCTTAAAAAGCTCCTCACCGCTCTCATGTAATCAAAAGAATTACAACTTGCTACTGCTGCGGTCACGCACACATGGCGCCAACATCGGCGCCATGAACGACTTAGCCACCCTCGCCCGCCTGATCGAAAACCTCATCCGCCTCGGCACCATCGCTGCCGTCCAGATGAAGCCCCCGCGTGTGCAGGTCAAAACCGGAACCCTCACCACCGGTTGGCTCCCGTGGGTCGCCGCCCGAGCCGGTGCCGACCGGGAGTGGAACCCGCCCACCGAAGGCGAGCAGGTCATCCTCTTCAGCCCATCCGGCCAACTCGGCAACGGCATCGTCCTGACCGGCCTGTTCAGCGACAACATCCCAGCCAACGGCGACCGCGAAGGACTGCACCGAACGACCTACCGCGACGGCACCGTCATCGAGTACGACAGCGTCGCTCACCACCTCAACGCCACACTGGCCGAAGGCGGCACCACCAAACTGATCAGCACCAGTGGCATCCACATCGTCGGCCCAATCACCCATGAGGGCGACTACACCCAGACCGGCAACCAGAACGTCACCGGCATGGTCACTGTTTCCGAAGATGTCATCGCTGCCGGCATCAGTCTGGTGAAGCACCTGCACGGCGGTGTCATGCCTGGCGGCGCGAAGACGGGGAAACCGGAATGAACCGAGAAACCGGCGCAGCCCTCGACCTGGTCGAGCATATTGCCCAGTCCATCACCGACATCCTGACCACCCGCATCGGCACCCGCGTCATGCGCCGCGAATACGGCAGCCTGCTCCCCGAGCTGGTGGATCAACCGTTCAACGACTTCACCCGCTTGCAGGTCTACGCCGCCACCGTCATGGCCCTGATGCGCTGGGAAACCCGCATCAGCCTCAGCCGTATCCAGTTCATCGGCGCGAACCTTCAGGGGCAGGCGTCGCTGGAATTCGAAGGCACCATCGTCGACAACAATCAGCCGCTGAACCTGAGCGTGCCTCTGCAACTGGGGGGCAGCGTATGAACACTTTCGTCGCCATCGACCTCGGCCAACTGCCGGCGCCGCAAATCGTCGAACAGATCGACTACGAACAGATCCTCGCTGAGCGCAAGGCTTACGCCGTCAGCCTCTGGCCGATCGAGGAACAACCCGAGATCGCCGCCCGGCTCAACATGGAATCGGAGCCGCTGACCAAATTACTCGAGGAAAACGCCTACCGCGAAACCGTTTGGCGCCAGCGGGTCAACGAGGCATCGGTTGCCAACATGCTGGCGTTGGCCAAGGGCACTGACCTCGAACAGCTCGCCGCTAACTTCAACGTGAAGCGGCTGGTCATTCAAGCGGCAAACCCGACAGCCGTGCCGCCCCTCCCCAAGCTGACGGAAAGCGACGACAGCCTGCGTGAACGCGCGCAAATGGCATGGGAAGGCCTCAGCACAGCCGGCCCGCGCAACAGCTACATCTTCCACGCCCGGTCCGCTGACGGTCAGGTTGCCGACGCTACCGCCGAAAGCCCGGCGCCGGCCGAAGCCGTGGTCACGGTGCAATCGGTGCTGGGCGACGGCACTGCCTCGCTGGCACTGCTCGACAAGGTCAAAACGTACCTCAGCGACGACGACCGCCGCCCCGTCGCGGATCGTCTGACCGTCCAGGGTGCGGAGATCATCAACTACCAGATCAAAGCCAGGATCTACCCGTTGAGCAATGGCCCTGAAACCGAATTGGTCCTCGCAGCAGCCGAAGCCCAGTTGCTCCAGTTCGTGCATCAGCGCCGGCGCCTGGCACTGGAGGTTTCCGAATCCATCGTGCACGCCGCGCTGCACGTCGAGGGCGTGCGCAAAGTAGTGCTGGAAGACTGGGAGGACATCGTCGCCACCAAGTACCAGGCGCCGTATTGCACGAGCGTGGAACTGACATTGGGGGTCGAGTGATGACCTACCAGCCACTGCTACCCGGCAACTCGACTCCACTGGAACGCAAAGCCGCGCAGGCCTTGGCAGAAATCCAGCGCGTGCCGATTCCATTGCGCACGCTCTATAACCCTGACCTGTGCCCCCTGCCCTTACTGCCGTACCTGGCCTGGGCGTTTTCGGTGGATCGCTGGGACAGCAAATGGTCAGAAGCCGCCAAGCGTGCCGCGTGCAGAGCCGCCTATTACGTGCACTCGCACAAGGGCACCATCGGCGCATTGCGCCGGGTGGTAGAACCGCTGGGCTACCTGATCGAGGTCGCAGAGTGGTGGCAGACGGTTCCACATGGCACGCCTGGCACCTTCGCGTTGCGCATCGGCGTCCTCGACTCCGGCATCACCGAAGCGATGTATCAGGAACTGGTCTGGCTGATCGACGACGCCAAGCCCCTCACCCGCCACCTCACCGGCCTCGACATCATTCTTGAAACCCGGCTCGACGCCTTCGTTGGCTTCGCCGTTTACGACGGCGACGAAATCGACGTGTACCCCTGGAGCAACCCGGACATCGACGCATCCGTCCGGGGCTACACCGGCGTGAGCCTCTACACCCTCGACGAACTGGACGTGTATCCCCATGGTTGATCAGAACTCTATTTTCGGCGGCATGCTGACGACGCTCGGCGCCGCCAAGAAAACCAACTGCGACGCCCTCGGCATTCCGTGGGAGCCGCGTTACATGCTGATCGGTGATGCAAACGGTACGGACCCGGTGCCCAGCCCGACACAAACCAAGCTGATCAATCAGCGGTATCATGCCCAACTCAACCAGTTGTACGTTTCACCGACCGATGAAAACGTCCTCATCGCTGAGCTGGTGCTGCCTCCGGATGTGGGCGGCTGGTGGATCCGCGAATTGGCACTAGAAGACAAAGACGGCGTGTTCTCGGCGGTCGCCAACGTAGCGCCAAGCTACAAACCATTGCTCGCGCAAGGCTCCGGCCGCAACCAGGTCGTGCGGATGCACATCATCACCAGCGGCACGTCGAACATTCAGTTGAAGATCGACCCGTCGGTAGTTTTGGCAACTCGAAAGTACGTCGACGACTCAATCAAGACGCTTTACAGCAAGGCTGAAATCGAAGCCATGATCGCAGAGGCGTCAGCTCTGCCGGTGGGCACGATGGCTGCGTTTCCGGTGAACAAGATCCCGCCTGGGTTTCTGGAGTTGGACGGCAGCGTCAAGAGCATTGCGATCTATCCCGACTTGGCGGCATTCCTTGGCACGGACTTCAACAAAGGTGATGAGGGCGTCGGCAATTTTCGAGTGCCAGAGTCTCGCGGCGAGTTCCTTCGCGGTTGGGATCATGGGCGTGGTGTCGATGCTGGCCGAGCGGTTGGCAGTTGGCAAAAACCATCGGTTCATGTTTTCGATACGGGCACTTCCGTAGCGACAGTCTCGGACAGGAATACTGTTACTTCAGCCGTAACGGCTCTGGCAAATATGGGTTACGACTCCATAAATGCTGCCGATTATCCCGGTGCCGAATATTCGGTTTCGACCGCCGGCACAAGCGCACCAATTTCCAACAGCGATCAGACTGCCTTTGGCGCAACTCGGCCGCGCAACCTGGCGGTGATCTGGTGCATCAAGGCGTGGAATGCCCCGATCAATCAGGGAAACATCGACATTGCAGCGCTTGAAGCTCTGGCGACGCAGGCCACAGAAATCAAGTTCGGCACCGCCAAGATCGCTACGCAGTCGCAAGTTGAGGCCGGCGCTAATGACACCACGATTGTGACCCCGCAAAAGCTGCTGTTTGGGTTCACGATTTTGCTGGCCGCCATTGGTTACATCGTTTTCCCGAAATGGCTCGGTGGGCTGAAGATCCAGTGGGGCACTACGGCCATTCTCAGCGCCACTAGTGGGACTGTCACCTTTCCAATGGCTTTTGACGTTGCCGCCTACTATTTCAATCCAATCAAACATTCAAACGATGGTCGGCGGGTTGCCGCGATGGCCCCAACGAAACTCAACGTTGCCGTTTACGGATGGGCTGGGAATGGGAACGCGGCGATTATCGATAATTTTAGTTGGCTGGCAGTGGGGATTTAACAATGAAATATGCAACGTTTGACGAGTCTGGCGTCCTTCAAGGTCGCTATGACTCAGCCGTACACCGAGCCATCCCCGATGATGCTGTAGAGATCGCTGCTGACTTGTACTTCAAATCGATCCGTGAGGTGGACGGGGTCTGGCGACTAGTCAACGAAGAGTTGGTCAAGGTGCCATTTGCCGTAGTAGTGCCGGACTTTGCGCAACTGGTCGCCGTCGAGCGCTACAAGCGTGAGGCCACTGGGGTAAATGTCGATGGCTTGCAGATCGAAACGACCCGCGACAGCCAGGCGCTGATTGCCAGTACCGGATTGTCCGCCGTCCTCGATCCTGAATACCGCTGCAACTTTAAAACGGTGACAGGCTTTGTCGAGATCGGCGCCGCGCAGATCATTGAGATCGCCAAGGCTGTTCGAGCGCACGTGCAAGCCTGCTTTGACCGCGAGCTGGCTTTGCTGCGTGCCATTGAGGCCGGCGAATACCGCGATGAGATGCTGACTGAGGGCTGGCCAAACTCCGCCGCCTTGTAACCCCCTCCGCTACAACCCCACACGCTCGCCCATCTGGCGCGCGCGCGGCAGCCTGTGCACTGTCATCCCATTTACTGCGCAGGCAAATCCATGGCCGATTATCTTCACGGCGTGCGGGTGCTCGAACTCAACGACGGCACCCGCCCCATTCGCACCATCCCCACCGCCGTCATCGGCATGGTCTGCACGGCCGACGATGCCGACGCTACCGTTTTCCCGCTGGATACGCCGGTGCTGCTCACCAACGTGCAGACCGCCGTCGGCAAAGCCGGTACCACCGGCACCCTCGCCGCCAGCCTGCAAGCCATCGCTGACCAGACCAAGCCCTACACCATCGTCGTGCGCGTCAAAGCAGGCGCCACCGAGGCGGAAACGGCGAGCGCGTTGATCGGCACCACCACCGCCGACGGCAAATACACCGGCATGAAAGCCTTGCTCGCCGCCAAGGCCAAGGTCGGTATGGTGCCGCGCATCCTCGGCGTGCCAGGCCTCGACAGCCAACCAGTGGCCACGGCGCTGGCGAGCATTGCCCAACAACTACGCGCCTTCAGTTATGTCAGCGCCTGGGACTGCAAAACCAAGGAAGAAGCCGTCGCCTATCGCGAGAACTTCGGCGCCCGCGAAGTGATGGTGATCTGGCCGGACTTCCAGAACTGGGACACCGTCACCAGCACCACCGTGAAAGCCTCGGCCGTCGCGCGCGCCCTTGGCCTGCGCGCCAAGATCGACCAAGAAGTGGGCTGGCACAAAACCCTGTCCAACGTCGCGGTTAACGGCGTTACAGGCATCAGCGCCGACGTGTTCTGGGATCTGCAAAACCCGGCCACCGATGCCAACTACCTCAACGGCAACGAAGTCACCACCCTGATCAACGAGGGCGGTTTCCGCTTCTGGGGCAGCCGTACGTGCAGCGACGATCCGCTGTTTGCTTTCGAGAACTACACACGCACCGCGCAGATCCTCGCCGACACCATGGCCGAAGCGCAGATGTGGGCCGTAGACAGGCCCATGCACCCGTCCTTGGTGCGCGACATGATCGAGAGCATCAAAGCCAAGTTTCGCGAAATGGTCGGCAGCGGCTACCTGATCGGCGGCGACTGCTGGTACCCGGAAGAGATCAACGACAAGGACACGCTCAAGGCCGGCAAGCTCTACCTCGATTATGACTACACGCCCGTGCCGCCGCTGGAAGACCTGACCCTCCGCCAGCGCATCACCGACCGCTACCTGATCCAGTTCGCCAGCAAAGTGAACGCCTGAATCGGCGCTCCCCTACGGGGGGGTCCGTACCCCGGAGACCAACGCCATGGCCATGCCTCGCAAACTCAAAAACATGAACCTGTTCAACGACGGCAACACCTACCAGGGCGTTGCCAAAAGCGTCACCCCGCCGCCGCTCGGTCGCAAGATGGAAAGCTATCGCGGCGGCGGCATGAACGGCCCGGTCAAGGCAGACCTCGGCTTCTCCGATGACGGCATCCAGTTCGAATGGAAAACCGGCGGGCTGGATCTGATCGCGCTCCGGCAATTTGGCAGCGTCAACGCGTCCGGCGTGCAGCTGCGCTTTGCTGGCTCTTTCCAGCAGGACGACACCGGCGAAATCAGCGCTGTGGAAATCATCGTGCGTGGACGTCACGAAACCATCGAGATGGGCGACGCGGCGCCTGGTGAAGACACCGAACACAGCATCACCACCACATGCAGCTACTACAAGCTGATCGTCGACAACGAAGACATCATCGAGATCGACTTGCTCAACTTCATCGAGAAGGTCAACGGCGTGGACATGCTGGAGAAACAGCGCTCTGCCATCGGCCTTTGACCGCCCCCTAAAACCATTACCCGGAGCAACACATGAACACCGAAGACACCACCACCGAAGCCCTGCCGGCAGTCGATGACAACACCGTCAACCTCGACACGCCCATCGTTCGCGGCAAGTCCTACATGACCAGCCTCACCCTGCGCAAACCGTCATCCGGCGAACTGCGTGGCGTCCATCTGGTGGACCTGCTGAACCTCGACGTAACCGCCCTGCTCAAGGTGCTGCCGCGCATCACTTCGCCAAGCATCACCGCAACAGAAGCCGCCGGCATGGACCCGGCCGACCTGCTCGCCTGCGGCAACAAGGTTGCGCATTTTTTGTTGCAGAGGTCGGTGAAGACGGACGCCTCCCTCGTTGCGTAGAGGACGCCATGGCCGATCTGGCCCTGGTCTTTCACTGGGCGCCGGTTGATATGGATCAGCTCGGCCTGCAAGAACTGATGGACTGGCGCGAGCGCGCCAGGGTGCGGAGTTCCACCGATGGCGAATGACTTAAAACTTCAGGTACTGCTCAACGCAATTGACCGGGCGAGCGGCCCCCTGAAGGCCATCGACAAGGGCAGCATCGGCGCTGCCCGCGCACTCAAGGAAGCGCGCGACCGCCTCAAGGAACTCAACGCCCAGCAAAAAGACGTCAGCGCCTGGCGCACTCAGCGCGCCGCCGCTGAGCAAACCGAAACCGCCCTAACCTCGGCCCGCGACAAAGTGCGCGCGCTCAGTCAGCAGTTCGCCGCCACAGGCGTCCCGACCAAGGCGTTGGCCAAGGACTTCCGCACCGCCGTGCGTGAAGCCCAGCGGCTCAAGGAACAGCACCAGCAACAGTCCGAAGAGTTACAGACCCTGCGTTCGAAGCTGTACAGCGCAGGGATCAGCACAAAAGACCTCGGGACTCACGAACGCCAGCTGCGCGAGCAGATCGGCGCCACCAACACCACGATCAGCGAACAGGGCAAGCGACTGGTCGCGCTGAATGCCCAGCAGAAACGCATGGCCGCCGAGCGCGCCAAACTGGCGAAGACCCAAGGCCTTGCCAGTGACATGGCGGTCAACGGTGCCGCCGGGTTGGGCGTGGGCTACGCGGCGAGTCGCCCGATAGCCAAAGCCGTGGGCGCATTTGCACCGAACGAAGACTCCGCCACACAGCTGAAAGTGTCGATGATGGACAACACCGGCAAGGTGGCCGAGGACTTCCAGAAAATCACCGACCTTGCCACCAAACTCGGCGACCGCTTGCCTGGCACCACCGCCGACTTTCAAGAAATGATGACCATGTTGCGGCGCCAGGGCCTCAGTGCGCAAAGCATTCTCGGCGGTACCGGCGAAGCGGCCGCGTACCTCGGCGTGCAGTTGAAAATGCCGGTGGCCGAAGCCGCCGAGTTCGCCGCCAAGATGCAGGACGCCACGCGCACCACCGAGAAGGACATGATGGCGCTGATGGACACCATTCAGCGCGGGTTCTACTCCGGTGTCGATTCAACCAACATGCTTCAGGGCTTCAGCAAGATCGCCCCGGTGATGGACACCATCAAGAAATCCGGGATTGAGGCTGCCAACGAACTGGCCCCGCTGCTGATCATGATGGACCAGGCCGGCATGGAAGGCGGCGCTGCTGGTAACGCGTTCCGCAAAATCTTTCAGGCGGGCCTGAACAAGGACAAGGTCGACGACGTCAACAAAATCCGCCAACTCAAGGGCCAGGAGATTCAGTTCAGCTTCACCAACAAGGAAGGCAACTTCGCCGGGCTGGAGAATCTGTTCGCCCAGGTCGAAAAACTGAAGGCGCTGAACGACGAGGACCGTACCGAGACCATCAAGGACTTGTTCGGTGATGACTCGGAAACCATGACCACCCTGAACACCATGATGAACAAGGGGCTGGCGGGTTACAAAGAGGTGCAGCAGAAGCTCCAGAATCAGGCGGACCTGCGCACGCGCGTCAACGAGCAACTCAGCACCTTGACCAACGTCATGGAAGCCGCGGAAGGCAGCTTTACCAACGCCATGGCCGAGTTCGGCGCCGCCGTCGCGCCGGAATTGAAAGAGCTGATCAACACCCTCGGCGAAGTCGCCAACAACGTCGGCGCCTGGGCGCGGGAAAACCCAAAGCTCGCCGGCGGACTGGTCAAAGTCGTGGCGCTGGTCGCGGGTCTGTCCTTCGTGTTCGGTGGCTTGGCCATTGGGATGGCCAGCCTGCTCGGCCCGTTTGCCGTGATTCGCTACGGCATGGCGATGTTTGGCATGCAGGGTGGTGGCACGCTGCGAGTCATGCAAAAGCTCGCCCCCACCATCACCGGTCTGGCTCGCAATGCACTCCCTATGCTGGGTCAAGGCCTTCGCACGCTGGCCAGCACACTCAGCGGCGCACTGGTAACTGCCCTGCGAACCGTCAGCATTGCACTGTGGGGCCTCGCCACGAACCCGGTCGCGCTGGCCATCGGTGCCGTGGTTGCCGTCCTCGCCGGTGCGGCTTACCTGATCTACACCAACTGGGACGCGGTGAAACTCTACTTCAGCAACGCCTGGACCGAGATCAAAGCCGGTTTCAGTGGTGGCATCGGTGGCATCCTCACCACACTCGCCAACTTCAGCCCCATCGGTCTGATCTACCAGGCCTTCGCTGGCGTACTGAGCTACCTAGGCGTGGATCTGCCGAGCCGCTTTACCGAGTTCGGCAACATGCTGGTCAACGGCCTGGTCAACGGACTGCTCGCAGGGTTGGGCCAGATCAAAAACGCCGTCAGCGCAGTGGCTGATTCGGCCATCAACATGTTCAAGGAAAAGCTCGGCATTCACAGTCCGTCCCGCGTGTTCACCGCGCTTGGCGGCTTCACCATGGCCGGTCTGACCCAAGGTCTGCAAAGCGGTCAGGACGGCCCGCTGGGCGCCATCACTGACATGGGTAAACAAGTCGTGTCTGCCGGGCAACGTGCGCTCGGCGCCATGGCTGGCCCGCTCGGCGCCATTGGGCTGCCGCAATTGCCGACTGGCGCCGCCGCATCCTCTTCAGTGTCGATCGACAATCGTGCGCCCATCAGTCCGGCACCGGCCGCAGCCTACGACAGTCACGACACCTACGAAATCAACATCCACACCACGCCAGGCATGGACGAGCGCGCCATCGCCCGCGCCGTGCGCGCCGAGCTGGCCCGCGTCTCCAGCGAAAAGAGCGCCCGCCAGCGCAGCAAACTGTCCGACCTGGAGTAACCTGCCATGATGCTAGCCTTGGGCATGTTCGTTTTCAGCCTCTCTACAGCCGCCTACCAGGAGCTGCAACGCCAAACCGAATGGCGCCACGCCAGCAGCAACCGCGTCGGCGCCGCACCCGCTCGCCAGTTCGTCGGCCGTGGTGATGACTCCATCACCCTACCCGGCATCATCCTGCCGGAACTCGCCGGCAGCGCCCTCAGCCTCGACGCCTTGCGCCTGATGGCCAACACCGGCAAGGCATGGCCCATGGTTGAAGGCAGCGGCAGGATTTACGGGCTGTGGATCATCGAAAGCCTGAGCGAAACCAAGACGATTTTCTTCCGCGACGGCACACCGCGCCGAATCGAATTCACCCTCAGCCTCAAGCGCATTGATGACGACCGTATCGACCTGATCGGCGCCGGTACCAGCGCTGGCGTCAGCATCATGAGGGCGCTGCTGTGATCGATGCCGCGCTCTCCCGCGTCACTGGTTTTCTGGACAAGACCATCGAGCGTTACAAGCGCGAAGCCGCTTACCCGGTGCCGGCGTTCCGTATCACCGTGGACGGCAACGACATTGCGCAACTGATCAGCCCGCGCCTGATGAGCCTCGACCTGACGGACAATCGCGGGATCGAGGCCGATCAACTGAGCATCACCCTCAGCGACCACGACGGACTGCTCGCCATCCCGCCCAAAGGCGCGGTGATCCGGTTGTGGCTGGGCTGGAGCGATACAGGCCTGGTGGACAAAGGCACCTATACCGTCGATGAAACCGAACACTCCGGCACGCCCGACGTGCTGAGCATCCGCGCCCGCTCGGCAGACCTGCGCAAAGGACTGAAGACCAAACGCGAACGAAGCTGGAGCAACACCACCCTCGGCGACGTGCTGGGCGACATCGCTCTGGGCAACGGACTGACCGCAACCATCGCCGGCGCCCTCGACGGTTTGCCCATCCTCCAACTGGACCAGGCCAACGAATCCGACGCCAACCTGATCAGCCGCGTCGGCGAAGAGTTCGACGCCGTGGTCACCGTCAAAGCCGGTTGCCTGTTGTGCATGCCTGCCGGCGGTGGAAAGACCGCCAGCGGCGCCGAGCTGCCGCACATCACTCTTACCCGCGCCGACGGCGACCAGCACCGCTACTTGCAAGCCGACCGCGACAGTTACGACGGCGTGCGCGCTTACTTCTACGATGTGAACAGCGCCAAGAAACAAGAAGCCATCGCCGGCGGTGGCGAGAACCTTAAGGATCTACGGCACACCTACAGCGATAGACAGTCCGCCCTGCGCGCGGCGCGAGCGGAGTTCAACCGCCTACAACGTGGCAGCGCGACGCTCAGCTACACCTTGGCCCTGGGCCGGCCAGATCTGATTCCGGAGCTGACCTACACACTTGAAGGGGTGAAGCCGGAAATTGACGAGATCATCTGGTACGGGGGGAATGTGCAGCACACCCTTAGTGCAGATAACGGTTACACCGTCAGTCTTGAACTAGAGAGCAAGTTGCCGGAAGACACTGTTGAGAATTTAGGGGTGGAGAACGAGGAAAATTTCACTGGGATCATCGCGCATTACCGCGACCCAAAAACAGGAAAAGAAAAGAAATTGGCTGCTGGGGATCAGAGTAAACCGCGGAGATTAAATTGGTTATACGCTACAGAGAAAACTGCAAAACGCGCGGTAGATCGTGAGTGGAAAAGAATGCAGTCAGAAAGAATTAGCCCAGCTTAGAACCGGGGCTAATTCTAAAGTAATGAGAAGCGCCGTGAAGGATAGCTTCTGACGCCTCGTCTCAAAGGAGCACTAGAACCCCTTTACAAAATTTACCTCATCACCAAACGAAGAAATTTTCAAGGACTCATTATAACCGACCACACCAACGCACTCTTCGCAAAACTTATTATGATAAACAGCAAGAAAAAGATATTTTTCCAAAACCTTAGAGCTTGCTGAATACATTTTAATATTTGACGCAATCATGTCTCTGTGAAGCGCTATAACTTGCACATCAAGCTTTGTGGGGAATATCCCCCCCGCTTCAGGATCATCATTCGGTACAAACGCCGCGCGAAGATAGTTTACAAAATATCGTCCATGACGCTCAAAAACATAACTCCTACAAGACCGCCCATTGAATACCGCACTGACTACATCTAAATGCGAATTTGTCTTTGCAAAATCGAATACACCTTGCGAGAGCATTACCACGGGGTTAATCGCTTGATCTTTCTCGATATCAACCGCTTCTATTAAAGCCTCACCATAAATTGCATTCTCGTCAATATACAACCCCCCCAACGCCAGACCACCACGCACAAAATAACCGTGACGAATCAACTCAATTTGGTATCTGCAAATAAACTCAAATATTGGAGCTACAAAAACCTGACCTAGGTCACACCTCAAGGAGATCAATACATTATCCGAAAAACTTTTAACGTCTATCAAACCTAAATCTTTCGGTTGCTCCAATGCAGACAAACCTGCTTTCAACGCATTAACTACTTGACTACAGGCCTCGTTAGCATTGCCATTTTTCGTGACAATACTTTTGAACCCTAACATATCGATAAATGCACAGAATCGTTTCTCAATTTTCACTTCAGACACAATAGCCGCTCCCTGCGCATACGAAAATCATTTTGAATTTAACCTGCACTAGAAATCAACCTATAAACTCTTTTTACAATCATAAGCACAGTTAAAATCAGGTTCAGAGAAAAGAATATTGAGATCGATATCAACAAAACTTTGTAGTCAATATCTATTTTTGTCTCCCCCCAAACCAAAGGTGAATACTGTTCTTTAAGAAGATATGAAACTATCCCGGTCACAATAGAAAACAATGAAATCAATATTGCATAAGAAATACTCGACAACAGCTCACTCAACAACTGCGCATGCTTTGACAGATGAACATATAACGCACTAACTCTAAATGCTGGCTTACCTTTCATGAGATCTTCAAGAGAGGAGGCAGAAAGATTAGGCTCAGGTGTGTTCTGGGAATCATATGCAGATATTTTTTCTTGGACACGCTTATTTTGATCGTATACTAAGACCAGAAGATTCAATAAGAGACCGGCAAATATTGAAGACACCGACATTAAAAGATTAATTAGCCCCGACTTATCCGAGATCCCTAAATAATAAAACAACCCAGCAAGCAAAAATGGAGTCAACACAAATATAAAAAAATCGGCCCAGTCAATTTTACCATCCGCATCATAAATCGCTGCAACAAGATGTTTCTTGATAATGAAACCAACCCGAATTTTTTTACTCATCTTGACACCTTCCCTATAAACTCTTCGATTAGCTCGCTAGCATAGCCATGAAGTTCGGCCTTATCAGGAACACCATCAACAATATTAACATTATCGCCGGTAATTTCTACAGCAGATATCGGATCGCCCATTTTTAATGAAACAACTTTTTTCCTTCCACCCGATTCAATGACCGCCCTAACATCAGTTGAAACTCTACTCAACATTTCTACTGGACTCTCATTGCCTCCAACAGCTATTTCCTTCAAAGAAGAAAAAGTCCCAAACGCTGCTCCCCGCTTGGGCTTAATAATAACCTCCGTCCTGTCAACCCCTAGCTGATCCGCCAAGTCACCACCTAAGCAAACTTCATAATTTGACAAACGAAGCTCTTTAACATTGGAGTTATCAAGCCATTCCTGCACAGTTTTCTCGTGAGCCAGAGGAGAAATCCGCACCTTTAAATCGATCTGAGTCTTAAAATACTCATTAAATTTTTCATCAAAAAAAGATTTAACTCCGCGATTTCCAGCACTATGAAACAACACCACAGCAGTTCGACTATGCTCGGGCACACAAAAATTAAAATAGAGAGACCTTACGTCCGAGTCATCATGACGCTTATCATAGGTTTTGGACTTGCTGGCCAAGCTATAAATCTTTCCAGGTATCCCATACTCACCCAGATCAATCCACCCATAAATTGACCGATCAACCCGACTAACACTAGTTACATGAACTGTCTTCTTCGCCTCAATATCATTATAGATATTAGTGCTTAGCGAATTGAGAAAAGCTTCGATAAAATCCAACAAATCCCTAGAGCGCACACTATCTAACAAGTGATATCTCTCAGCAATATCACCGGGCAAATATTTATCAAAAATTTTAATTGAGTACGGTCTAAATGAATGCATAAAATCCCCATAGAAAACCAACAAGTCTGTTCAAAAAAATATCCAACTTAAACTCACCTTCCATCAACCGCCAACATATCTAGCCATCCATAAAGATAACGCTCAACAAACTTAATACTGTTGACCGTAAACGTATCAATGCCAAGTAAGATATTACGGAGAAAAAATGCGGTTTGCTCTTCATGAATCTAGTCCTTGATCTTTAGATGATCGCCGGCTAATTCTTGTAGCCGTCACGGCTGAATTCAGCGATCGGATCCTAGTCATCCATGCCTGACAGATCCGTTCTTAATGGGTACAGGTTATGCTGGCCTTTTAGAATCGGCAAGGGCTTCAGTCAAATCCTTGAGGCGCTGCTCGACATCCATTAAGCGTTTCTTTTCCTCAGCAGCGCTTTGTATCTCTCGCTTGCCCGCATCGCCCAGGGAGCGAAACAGCTCAAGCATGGCCTTCTCTTGCATATTTTCAGTCATCGGCTCAGCACCATCGGCTGACATACCTCGAAACATAGAGCCTTCACCGGTTAACAACCAATCCACGCTCACACCCAAATGAGTGTGCAACGCACCCATCGCTCTGGCGTTGGGTTCCCGCTCATCAAGAAGATAGTTCTGTAGCGTCCTGTAGGGAATTCCTACAAGGTCGGAGGCTTCTTTGATCGATAAGCCCTTCTGGTCGAGAACACTGCGCAGGCGCGTCGCTATACTCATTTTTTCATAAGATCCGATTGACGCACCCGTTTGGGTGCGTATACTGCGAACAAACAGGTACATCTTAACCAAGTAGGAACACATCAACCATGAGCCAAGCCATGGAAAAGCGCCAGATTCAGGCGCGGCTGATTGAGAACGGAAGCAACTTCCGTCAGTTCGCGATCAGCCACGGCTACGAACCGCGCACGGTTACTCAAGTGGTTCAGCGGTGGGCTGGACACGATTCGCTGCCACGCGGGCGTCTGTCGTTCAGCATCCTGCGGGATATTTCACGGTTGATCGGAAAGGAAGTACTGCCCGGCATCCTTGTGGATTGCGCTGTTAAGCCAGATGAAACCGAGGTTGTTGATCAACTGTAGGGCCGACAGGCCCAAGGAGAAAACCAGAAGATGAAACGCCCGGTTCTAAAGACCAAGCGCCAAGTCATGAGCGCCGTTATTGCCGACTACGTCGGTGGTCGCGAATGCGCTGCCGCGCGTATCGGTTACGAACTCAAAAAGTTTGATAACCACATTTACGAAAATGCCGGTAGCCGCCCGCTCAGCGACGAACAAATTCATCTGCTTGAGCAGGACGCCGGCACCACCCACTACCCGGAATACATCGCGCATCTGTATGGCGGCATGTTTGTGCCCCTGGCGAAACCGGAGACGCTGGACAACATCGATTTATATAGCCGTTCGGTCAACGCGGCCGCAAAGCGTGGTTACGTCGATCAGATCATCGCCAAGGCGCTAGAGGACGGAGTGGTTGAGCCGGGTGAAGCAGAGGCCATTCTCGGCGCCCACCACCGTTACATGGCGGCAAGGCACTCCGAAGTTTTGGCGACGATTCAGTTGCACAGCAAAAAACATTCAAGGAATTGATCATGACAACTTCACTGGTGCCGGTATTCAGTGGCGACCTCGACGGTCGCCCTCAACCGCTTTGTGATGCGCGCGACCTGCACGCCTTCATGAACGTCGGTCGTGACTTCAGTACTTGGATCAAGGATCGAATCGAACAGTATGGCTTCGCTGAGGGCGAAGACTATTCCCCGATTGACGGGCATAGATATTGCGCAGATGACGATTTTTGCTCCCCGAATCCGGGGAGCAAAACCGACCGGCGCGGTGGCCACAATCGCACCGATTACCACCTCACCCTAGACATGGCCAAAGAGCTGGCCATGGTCGAAAACAATGAGCAAGGCCGTCAGGTTCGCCGCTACTTCATTGCGATGGAGCGTCAAGCCCGCGAAAGCCGAGGCGCTACCTATCTCAGCATCAATCAACAACTCGCCATCCATCGACAGGTTCCGGTTCTGCTGGCGAAGCTGAAAGCCGAGACCTCCCCAGCGGTACGCACCACCTTGCATGCCCAACTCAGCCAGCACTGCCATTTGTTGGCTTTGCCAGTGCCGGCGCTGGAAAACGTGGGCCACGGCGTGGCTGGAAATCTTGAATTGTTTTCGAAGAGCTGAGATCGATGACCTACATCTCCGAAGTAGACAGAACACATTTGACTGATCTGCTGGCCAGCGCACAGCAGCGGCTGAACACCTCAAAAGAAATCGTCGCGACCACCAACGATTCGCTTTCAGGCAGTGACATCAGGATCGCTATCGGCGACGCGATCACGCCCTTGAACATCGCGCTCGAAGCGGCAGAAAAGCTTTAAAGGAATCGGCCATGAGTACCTACAAACTCGTCTGCCCGCACTGCCTCGGTCGCATGCGTATCCGCACCAGCGAAGGCACACACATTTTTCTGCGCGTCGCCTACCTGCAATGCACCAACGAGGCCTGCGGCTGGTCGGTGCGCGCTGAGTTCGAAATGACTCACGAAATGAGTCCCAGCGGCATGGCCAACCCATCGGTGCGTTTGCCCATCGCCGACATAGCCCTGCGCCGCGCCGCGATGAAGACCGCCAACGATCAACCCGACCTGCTCGACCAAATGGAAATGGAGTGTGCGCAATGAACCACGATCAGTTGACCCACGACTACCGCAGCAGCATGCAACGTGCCGCGTTTGCTTACCTGCAACGGCACGAAGCGCAGTACCTGGTGGATTCGGACCTGCTCTATGAAAACTGCGTTCGACACTTGGCCACGTCGCTGGAGGTGCCTGTCTTCATGGCCGAGCGTCTGGTTCACAACGCCTGGACAGAATTGCAGGTGATCAATCAGCGCAAGTGGATCGGTGTGGACTGGGGCAACAGCCCCGGCTGCACGGTCGTACACTTGATCGATACCCGTGCCGATCTGCGCTACCCAATACCGGCGAGACTGCTGCCGCAGACCTTGCTCGCCCAGCGCGATTCCGCGCACAAGCACCGCCCTCAGTAACCCCTTTTTAAACACCCCCGCCCTGCCCCGCTTCCCGTGGGTTTGGGTGAGCTTTGCCTGAAATCCGAGGTGGATCATGGAAATCGACATCGCCATCAACGCGAAACTGCCCCGTGCACAGGCCGAAGCCCTGCTCCAGGCACTGCGCGCCCAGTACTCGATGCAGTTCAACGAGTACTGGTATGACGATCGCTTTCGCATGATCCCCGAGGGTTTACGGCACGGCTCGCTGCTGTCGGCCTTCCCGGTGATGGCCGCGCAAAAACGCCTGATTGGCGCCCTTAAACACAGCCTCGGCGAAGTGAAGTAAGCCCCGATGAACATGAAGCACGATCTGCGCGCCGACATCCTGCAACGCCTTGAATCCGACTACGGACTCAAGCACAAAGCTGGCAAATACATGCGCCAGGGCGAATGCCCGGCGTGCAAGAAAAAGGAGCTGTACGCCTTCCACGATGACCCATGGATGATCCGTTGCGGCCGGGGCAAGTGTGGCCAGACCTGGCATGTCAAAGAAATTTACGAAGACCTGTTCGAAGACTGGAGCAAGCGCGCCCCGGCCAGCGAGCAACACCCCAGCGCCACCGCCCGAGCCTATCTGGAATTTGCCCGAGGCTTTCGGCTTGATCTCATTCAAGGTTGGTTCACGCAGGAAACGTATTTCTCCGGCGAGCTGAATGCCGGCAGCGCGACGGTGCGCTTTGCGTTGGAGAAAGGTGGCTACTGGGAACGCCTGATCGACCGGCCACACCGATTCGGCAAGATGAAGGCGCGGTTCAAGCCTGGTGACAGCCCGCGTGGGTACTGGTGGTGCCCGCCATGCGTCGAGCTGCTGGACGTCAAAGAGCTTTGGATCGTCGAGGGCATCTTCGACGCCATCGCTCTGGTGCATAACGGCATTGCGGCCGTATCGGCAATGTCTTCGGCCTTCTTCCCCGAGGAGTCTCTGAAAGAGCTGGCCCGACAACGCGGCGGTAAATTGCCCAAGCTCATTTGGGCATTGGACAACGAACCCGGCGCGCACAAATACACCAAGCGTTGGGTGCGTCAGGCTCGCGCCTTGGGCTACAAGTGCGAAGCGGCACAGATCCCGCAATCGGACAGCCGCAAGGTTGATTGGAACGATCTGCATCAGCGTTGGGCATTCATCGATGGCGAGAGCGAACGTGCCGAGCAGATCGACAAGGATCTGGCCACGGCTCGCTATCACGGCTCCCTGCTGATCGCCGAAAGCGCGTCTGAGAAAGGCGTGCTGATGTACGAATGGCGCGAGCGCCACGAGTTTCACTTCGGCTTCGACAGCCGGCTCTACTGGTTCAAGATGGACCTGGAGAAATTCAACAAGGCCATGCAGGCGCTGGATTCCTCCGATCGCCACGAAGACCAGCTGCTGAACGAAAAGCAACGTCGCGAAAAGGCCCTGCGCCAATGCGGTGGAGTGGTGGAAATCGCCAACTGCTACCCACAGGCGCTGTACTTCCAGCGCAACGAAGTCACCGACGAATCCTGGTACTACTTCCGCGTCGATTTCCCGCACGACAGCGGCAGCGTGAAGAACACCTTCACCGGTGGCCAGGTCGCGGCCGCCAGCGAATTCAAGAAACGCTTGCTCAGCATGGCCGCCGGCGCCGTGTTCACCGGCAGCGGGCAGCAACTCGACAAGATCATGAAGGATCAGCTGTTCGGCCTGAAGACCGTCGAGACCATCGACTTTATCGGCTACAGCAAATTGCACGGCTGCTACGTCTTTGGCGACCTCGCGGTACGCGGCGGCATCGTCAGCGTGGTGAACAAGGAGGACTTTTTCGAGTTCGGCAAGCTGCGGCTGAAGACACTGCAGAAGTCGATCGCCATGCACATTCAGCGCGACAGCAAGCAGTACCGCACCGACTGGTTGCCGATGCTGTGGCTCTGCTTTGGCGCCAAGGGCATCGTCGCCCTGGCGTTCTGGTTTGGCTCGCTGTTCGCCGAGCAGATCCGCGCACAGTACAAGTCCTTCCCGTTCCTTGAGGTCACCGGTGAAGCCGGCGCCGGCAAGACCACGCTGCTGACTTTCCTGTGGAAACTGCTCGGCCGCGAGCATGAAGGTTTTGACCCGTCGAAGTCGACCCGTGCCGGCCGTCAGCGCGCCATGGGCCAGGTCTCCAACATGCCCGTCGTGCTGATCGAGGGCGACCGCAACGAGCCGGACAAGGCGCACGCCAAGGGCTTCGACTGGGACGAGCTGAAAGACTTCTACGGCGGCGGCACGCTCGGTACCAAGGGCATGAAGACCAGCGGTAACGAGACCTACGAACCGCCGTTCCGGGGCGCGATTGCGATCAGCCAGAACGCCGATGTCAGCGCGTCCGAAGCGATCCTGACCCGGATTATCAAATCGCACTTTGCACGCCCGGAGGTCACCACCGAGAGCCGTGCAGCGGCAGACAACCTGAACCTGATTCCGGTCGAACAACTGAGCCACTTCCTGCTGCTCGCCGTGCGCGCCGAAGCGCAGGTGATGGCCAAGTTCTCCGAACGCTTGCTGGTCCATGAGCAGCAACTGCGCAAGCTCAAAGAAATCCGCGTGGAGCGGATCATCAAGAACCACAGCCAGTTGATGGCCCTGGTCGATTGCCTGCGCCTGGTCTGCCCGCTGGATGACAACCACGTCGCCACAACGCATCAGGCGCTGATGGTCATGGCGCTGGAGCGACAAGCCGCGATCAGTGCCGACCACCCGCTGGTTGCCGAATTTTGGGAAGTCTACGAATACCTCGAAAGCCTGGGCGAAGGCCCGCAGGTCAACCACAGCACCGACCCGAAGCTCATCGCGATCAACCTCAACGAATTCGCCGAGAAGGCCAGCGAGCATCGGCAGAACCTCGCTGACCTCAAGACCCTGCGCGGGCTGCTGGTCAACAGCCGCAGCCACAAATGGCTGGAATCCAACAAGGCCGTATACAGCGCCGTGCGCGCCTCGCAAGCAGCCAGTAATGCGATGTTCAACAAACCCACCACTGTGCGCTGCTGGATTTTCCAGAGCGCTTAAACCGCAACCAGCGCTGCAACGCTGGGCACATTCTTAAGGAGAAGCACCATGCACGTTCAAGTCATCACCGGCAACGCCGGCACGGGCAAGACGACAAAACTGAGGTCGATCGAGGCGCAGCAACTGGCCGAAGGCAGACAGGCCGGAATTATCCATGCGGACGCGTATTCGCATCACGGCCTGCTGGGAATCATGGAAGTCAGGTTGGAGCGCGGCGAGCGGACGCTGCTTGTCGACGATTGCTCGAGCAAACAGATCGAGGAGGTTTTGCAGTGGCAGAAGGAGGCTGAGGGGAACGAGCAGTTTAAAGGCTTGGCGATTCACCTGGTTCGCCGCGCCGGCTGATCAATGAGTTCATGCCGGAAAAAAGTGGTGCCGAGGGGCTGCAACCCCTCGCCACCGACCACCCCAAAGGAGAAGCACCATGCAAGCACAAAACCCAAGTGGCAGCGGCACAGAGGCTATCACGAAGCCACTGGAAATCGGCGTCGCTGACTTCGACACCCTGCTGCGTGAGGTGGAACAACTCAGACAGTTCAGGGAATCAGTCAAGCACACCTGTGAAAACCCGAAAAATCGAACGCGGCAGACTCAGTTGCAGATGTGCAGATTCCTCGATGAGCTGCGGCTGACGGCGATCAATGTAGGCGCGGTAGGTGCGGCAAACGCGGAGGCGCGATGAACGCAAATCCCGACCCTCCGCGCATCCGCCCGCCCATGGCCAGTCATCGCCTGGATCTGCCCAGCTGCTGCGACATTTGCGGCAAAGCCCGATCCACCCGCAAGCATCAACGGTGTAGCCGGATCAGGCAGCAGCGCAAGTCTGCGGAGTGGGCCGAGTTGATGGCCGCGCGAGCTGAAGCGAAGAACAAAAAACCTCGGCGCTACGCGCGCTGAACCGAATCACAGGGCGAACAACGGGGAGCTGCAACTCCCCATCGTCTGCAAAGGGAGAAGCGCCATGCAAATGTTCAAACAGATAGAACCGAACGTCTCTCAGCAGCAGGCCGCGCTATGACGGTTTTCCTGTTGCTGTACCTATGCGCGGATGCGTCTCGGACGGATTGCCAAGTGTTTCCAGCGCAACACTGGATTGGCGATACGGCATATGAAAAGTGCATCGACGCTGTTCCCGGACTCACCCAGGCCCTGACCGCAACCAACCGTCAACGGCACAGATTCGTCTGTGAGATCCAGACGGAGGCCGCAAAGCCGGCGGAAGAAGTAGCCCGGCCGAGGTTCATTCATCAATCGTTTCGGATGTGAGGGGAGCATCATGAACACAGCTTTTATTCTTATGGCCCAGTACGAAGGCCAGGCGATTATCCCGCTTGACCGGGTGTGTCGGGACTACTTCACACACCTGACGCCGGACATGTTCCAGCGCAAGGTGATGAGTGGGCAGATCAAAATCCCGATCACCCGACTGGAGCCGAGCCAGAAGTCTGCCAAGGGCATCCACATCGGCGACCTGGCGGCTTACCTCGACCTCCAGCGCGCCGCCGCGGTGAAAGAAAACAATCAGCTCAACGGCTTAAAACCCGCCTTTTGAGCCACTTCATTGATGCGGCGCCCAGTTGGACGGGCGCCCTCAATATCTTTTCGTGCCACTCCCACCCCACATACCGATCACCCTTACCGCGCAGGTGGGTGTAGCGTCGCAACGAATTCCAGTCTCTGTGCCCCGACACGCTCGCCACGCGCGGAATGTCCCAGTCCATTTCAAACAGGCGGCTGACACCCTCGTGCCGAAGGTCGTGAAAGTGCAGGTCGGCGATTTCCAGAAACTTGCAGGCCTTCGCCCAGGACGTGGAAATAGACTCAGGGCTGTACGGAAAAATGTCTTCGCCGGCCTTAGGCATCGTTTGGAGGATCTGCCACGCTTCATCAGGCAAGTAGCACCAAACGTCGTTGCCGATCTTCTGGCCGGGGTTCTTCATGTCCCGAACCAGGACTCGCTGGCCAGCCTCGTCGACGTCCACCCAGCGAATGCGCGTAATCTCATCGAGACGGCGGGTTGAGAACAAGGCGAAGCCGACGACCTTCAGCATATTGGTAACGCTTCGGCGCCGGGCCTGCATTTCCTCGTAGTGCGTCATGAGCTTACCCAGCTCCTCCAGTGTCGGACGGCGATCCCGCTCGCGACTCTTGAGGTTGTAGCCGAGTTTGCGCAGCACTCGCCGGGCGCCGGCCATGGCCAGCGGATCGACCTGATAACCCCATGCGTCCCGAGCAATGGACAGTACAGCGCCTAGGTGCGCGAGGTCGTTGCCGGCGGTTTGCGGCAGGACGCCTCCACCTTCGCTACTCATTCGCCACAGGGCGAAGTCCACCAAACATTGCGTATTGATGTCGGTGTCATTGAGCTTGCCGAAGTAGCTGGCGCCGATGGCCGTGAGCGTGGCCTTCTTGGTTTTGCCCAGCGGCCGCGCCTTTTCAACTTCGCGCAGGTACTGGTCGATCATTTCTTTGGCGGTGGCGCCTTTGCGGCTCGCCCGCTCGATCGCACCCGGTTCATCCAGTTCGGATTCACGCTTGCGCGCCCAGGCCTGGGCAGCCTGTTTCCGGGCGAAGGTCCGGCTCTCTTGGTAGACTGTGACTTTGTCGCGGTTGATGCGGACCTGAGCTGTGTAGCTGGTAGAGCCGTCGGCCTTTTTGCGTGATCTGATCGTTGCCATGAGAATTGGTACAAGCCCTGTTTCGGTTGGTACATTGTACCAACCGCTTGGTAAAAACGCCCCGAAACCCCCGAAAATCGGTACAAAACACGTTGAATATGAACACCGCAAAAACAGGATCAAAGCCAGAGAATACGCGGCCTGAGCCGTCTCGACGCTTCAGTGTGGCACCCATGATGGATTGGACGGACCGCCATTGCCGTTTCTTCCTACGTCTCCTATCGAAGAACGCCCTGCTCTACACCGAAATGGTCACCACCGGCGCTCTGCTCAACGGCGATCACGAACGTTTCCTGCGTCACAACGAAGCCGAGCACCCGCTCGCGTTGCAGCTCGGGGGTAGTGTTCCGCTCGATCTCGCCGCCTGCGCGCGCATGGCGCAGGAACATGGCTACGACGAGGTGAACCTGAACGTCGGCTGCCCGAGTGATCGTGTGCAAAACAACATGATCGGCGCGTGCCTGATGGGGCATCCGCAGTTGGTGGCCGATTGTGTGAAGGCGATGCGTGATGCGGTGTCGATTCCGGTGACGGTGAAGCACCGGATCGGCATTAACGGGCGCGACAGTTATGCCGAGCTGTGCGATTTCGTCGGCACTGTTCGGGATGCCGGATGCACGAGTTTTACCGTGCATGCGCGGATTGCGATCCTCGAGGGGTTGTCGCCGAAGGAGAATCGCGACATTCCGCCGTTGCGCTATGACGTGGCGGCGCAGTTGAAGGCGGATTTTCCGGAGCTGGAGATTGTGCTGAACGGCGGGATCAAGACCATGGAGGCCTGCCATGAGCATCTGCAGACGTTCGATGGCGTGATGTTGGGGCGTGAGGCTTATCACAATCCTTATCTGCTAGCGGAGGTCGATCAGCAACTGTTCGGCAGTACCGCTCCGGTGATCAGTCGGGCTGAGGCGTTGGCGCAGTTGCGGCCTTATATCGCCGAGCATTTGCTGGCCGGTGGTGCGATGCATCACATCACTCGGCATGTGCTGGGCCTGGGCACAGGGTTCCCCGGGGCGCGCAAGTTTCGTCAGTTGTTGTCGGTGGATATTCACAAGGCCAAGGATCCGCTGGCGTTGCTGGATCAGGCGGCTGAGTTGCTTGAAGGGCGTTGATTGATGGTTTGAGTGTGCGGGCGGCGCATGAGCGTTGCCCGGTATTTTGATGTACTGACAGGATGTCTTTTGTTTATGCCCGCGTTTACTTTTTCAGGTTTCAAGCGTTTCACCCTCCTCGCCTTGTTCAGCTTCACTTCCGACGTTTATGCGCACTGCGATGGCTTTTGCATGGGCCGTACCGATACGCCGTGGGAGGTGACGCAGCTTTCCGGCTTCACTTTGGTGTCTTTAATCCTCGCACCTATTTCGTCTAGCCAGGAAACGACCGACAGTCACAAACGTGTTTACTCTGCTGAGGAGCAAGAAGACGCGCGGCTCTATCTGGCCAGCGACGGCATGCTGCAAGCCGCGTATTTCACCTCGGCCTTGCAGCGCTTTCGTCAGGAGTCGTCGGATTCGACGTTAAACGATCTCGCCGTGGCCGCGTTGATCAGCGCGCAGTGATCAGGCAGCCGCTGCGGCGGTCCAGTTGACCCATCCAAACAGCCACGTCGCCAGAATCAACAAACCAAACGCGATCCGATACCAGGCGAACGCGGCATAGCTGTGGTTGGCGATAAATTTCAGCAGGCCACGCACGGCGATCATGGCGAAGATGAACGCGGTGACGAAGCCGAGGGCGAAGACTGGCAGGTCGTTGGGTTGGAACAGGTCGCGATATTTGTAGCCGGAATAAACGGCGGCACCAACCATGGTCGGCATGGCGAGGAAGAACGAGAACTCGGTGGCGGCTTTGCGCGAAAGGCCGAAGAGCAGCCCGCCGATGATGGTCGAGCCGGAGCGCGAGGTGCCGGGAATCATCGCCAGGCATTGTACGAAACCGACCTTCAACGCGTGGGACCAGCGCATGTCGTCGACATGTTCGACGCTGACTACATGGCTGCGCTGTTCGGCCCACAACATGACGATGCCGCCAACAACCAGGGCCACCGCAACGGTGATCGGGTTGAACAGGTATTCATGAATCGCGTCGGCGAATAACCCGCCGAGGATAACGGCCGGGAAAAACGCGATCAGCAGATTAAGGGTGAAACGTTGCGCGTTGCGTTCGGTGGGCAGGCCTTTGACGATTTCGAAGATCTTCGGACGAAACTCCCAGACCACAGCAAGAATGGCCCCCAGTTGAATAATGATGTTGAACGCCATCGCGCGTTCGCCGCCAAACTCGAGCAGGTCGGCGACAATAATCTGGTGGCCGGTACTCGAGATGGGCAAGAACTCGGTCAAGCCTTCTACCGCGCCTAATATCAACACTTGGAAAAGGGTCCAGAAATCCATTAATCCTCCGTCAGAGCACTCAGGGTGAGCGACCAGTCAATAACACTCAGGGGTTGAGTATCTGAGTTACACAATTGGCGCATATGAAGATCCAAAGATCGCAGCCTTCGGCAGCTCCTACATTTGGGTTTCCATGTAGGAGCTGCCGAAGGCTGCGATCTTTTGATTTCGAAGAATAGGTCTAACGGACTGCCACACTCAAGTCATGTTAGTAATCGTCGGCCGACGAACTAAACGGAAAAAAATTACATCTATTACAACAAATATTTCAGTTCAGATATGAAGTGTGATCAACCTCACACATTGTTGACATGGCCAATCAATGGCAAAAGGACATAGACAAAGCCATCGCCACAAGCTCAAAATAGTGGCACCATTGCATATAGCCATCACCTACGCGTTAGTTCACAAGCCCGAGAAAATCAACTAAAAGCCTGAAAAGCTTAGTTATTGTTAGAAAACTCGGGAGATACGTGTAAAATCCGCGCAAATGTTACCAATTGTCAGTCACAGATGAGAACCGGTGCTTTAACATCCCGATGTCAGCACCTAATTCGAGTCAACGCATGATGCTCTCAGGGAACTTGGCGACGAGAAGTCCGCGCCCGACAAATGATGAATCCGGTGTTCTTGCGCTGGGTCGTACACTGGGTGTGGCTGATCATTTCAGATCGCTGATCGCAAAGCACCTGCAGTCCGATATGATCCTGGAAACAGGTGCTTTCACTAGTTCATATAAGCAGCACGGCTACATAGGTTCCTATCGCGCCATTTTCGTCATCATCGATAGTCCACAAGCCATCGAAGAAAATCTGGCCCTGGTGCAGACCCTGCGCGATGACAACTTGAAGCCGCTTATTTGCGCAATTGTCACCGGCCGCGGTGCCGTCAACAGAATCAAGTATTTCCTCGCCGGGGCGGATGCCTGTATCAAGCTCAACACATTAAGCGATGACAGCGAAGACTTGCTGGCGGAGTTCTTCAACAGCGAAGACTGGCTACGAGATATCAATCTCACGCTTGATCCGACGCGGATCTGCCTGATGGACAGTCGGCGCAAACTGGATATTTCTTTCGCCGAAATGAAGATCCTCGAGGCCTTTGCGCACACCGGCAATCACATTCTGAGTCATGATGAAATCGCCAGCATCATGGGCCTCAACGCCAATTTCTACGACCCTCGGGCACTGGAAAAATCAATCAGTCGCTTGCGTGGAAAAATCAAGGACATGTATGGTACAAACGCGATTCAGAGCATCCGCGGCTACGGCTATCGCCTGATGCGGGGCCTGATATCGACTGCCTGAGTCTCGGGCAGTCTTCCCTTTTGCATACGTACGAAGGATCGTCTGATGCAGCCATATCGTTCCAATTGCGCCTCATACTTATTAAAACTCAAGCACTTGAATGAGCACGGCATCACGCCACATAACAATAAAACTCCATAACATAGCAGCAGATCGAGTGGAATTTATCGATGGCCATTTTCGGCCAGAACCCTGCCTACGATTACTTCCGAGGAAGTCATTGCTCGCCTGCCGATTTATCTTTTAGCCAATTTTGGTGTGTATTTAGGAGAGAGACATGGAAACGAGTACAACCCTCCCCAGAAAATATTTTGTTGTTGTGACGCACAGCACAACGTCGCAACGTGAACTGGAAAGCATCTTGTCCAGTGAGCGTTTCAATTCGTTTGGCACGTCGCAGGCACAAATGTTTGTTGAAGGTGTTGCTTCGCCCTCTTCCGCCCCGATGGTCATGGAGTTCAGTTACCCAAGCCTCAGCCGAAAGAATGTTGCGCGCAGTATCGAACATGATACTCAACGCATACTGGCCACTCTTGAAAATGAATGGCGAGCCGCGCAAACAGACAATCCGTTTCAAAGCTTCCCGACCCGCAGTGCAGAACGCGCTCATATCTCCAATGTCAGCGAGAGCACTGAGCCTTGCAGCGATACCTGGCATCTCGACGATGAACAAGGCGTGTTGCTCAAGGACAATGTTGCGATCAGCCTGACTGGCCTGGAAACCGCTCTGGTCAGGAAAATGCTGAGCCATGAAGAGCGCGTGGTCAGTCGTGATGACCTGATCATCAGCATTGGTCGGGAACCCGAGCAATACCGTGGCCTGGAAATGTGCCTGAGCCGATTGCAGGATAAATTCAAGAGCGCAAGTAATGGCGAGCGATTGTTCCGAGCCGTAAGAAATCGCGGATATTGCCTGATTCAAGAAGTCGTTGCGTAACCGAAGACGACCTTCAAACCGAGACAAACAGATATAAAGTGCGACTACAACAACAAGAAGAGCACTCTGTTTGGGTTTACCCTCCCTGATTCGATAAAAGCTTCCCTGCCTCCACCCTTCAACAGTAACAAATACGTCCCCGCTTTTTCATCCCCCGCTCTACGACCTTTTCTAACAACCTTCTATTTAAATATTAAAAAGTTGGCACTGTGCCATCTTGTTAGAACTCGTCAGACACCATTCCCGGCAATAACTTAGTCTATTGGCTGACGACAGTTCGGCTCTCGATGTTGTTACCTCAAGACACTCGCTAAAACAAAAACAATAAGTCTGCATAACAACTCGGCTTTCAACTGTTGAAACCTGAATGGACGTCTTTTGGGGATATCGTATGGATCTTTCTCTCAGTATTAATCGAAGCACGGGCCTCAAGGGACTGACCTTTTGGGGCCAATGGGCGCTGGCACAGGCTTTCGTTGTGACGCTGCTGTTCATTCTCGCTGAACAGCACACCGGCACCGTCGCGTTCTACTACCGAATGTGCGCCACCCTCGCCGTCCTGGCGTCGGTGCCGGCTTACACATTCAGCGGCGTTTATCGCAAACGCGACAACTACCTGACCGGCCTCGGCCGCTTGTTCATGGGCTGGTCGATGACCATGGCCGCGCTGGCGTGCATCGCGTTTGTCTGCCAGGCCGATGAGCTGTTTTCCCGTCAGGTGATTCTGAGCTGGGCGGTGTATGGCTTCCTCGGTCAGGCGTTCCTCTACGCGCCGCTGCATGCGTTTTCCAAGTACTACCAGCGTTCGCGTAAAAGCGAACACCGGACGTTGATCGTCGGTACTGGCGAATTGGCGTTGGGCCTGGCGAAAAAGCTCAGCCAACTGGAAAACCTGCCGCTGATCGGTCTGGTCAGCAACGGTGACAAACCGGTCCTCGCTTCCGACGCACCGCGTGTCGTTGGCGCTCAGGACGAGTTGCTTGAGCTGATCGAAGCCCACGACATTCGCCGCCTCTACATTACCCTGCCGCTGTGCGAAGCCGCGAAAATCGAAGCGATGTATGTCGATTTGCTCGGCGCCAACGTCGATGTGGTGTGGGTGCCGGACTTGAACAGCCTGACCCTGCTCAATCATTCGGTGAAAGTCGTGGACGGCCTGCCGGCGATTTACCTCAACGAAAGCCCGCTGACCAGCCGCCCCACCGCTGCTCTAAGCAAGAGTCTGGTTGAGAAAACCGTGGCATTCCTGGCGATCATCGCGCTCAGTCCGCTGCTGTTGATCATCGCTCTGGCGGTAAAACTCAACTCGCCCGGCCCGGTGTTTTTCAAGCAGGACCGCCATGGCTGGAACGGCAAGGTGATCAAGGTCTGGAAATTCCGCTCGATGCGTGTCCACGATGACCGCGAAGTGAAACAGGCCAGCCGCAATGACTCGCGCATTACCGCAGTAGGCCGTTTTATTCGCCGCACTTCCCTGGATGAGTTGCCGCAACTGTTCAACGTGTTGCAGGGGCACATGGCGCTGGTAGGTCCACGGCCGCATGCGGTGGCGCACAACAATTACTACTCGGGCAAGATCCTCGCTTACATGGCCCGTCACCGAATCAAACCGGGCATCACTGGCCTGGCACAGATCAGTGGCTGCCGCGGTGAGACCGACACCATTGACAAGATGCAGAAGCGTGTCGAGATCGACCTGCAGTACATCAACAGCTGGTCGTTGTGGCTGGATCTGAAGATCCTGGTGAAGACGCCGTTTACGTTGTTGTCGAAGGATATTTACTGAGGTTCAGCGCTGCAGATCACAAGGGGACGAAAGTCCCCTTTTTTGTGGGCGGGATTTGGGTAACCAGTATCGACTACAGGTGCGCCCCCGTGGGAGCGAGCCTGCTCGCGAAAGCGGTGTGTCAGGCGATGGAGACGTTGGATGTGCCGGACCATTCGCGAGCAGGCTCGCTCCCACAGGGATTCGGGTGATGACCAGGATGTGTGGCGTGACGCCGATTAAGTGTAGGAGCGAGCCTGCTCGCGAAAGCGGTGTGTCAGGCGATGGCGATGTTGAATGTGTCGGCGCCTTCGCGAGCAGGCTCGCTCCCACAGGGATCAGGGTTCGGGTCGAAAACTGTGCTGTAACACAACCCCCTGTGGGAGCGAGCCTGCTCGCGAAAGCGGTGTGCCAGGCGATGAAGATGTTGGATGCGCCGGCGCCTTCGCGAGCAGGCTCGCTCCCACAGACCAGCGCTTACTCGGTAATCTTCTCGAAGTTGCGATAGAACATGTCCCCTTCCCGGCTATCCGTCATCGAGTGCAGTTGATAGCTGCGGCTCAGTCTGGCGCCGCCATCTCGGGTCAGTGGCGCCCAGACCAGGTTGGCGCGGCGCATGGTCGACATGCTCATCATTTCGTCGAACGGGATCGACAGGTACAGGCCTTTGTCGAAACTACCTTCACCATATTCCGCGCTGCTGGCCGTGGTGATGGTTGCCCAGGCACCGACGCGCACGCCGTTGAAGAACTCACGCGAGATGTCCACGGTGGTGCCCCAGTCTCCGGCCAGATAGCGACCGACACTGACCGCCGCCAGCGTGTCGAAAGGCAGGTCGGTATAGCCGGTGATATGCCCGGTCACGACCGAGTAATCGCGCAAGGCAAAGCCCTGATCGAAATCACGCTGGCGCACCCAGTTCAGGTCCGCGCCCAGCGACCAGCGCTCGCCGGTCGGGCGGAACAACACTTCCGCGCCGACACCGGCAAACATTGATTCCAGATAACCGCCGTACACCATGCCGTACAGGTCTTTATCCAACTGCTCGGCATGGCTGAGCTGGAACAACGGCATGGTCGTGTTTGACGTGGTCAGATACTGGCGCAGATCCGTGCGCACGCGGGGCAATCCGCTCGGCGCGTCGTAGACGAATTTGTCGAAGTTGTTGACCAGGTTGGCGCTGAGCAAACCGCTCCACCAGGTGTTGCGGTTGAAGCGATATTCCGCGTCCGCATCAGCACTGAATTGATAGAGCAAACCATCCGGGCCGCCGACGTTCTGCTTGAAGCCCAGACCCACGCCATAGCTGAAATGCTGCGGCGCTTCGGTGTAGAGGGTTTTCTCGTTGTGCGGCATCGCCGGGTTGATTTCGGTGGTGCGGTGCAGCGCCTCCAAGGGTTCCTCGTTGTTGATCACTTCGCGAAAGGTCTGGCGCGGCAGGCTGGTTTCTTCCAGCGGCAAGTCGTAGCGCTTGTTGACCACGGTGAACCAGTCGATGTCGTCGTTGACGCTGTTGTCGAGAATCCGGCTCGCGCGGCCAACGGCTTTGGACGAATGGAAATAACGCTGCTGCTCGCCATAGACGATCAATTCGGAATCGCGCTGGCTGATGCGCTCGACCTTGTACCCGGCATTCTGCTGCAAACGCCGCGACACATCGGCCCAGTTGACCTGTTCCATCGAGGTCGTCGGCGCCTTCGCCGGCAACGGTTCGGGGGTCGGATCGTAGGTCTTGGCCGGCGCCTTGCGGCTGACGAAATTGGTGTGAAAGGTCACGCCGAACATCGCCGTATTGCCCCGCTCCCACGCGGCGCTCAAGTCGATCGAATCGGTCACCTTGAACACCGCGCCGAGGTTGATCGGCGAGTCCTGTTTGATCTCGTTGTCCTTCGGCTCGTTTTTGTAGTCGTTACCTTCGAATTCAAGCTTCAGACTCAGCCGATCCCAAGGCGTCTGGTAGCTCACGCCACCGAACAGCGAAGGCTTGCCACGAAAGTATGAGCCGGAGTTGACGTCGCCGGTGCCTTCCAGCGCCGGGCGCGTGTCGAAGCGATTGCTGACGTAGCCCAGCGGGTTGTCCAAGTCGCCGCGATTACCGATGTAGCCCCAGGCAATGCCGGCGCTGAAGTCGAAATTGTCGAAGCGCTTGTTGGCGACGAAGAATTCGCTGGAGAACAAACCGGTACCACCGATATCTCGAAAGCCCAGCGCCACTTCCGGCGCCCAGTGGCTTTCCTGCCACAGGCGTACCTTGGCGTCGACCGCCTTGTCCTTGTAGCTTTGACTGCCGCTGAGGGCCTCCGAGCCGTACGGCCGGTTGGTGATCGCGGTGTAGCGAAACGAACCTTCGAGCCAGTCCAGCGGTTGCAACGACACGCTGTAGCGGCTGTAGGGATCGGTGCGGTTGGCATTGACGCTCAGCTCGCCGGCCGGGGCCATGCGCGCCGTCGGCGTCTGCAACAGACCGGCGCCACCGAAGTCATTCTGGGTGATACGCGACTCGGCGTGAGCCAGACCGCAGGGCAATAACAACACAGCTGCAAAACGTAACTTCAACGAACCACCTCGGCCAGCTGCGTGGCAATGAATTCGGCCAACTGCTGATTCAATTCAGGAAGAGGCGGATCAAGATCATCATTTTTTATCGGTACCAGAATCCTGCTTCCGGCCACCGGAAACTGCCCGGACTCGCGATTCCAGTGCGCGATGCCGACGCGCCGCGAAACGCCGTTGGGCTGGATCAACCACAGGTAATCGGCCTCGGCATCGTCGAGAATCGAGCAGCCTTCGAGATATTCGCGCGCCTCTTGCAACGGCTGATAGGGCAAGTGGCATGGCTCGGTGACCGCGCCCAACACCTGCACTTCATCAACCCGTTTCGGATAGATCAGCCGATCGCCGTCATCCAGACGAATGTTGCGCGCGAAGCCGACTTCCACCGCCACCGGATCGAGGTCAGCGATCTGCCGTCCGGTCACTGGCATTTGTCGGACTTCTTCAGCAACCCGCTGTGCCAGTGCCGCGCGGCTTGGCCGATCGAACAGCGTTGCCATGCGTTGCAGCACCTCGAGATCGAACAACACGCCGACCTTGAGCCGTGTCTGTTCCTCGACCAGCGACTGGCGCAACAAGCCGCCCGCCAGCCAATAGCCTTCGGCATTGGGCACGGCTTCGCTGATCACATCGAACAGGCGTCCACCCGGCGGCAATGCGATCGGACCGGGATTGGCGACGTCGCCGGACACAGTGACGGCGGCCTGACTCGCCCCTGCGATCAGCAAAAGACCCGCCGCGATCAGGCTTAAGCGCTTCACGGCAGATGCCTGCGGTCAGGAGTCAATTGCACCAGCTTCACGCGCAGTTGCGAGGTCAGTTGTTGCTCGCTTTGCAGAATGAAACCGTCCCGCGGGTCGACCCAGTAACGGTTAGTCGCGCTGAGGCCGATGGCTGGGGCGTCGATCTGTTCATCGATGCGCAGCACCGAGTAAGGCTTGTCGAGAATGTCCAGGGTTTCGGTGGCGCGGCGCGAGAAGCGGCTGTTGACGATCACGCCGACTTCCTGGCCTTTGTACAGATCGATCCAGCGCCGTGTGGTGAAACCGTCGGCGACGTGATGCAGGCCTTGCTTGAACGGCGAGTCATCGGCCAGCCGCGTGCCATCCAGATCGCCTTGCAGGCCGAGGCCGATGCTGCGCACGGCGAGGCCATCGCGCAGCAGCAAAACCTGCTTGCCGGAGGCGACCCAGAATTGCAGGTCTTCGCGCTCGCGCACCAGCGCCAGTACACCTGAGCCGGATGGCGTGGTCAGTTTCAGTTGCGGGTAGTTGACCCCGGCGACTTCGGCCGCTGTCACATCAACCTCGTCGGGGCCGACGACGGCGGCTTTGAGGTTGTTCAGCGATGCGCTCATCAGCGGGTTACAGCCGCACAGCAACGAGGCCGCCATCAGGCAGACGCCCACTTTCAATAGGTTCACAGTCGGGCGGCCTTATTTGCTGTTGTTGCTGTATTCGCTCCAGTTCTTCGCTGCCGAAGCTCCGGTGCCGACAATCGACGCCGACGGCACCAACTGGCTGATGAAACGGTTCCAGCGAGTGACGTTGGCCGGGCCGACGTAGACGACATCCTGCGGCCGCACCTGAAAGTGCGAGGCCAGCGCCATGGCGGTCGGCGATTCGGCTTCGAGCTGATAGATCTTCGCCGGCTCGACGTCGAGATTTTCCACGCCGCGAATCACGTACACCGCGTTGCCGTTGGAACTGGTCTGACTCAGGCCACCGACCGAACCGAGCACGTCGGACAGGTTCATGGTTGCGGTCTTGAAGCTCAGCGCGCGCGGCTGGTTGACCTCGCCCATGACGTAGATGCGCTTGTTGTCGTTGTACGGCAGATACAGCTGATCGCCGCCCTTGAGGTAGACGTTCTGCAGTTCGGAATCCTGCTGATTGAGCGTGTCGAGATTGAGCGGATACACCCGCCCGTTGCGCGTCAGCAGCAGGCCCGACAAGTCGGCGTTATTGGTGTCGATGCCAGCGGAACCGAGGGCTTCGACCACACTCAGCGGATTGGTCGAAATCGCTTGCGGGCCGGCCTTCGTGACGGCGCCGGTGACCACGACTTTCTGGCTGGCGAAGCGCAACACCGCGACGTCGACCTGCGGCTCGGCGATGAATGCCGACAAACGCTGTTCGATGTCCGCGCGCAGTTGCTGGATAGTCCGGCCGGCCGCCTGGACTTCCTTGATGAACGGGTAATACAGCGTGCCATCGGAGCGCACCAGACGGCCGTTGGCATCGATCTGTTGTTGCGCGCCGGAGGGGGCAGTCAGCTCCGGGTGATCCCAGACGGTGATGTACAGCACGTCGTTGTTGCCGATGCGATATTCCGCCGGCGTCACCAGCAGTTCCGCCGGCAGCGACTCACGCTTCTGCGTGGCGCGGTTCATGGCGATCAGCTTCGGGGTGATCGGAATCAGCTCGACCCGACTGCTTTCGCTGGCACCCTGGCGGGTGATATCGCTGGTGCTCAGGTACTGGCCGGGGGAAAACATGCAACCTTGCAAAGCGAGACTTGCCAACATTAAAAGATAAACACTACGAGTCATAATGGCACTACGCTATTCAAGGGCGAATCCAAAAAACAAAGTCACCCGACTTGCGTCGGGCGACTCTGTACTGCACTAACAAATGTTCCTGTTAGTTATGCGTGCCGGTTGTACCGGTGGTACCCGTCGTACCGGTGGTACCGCCGTTGGCACTGCCACCGCTGTTGGACGCCGCTACAGCACTGGCAACCATTGCAGTACTGGCCGCGGGCGCTTGCGAAGCCGCCACACTGCCACCTACATTGGTTACCGCTGTCAACGGCGCTTCAGCGGCGGCAGCCCAGTTGCTCAACATCGTCAACAGGGCAACTGCCATCACTTTTTTCATAACAACTCCTTTCTAACATTCGAACTGTTAAAAAACAGATCTGTGTCAGAGCTGGTAGCTTTCAAGTCCGCAAAGAGCGCGAACAAGATCCGTTGTTCTTTCACAGTCCTGTGCAACTGCTAAAGTCGAACGGCAGGTTTATATCTACGGATTTGCAAATGGCATTGCCAGTGTAATTTCCCGACGTTATCTAACAACCTGACTGAAACTAACATCGGACTAAATGGCCATCATCGCGAATAACCATTGGGATGATTCGATTGCCAGCGCCAAGTGTCGGCGACCATGTCCTGCAAGTTGCGCGTGGCTTTCCAGCCGAGTTCTTTCGCCGCTTTCGAAGCATCGGCAAAACTCTCGGCGATATCACCGGCGCGGCGCGGCATCATCCGGTACGGCACCGGCCGCCCGCAGGCCTGTTCGAAGGCATGCAGCACTTGCAGCACGCTGTAGCCATCGCCGGTGCCGAGGTTCCAGGTGTGAATGCCGGTGCGCTCGCTGATCGACTGCAACGCTTTCAAATGCCCATCCGCCAGATCAACGACATGGATGTAATCGCGCACGCCGGTGCCATCGGCGGTCGGGTAATCGTTACCGAAGATCGACAGCTCGCGCAGGCTGCCGACCGCGACCTGGCTGATATACGGCACCAGATTGTTCGGGATGCCGTTGGGGTCTTCGCCCATGTGCCCGCTGGCGTGGGCACCGATCGGGTTGAAATAGCGCAGCAGCGCGATGCTCCAGCGCGGCTCGGCGAGGCTCAGGTCGCGCAGCACGTTCTCGACGATCAGCTTGGACTGGCCGTAGGGATTGGTCGGATTGCCCGTCGGAAAATCCTCGCGAATCGGCATCTCTTCAGGCTCGCCGTACACCGTCGCCGAGGAACTGAACACCAGCCGGAACACCCCCGCCGCCGCCATCGCCTGACACAGGGTGATGCTGCCGCCGACGTTGGTTTCGTAGTATTCGAGCGGCTTGCGGACACTCTCGCCCACGGCTTTGAGCCCGGCGAAATGCAGCACGGCGTCGATCTGATGCTCGCGGAAAATCCGGTCGAGCAGCGGCCGATCGCAGACATCGCCGCGAATCATCCATGCACTTTTGCCGCAAATGGCTTCAACGGCGTGAAGTGCTGCGTCGCTGCTGTTACAAAGATTATCCAGAACGACAACTTCATAACCTGCCTCAAGCAATGCAAGTGTGGTATGCGAGCCGATATAGCCGGCACCACCCGTTACCAGAATCTTCATAGCGCGGTCCGTCATTGAATAAATACCCGGTAGCGTGTCAAGCCATGCCTGGTGGATATGCGGAGCAATTCACACAAACAGGGCGACAACAACCTCAAACAAATTTAGTTCAACCACTGGCAATAATTATTTTTGCCGGTCAAACTGTTTGACGGATACTTATTAGCACTCCCTGGACACTTATCACTATCGACAGATACCGACTAAAAATAACTAATAACCAAGTAGTCGACATCTCATAACATTAGCACTTTTTAACAGCGCAACTAATTGCCAGCAACAACCTGACTCGGGTATTAAAGTAAGCCTTCAATAATCATTGAAACTTGCCGCCACTTTGTGGTGCGCAACCGTCGCCTGTGTTCCATGACTGTCCAGGATACTTTTATGATTCGTAAATGTTTGTTCCCCGCTGCCGGCTACGGCACGCGTTTCTTGCCGGCGACCAAAGCCATGCCGAAAGAGATGCTGCCGATCGTCAACAAGCCGTTGATCGAATACGCCGTTGAAGAAGCGCGGGACGCCGGCCTGCAACACATGGCCATCGTCACCGGCCGGGGCAAGCGCGCGCTGGAAGACCACTTCGACATCAGCTACGAACTCGAGCACCAGATTCGCGGCACCGAAAAAGAGAAATTCCTCGCCGGCACCCGCGAGCTGATCGACACCTGCACCTTCTCCTACACCCGTCAGGTGGAAATGAAAGGCCTGGGCCACGCCATTCTCAGCGGCCGCCCATTGATCGGCGACGAGCCGTTTGCCGTGGTGCTGGCCGACGACCTGTGCCTGAACCTCGAAGGCGATGGTGTGCTGTCGCAGATGATCCAGCTGTACAGGAAATTCCGCTGCTCGATCGTCGCCATCCAGGAAGTCCCGGCCGACCAGACCCACAAGTACGGCGTGATTGCCGGTGAGCTGATTTCCGAGGGTATCTACCGGGTCAACAACATGGTGGAAAAACCGGCGCCGCAGGACGCGCCGTCGAACCTGGCGATCATCGGGCGCTACATCCTCACCCCGGACATCTTCGACCTGATTGCCGACACCGAACCGGGCAAGGGCGGCGAAATCCAGATCACCGACGCACTGATGAAACAGGCGCAGAACGGCTGCGTGCTGGCCTACAAATTCAAAGGCCTGCGCTTTGATTGCGGCGATGCCGAGGGTTACTTGCAAGCGACCAATTTCTGCTACGACAACGTGTACCTCAAGGGCCGCTGAGACGGCTCCCCACCACCAGAGGCAGGCAACCATGAACATTGCACAACATTCGACAGAGATTGAACGTGAGGTGGGCAACCTCGGGGTGATGAGCTGGTTGTCGCGCCATCAACCGCTGCCCAGCGCCAACGAGACCTGGCTGGGCACGATTCTGCTGGTGGAGCGGATCGGTGTGTTTCCTGCGTCCGGCGATATTCGCCGGCCGCTGCGTGATCCCTATCCGCTACTCGCGCACCTGAAGGCGCTGTATGGCGAACAGGCGCTGGAAATGGATGACCGCGATGGCCTGAAGGTGATCTTCAGCGACTGGCGTTTTCGCGTGCGCATCTGCTGCAACGATCCGGCGATCATCATTAACGTCGAGACCCGCTGTGATGCGCGGTTGATGCCGCGCAAGCTTGACGAACTGTTGGGGCTCATCGACGCCTTCAAGCGCGACGCCTGATCACCCTGGCGTCACGCCAATCCATTGTGGGAGCGAGCCTGCTCGCGAAGGCGGCGGCACAGTCAGCATTGATCGTTCCCACGCTCCGCGTGGGAATGCATCCAGTGACGCTCTGCGTCACGCTGCGGAGGGACGCGGAGCGTCCCGGGCGGCATTCCTTTGCTGCGCGTGGGAACGATCATGGTGGCGAGTCGTCGCAACCGGTACTCGTACCACTTATCCAGCGATAAAAATAATCGGCAATCACCTTCCCGCCTGTTGCCGGCAACGGATGAATCTTGTCCGGGCCGATCATCGCGCTGGCGTAGCGTTTGACGTCGGGGCCAAACGCGCATTGCAGGTTGGCAAAACCGAGCTGCTGTTCACGCGCCCACGGCTCGAGCACCTGCGCATAGGCCGACATCGGATAAGCGCTGGAGCGCGTGGTGTCCTGACGCATGATCAGGTTGATGCTCGCCGCCGGCTGAATCTCGCGCAGCATGCTCACCAGACCCTGAACGTTATGCAGATACTGCGCAGGTTTGACGCCGAAGCCCTGATCGTTGCCGCCGAGCATGATCAGGTAAACGTCGGCCGGGATCTTCGACACCACGGCTTTCCATTGCGTCTGCCACTGTCGATCGGCGTGGTAGAAATCCGCCGATGCCGCGCCGGAGGCCGCCAGTTTCGACACCCGAATGCCCTTCTCATCATTCGTCATCCAAAGGCCGAACAACGTGGGCGCGCCCTTCACCACTTCCAGTCTGAATGACCAGTCTGCGGCTGATGGAACGCCCGCTAGCGCGACTTCCTGAACGCCTGAGCCTGCGAGTTTCAACGGTTGCCAGTCTTGCAGGGGCGACCAGCGATAGCGCAGCTCGTCGGACTCGCCATTGCCCAGATACAACAGTTTCGCCTGAGTGACCGTGGTATCGATGCGCGGCGAAGGGCTGGTATCGACTTGCAACC
This sequence comes from Pseudomonas iranensis, assembly GCF_014268585.2. Lineage (NCBI taxonomy): Bacteria > Pseudomonadati > Pseudomonadota > Gammaproteobacteria > Pseudomonadales > Pseudomonadaceae > Pseudomonas > Pseudomonas iranensis. Next base: position 4,298,495 of record NZ_CP077092.1, read on the forward strand.
AGGCGCCCGGCTTGCCGCTGATCGTGCGACTGTCCGGACTGGCCTGGCCCAGCTCGGAAACCTTCCAGCCGCCACCGAAGTATTTGTCGCTGCTGCGGGTGTATTTGAAATGCGTGCCGCCCAGCGCCGCGCCGTGGTTGAAACCGACGTAACCGGGGCCGGCGAAACCCACCTCGGCGGCCACTCGCTGCACCAGTTTGTTCAGGTAGAAATCCTGCCCGGCGGTGTAGCTGTCGCCGATCACCGAAACCGCCAACACCTTGCCCGCCTTGCCCTCGCGCCACTGCGCAAAGCGCTGGCGGGCATCGTCTACCGTGATGGCCGTGGTGGCGACGGGTTGAGGGGCGTCTACTGGCATCATTGAATATTTCCTTTGTCCGGGATGGCCCCTTCGCGAGCAGGCTCGCTCCCACAAAAGACCTTGTGCAATTCACACAACCTCTGTGGGAGCGAGCCTGCTCGCGAAGCTTTCAGCTGTTCTGCGTCTGCACCACCGGAGCGACAATCACCGGTGCTTTTTTCTTCGCCGCGCGCTCGCCAAGGAACAGCACCGAAGTGAAGTTGAAACGACTGAACACCATCGCCAACAGCACCGGCCCGAGCAATCCACAACTCAGACCACCCAGCACCAGCAAGCTCTCATCCTTCACGCCGAGGCGCCCGAGGACAAAGCGCGAGGTCGCCGCGAACAAAACATGAAACAGGAAAATCGCATAGGAATATCCACCGAGCCAGGTCAGCGCTTTCGAGCGCATGTCACTCGACAGCAACGCGATGCAAGACACGCACCCCACCGCCAAACCAATCAGGCTGCGGCGATCGACAATCAGCTCACGATCAATCGCCGCGACATACAACAGCGTCAGCGAGATCAGCACAAACAACAGCGGCCCGATCACTTTGAAACGCTGCTTCAAAACATCGACATTTTCCTGACCGATCATCCCTGCAACAAAAAACGGCAGCAGATAAATCGCACCGTTGATACCGAACGCATCCAACGGCAACGGCGGCAGCAGGAACAACACCGCCGCAAACGCAAACAAGCCATACAGCCGCGTCGCCGAACGCAGCAGGCCGCGCCACTCCAGCAGGCCGACGAAGATGAAAATGCTGAACACCGCCTGCAGAAACCAGAAGTGGTTGATCGGCACCCAGAACGACAACAACGCGTCGATCACGCCGACGTCCTTGTTCACCCCCGGCCCCACCGCTTGCAGCACCGAGAACGGCACGCCGACGCAGAACAGCGGCACGATCAACCGCCGCACTTTGCCGACGAAGAAGGCGGAAAAGTCATTGCCGCGAATCTTGTAGATCGAATAGATGTAGCCGGAGATGAACGTGAACAGCGGCATGCGCACGTACACCATCGAGTCGGCGATGACCCGGAACGGCGAGCCGATGTCGATCTTCAAGCCGCCGCCCAGCGGGCCGATGACGTGATAGAGCACCAGCAGCAGGCACGCCAGGCCGCGCAGGGTTTCGATCTCCAGGGATTTTTTCTTGCTCGACATAGAGCACCTGCCTTAAGTGAGAATTCTTGATTCGACCTGCACCGGTTTGTTCGCGCGCAGCATCAAGCCCAGGCCGACGAACAACACCGGCACCACCATCGAGAAGTGGCGGGCGAAGGAGCCGAAGTCCGGCTCGAACAAGCCTTGCACCAACAGAAACGCCAGCGGAATCGCGATCAGTTCCTTGGGTTTGGTCTGGATCGGCGCGCCCTTGTAGTCGGTCGAAGTGATGACTTTGAACAGCAGCAGCGCGGTCATGATCATCAGCGCAACGAAGATCACCTGCCCCGGCCCGGACAGCAGAATCAGCTCAACCGGGAACGACAGGCGGAAGAAAATGATCATCGAATCCAGCGCCTGGGAGACGAAGTCGCTGCCGCTGAGCCACGAGACGATCAGCGACTTCGAGCCCTCCTCGCCCGCCGTGCGCAGCTCGTTGTTGCTCGCCCGGATCGACGACACCGGAAAGCCCAGCGCCAGCTGAATGGCCATGGCTACCGCCAGATAAAACAGGAACAGCATCAGAAAGAAGGTGAAACGCGAGACGTACTTTTTCATCACGCAGACGCCGACCCACGACAGCGAAAACAGAATCCAGTAGGGCCGGATCAGCACACCGTAAATCACCGCCGAGAGGAAAAAACCGCCGCGATATTTGCGCGTCAATGCGCTGAGCAGAATGCTCAACACCGCCACCGACACGATGATTTCCTTGGTCAGGTTCTCCAGGAAGAACGAGCGCACGATGCCCCACAGGCACAGGGTGCCGAAAATGGTCAGCGGCATGCGCCGAAACACCACCACCGGAATCGCCGTGAGGAAGAAATTGCAGAACATGCCGTAGGCCCAGGCGTTGGTCAGGTTGATCCCGGTGGGCCGCAGCAGGAACGCCGAACACTCGTAGGACGAGCGATCCGGCGAGAACGGGTTCCAGAAATTGCAGTTGTCGGCGCGCGCATACGACGACCACAAGGTCATCGCATCCGGACCCGGATCACGCGGCACCAGCAACGGCATCGCCACTGACAGAAACAGCCCGGTGAACAGAATCAGAAAGGAAATCGACGAATCGAATTTGCGCCCACGAAACTCGATGCGCGGCAGTTTCAGGCCCATGACAGCGCAGCCTTTTTCGCGCCGGTGACACGGGTCAACACTGCAATCACACTGAGCTGCACGACGATGGCGAAAACGTTGCCCCACGCCGCGCCATAGATTGAGTAATGCTTGATCAGCACATAGCTGACCGGCACTGAAATCAGCAGGCAGAGCGCCGCGCTGGCCAGCGACACCCGGCTGTTTTTCGAGGCAATCAAACCGCCCCAGACAATGTCGCCAATCGCCCGCAAGGCGAACGAAAAGATCAGCACCGCGAGGAGCGCGTTATCCGGACGCGGCACGCTGGCGGCGACGTAATCGAGCAGCACATTGAAAAACACATAGATCGCCACGGCCACAACGGCGGAAACCGCCAGCGAGCGCATCACCCATTTGTTGACGAACAGTTGCCTGACCGTAAATGCCTGCTGATCGGCCTGGAAACGCTTGGCCAACACCGGAATGCCGACCACTGCCACCACCGCATACGACAACGCCTGCAAAGTGTTGGCCGCCGACCACGCATACACATATTTACCGAGGCTGGCGTAGGGCTCCAGGTCGATGATCAGAAAGCGCTCAGCGTACTGACTCAGCGCAATCAAACCGGTGCCGAGATAGAACGGCAACCCGGCCTTCCACACCGTCGCGGTGTCCAGCGGCGCGGCTTCGCGGCCCTTGTGCACGTTCACCACGATCAAATAACCGGCGATGATTACCATCACGTTGGCGGCGACCCACAGCCACAACACACTGGCGATGCCCGCGACCCAGCCGAGCACCATGCCGCCCACCGCCAACACCGCCCAGAGGCCGGTCTTGATGAAGAACAGCAGAGCTCCGGCGGTGGCTTTCTGCGCGGAAAACACGAAGGAATTGATTTCGAACGACAGGTGCTCGGTGAGCAGCACCAGGGTCACGCACAGGATCAACGTGGCGGTCGCTTCCACCGACTGGAACAGCGAATAGATCAGCACGGTCAGTATCGACAACAACAGCCCCACCGCCAGATACAGCAGCAGAACCTTGTCGACCACCCGCCGCGAACTGCCGCCGACGCTGATCAGCCGGTTGATTTCGGAACTGAAGCCGACGCTGTAGAACTTCGATGCGATCAGCGAAGCCGCGACCACCACACCGTAAAAACCCAGCGCCTCGTAACCGAGGTAATGGGTGATGGCCAACACCAGCAAGAACTTCGCGCCCAAGGCTCCGCCGCGAAGCAACAGCCGAAATATCATCGAACGACACCCTTGATGATTTCGTCCATGGCCACGGTTTTCGCTTCGATTTCGCGGCAAGTGTCGGTCAGGCGCTTGCCGAAATCCGCCAAGGCATTGGGCGCGTAGACGGTGTTGATGATGGTGTCGACGTCGATGTCGCCGCCGTTGATCACCCAGTCGTCGACGCCCATGTCCTGATAGGCGCCAAAGCCTTTGCGCTCGTAGCTGATGTGATACGCCGGCACGCCGGAGAGCAGCGATTCGATGGCGCCGTGCAGACGCACCGAGATCACCAGGTCCGGTTGGTACTTGGCGATGGTTGCCTTAAGCGACAGCAGGTCTTCGTTGATGCCCAGCTCGCGGTAGAACGCGCCGTCATCGTTGCCACGTACGGCGCTTTGCACGGCACAGACCACTTTGCTTTTGTTCTTCAGACGCTGCAGCAGCAGTTTCAGATTGGCCACGTAAGCGACCTTCTTCTCTTTGCTCCACTCCGGCGGCTTGCGCAGCACCACGCACACCGTCGCCGGCGAAGCGGCGCAGCGGGTGAATTTCGGTTGCTGAAGAATCTTGCTCGCCAGCGACTGCACGGCCAGATCCGGCGCGCGGTAGACGTTTTCGCAAGCATCGAAAATCGCCGAGGAACGGTTGTCACGCACGAACACCGCATCGGCGCTGGCGTAGTGCTCGACAATCTTGCTGCTCTCGCCGTGGAACGGGCCGATGCTCTGCGGCAGGTACACCGACGGCACTTTGCTGAGAATCGCGGTTTCCAGTTGCTTGGCATGGCCGAGCTTCAGCTTGATGTGCTCGAAGGCGCTTTTCGAACGCATGTAACCGCCGCCGACACCGACGATCAGATCGGTCTTCTTCAGCAGATCGGCGAGCCCGGCGTAGGACTGATTGAGAAACACCGCTTGCTTGACCCGGCCCAGACCTTTGGCCGCCATCACCGGCGCATCGAAACGCGGGTGCGGCAGATAGTTGAACGACTCAGGGTCGGACGCCACGACACTGATCGCGGTGTCGTCACCGAAGTTACGCTGCACCAGAGCAATGGCCAGATCGACGAGCAGACCGTCACCGGAGTTGGACGCACTGTAGCCATGCAAAATCGTTACGTTCATAAGCTTGAGTTCTACTTAATAAGTGGGAGCGTGATACAGGTCGTAGGTCTGGCGGATCATCAACGCGGCGCTGAAGCGTTCGCGGACAATACTCCGGCCTTCATTGCCAAGGTCGAGCAGGCGCGGCTTCTGGATGATCGTCAACACGTCGGCCAGCGCCTGGTGATCGCCGGACGGAAAGACGTAGCCGGAGACTTCGTTGGTGACCAGTTCCGGCAGCGAGGTGCAGTTGCTGGCGATCACCGGCAGTCCCATGGCCATGCCTTCCAGCGGCACCATGGCAAAGCCTTCCCAGCGACTCGGCACGATCAGCGCATCGGCTTTCTGATACAGCGCCTGCACTTCACTCGGCGTCACCCAAGGCAGGTACTCGACCGAATCCATCGGCGGGCACTCGACCGAGTCCTCATTGACCGCACTGCCAACCACCGTCAGTTTGAGGTCGTTGCGATTGACCTTGGCGTAGGCCTTGAGCAGGACGTCGAAGCCTTTCTGGTAATCCAGGCGCCCGACGAACAGCAGATGAATCGGCTCGGCGCCAGCGCTTTTCGGTGCGTCATCCTTGTGATGAATGCCGTTGTAGATCAGCTTCATGCGCTTGCGCTCGATGCCGAAACGCGCGGCTTTATCCAGCTCGTACTGGCTGACGCAGATGATCACGTCGGTGACTTTCTGCAGCACCCGCTCGATCCACGCATAGACCTTCTGCTTGGTCGGCGAGCTTTCCATCAAGAACGAAAACGCGTGCGGGCAGTAGACGATTTTCGGCTTGCGCCATGGTCGCAACAGCACGCACACCACACGGCCGATCACCCCGGAAAAGGTGCTGTGCAAATGCACCACGTCGGGCTTTTCCTTGAGCAGCACCTGGCTCAGACGCCAGGCGAAACGCAGCAGCGATGGCACGTTGCGACCGCTGCGCGGGAATGTGCGCACTTGTTGCGGGGCGATGCCGTGCAGCTCCTTGGCCTGATCCTCGGGCACCAGATAGACCAGTTGATAATTCGCCGCGTCATCTTCGGGGGATGCCGAGATCGTGCGGATCACCGTCGCCACGCCACCTTTGATGGTCTCTGCCACGTGCAGTATTTTTTTCACAACTCACCCACTTCAAACAGGAAAGAACAATCGGCAACCATCAGGATTTGTCGGACGCGTATTCGTAGTTGTAATAGCCAGTGCCGCCGTAATAGCTGGCCGCACGCTTCTCGACGCCGTTGAACACCGCGCCTTTCAGCTCGATACCGTTTTGGGCGAAGCGGCGAATGGTCAGTTCGATCTCTTTGGCCGGGTTCACGCCGAAGCGGGTGACGATCAGGCTGATGCCGGCTTCGCGACCGACGATGGCAGCATCGGTCACCGCCAGCAGTGGCGGCGTGTCGATGATCACCAAGTCGTAGCGCTCGCTGAGTTCTGCCAGCAGTTCGCGGAAGTTGGCGTGCATCAGCAGCTCGGAAGGATTGGGCGGCACCTGTCCCCGGCTGATGAAGTGCAGGTTGTCGACTTCGACTTTGTTGATCGCCTGCTCAAGGGTGCAGCGCTTGACCAGCAGGTCGGACAGCCCGTTGCTGATCGGGGTGTTGAGGGTTTTGTGCAGGTGCCCTTTGCGCATGTCGGCATCGATCAGCACCACGCGCTGGCCGCTGAGGGCCATGACCGCCGCAAGGTTGGACGAGACGAAGGTCTTGCCGACCTGTGGGCTCGGCCCGGAAATCATGATGCGGTTGTTGGTCGAATCGAGCCCGGCAAAGTGCAGGCAGGTGCGCAGGCTGCGGATCGATTCGATCGACAGATCGGTCGGGTTGCGCAGCGCCAGCAGGTACGCCGGCTTGTCGACGCCATCGCGGGCGCGGCCCTTTTTGTTGTCCTCTTCTTCCTGCAAGGCACTGTAGGGAATCGACGCATAAACCGGCAGGCCCAACTGCTCGATGCCTTCCGGGCCTTCAAGGCCTCGGCTGAGGGATTTGCGCAGCAGCACCAGCGCCACGCCGACAAACGCGCCGAGCAATGTCGCGATCAGCACGATCAGTGGTTTCTTCGGTTTGATCGGATTGGTCAGGTCGACATCGGCAGTGTCGATCAGGCGCACGTTGCCGACGGCCCCGGCGCGTACGATGTCGAGTTCTTGGGATTTGTTCAGCAACTGCGTGTAGATCTGCGAAGCCACCTCGACGTCGCGGGTCAGGTTGAGCAATTCCTGCTGAGTAGCCGGCAAGTCCTGAACCTTGCCCTCGAGGGATTTCTGCTGCTGGGTCAATTCGCCGATCTGCGTCATCAAGGCGCGATAGGCCGGGTGCTGTTTGGTGAACTTGCGATCGAGTTCGGCCTGCTGCATTTTCAGCTCGGAGATGCGCGTTTCCAGCGCCACCGACTGGCCCAGCACCGACTGGGTTTCCAGCGAGATGTTCACGGTCTTGCCGTGGGTCTGGTAGGCATTCAAGGCGTCGCTGGCCTTGGCCAGATCACGCTTGACCTGGGGCAACTGGCTTTGCAGAAACGCGAGGCTCTGCGCGGCTTCCGCCGAAGTTCGGCGCACGTTTTGCTCGACATAGAGCGAGGCGATCTTGTTGAGGATCTTCACCGCCTCGGCCGCGTCCGAGCTGGCCAGCGCCAGACGAATGATCCCCGACTCCTTGCCCTGTTCGGAGATATCCAGCGCGTCCTGATAGCCCTGAATGGTCACGATGCGTGGATTGCGCACCACCTGAAAGCGCGTGCCGGGGTTGGCCGACAAGTGCGCGATCTGCCCTTCTACGCCGTCGTTGGCAAACGCTTCGCCGGCCACGCCTTCGGCGAGCAGATTGTCGTTTTCATCGAACAGCTGAAAACGCTGCTGCTCGCCGGCGATCAGGGTGAGTTTCTTGCCGAGCAGGTCCTTCGGCAATTGCAGCCGGTTGAACTCCAGACGCTCGCCACCCCAGGCGTAACTGTTCAAACCGAAACGCGGCGGCGCGACGCTGGTCTCGCTGTCTCCGCGATAGCGCCGCGAAAGAAAGCCGCCGAGCAACGGGAACGTGTTGGGGGTGACGTCGATATCCAGGCGCAGGTCGTCAACGGTTTTGCCGATCACCGCGCGGGATTTGATGATGCCGATTTCGGTCACCGACGGCGATTGCCCACCGAGCATGCTGTTGAGGTCGGAGAAACCGAGCATGTCGTTCTTTTTCGGTTCGACCTGCACCAGCGCGTTCGCCAGGTACACCGGCGTCGCCAGAACCGCATAGGCGACGCCGGTGACCATGAAGGCACCGGTCAGCGCGCCGATCAGCCACTTCTGGTCGATCAGGCTGCCGAAGATGCCGAGCAGATCAATACTGTCTTGATCATTGTCGCGGGTGCCGATTACGGACGGTAACTGCATAAGTCTGTTCTTACCATTTACTGTTCTGAAGAAGATTCATCAATGCCCGAGACGCTTTGCCCATGAACTAACAGCATCTTCAATCAATGCGTGGGCATGAATAAACGCGGCTTTGCCTTGACGATACGGATCATGTATTTCGCGCTCGCTCTGCCACTTGCCGAGCAGAAACACTTTGCCTCGGGCGTGCGAGGCAATCTTCAGCACTTGATTGACGTGGGCCTTTTCCATGACCAGGATCAGGTCCGAGTCATTGACGATGTCCGAAGTCAGTTGCCGCGCCTTGAAGGCCTCGGCGCAATGCCCGTGCTCTTCGAGAATCTGCCGCGCCGAGGCTTCCACGCCCTCGCCCACGCGGGCGGACAGGCCGGCAGAGGACACGGTGATGGCGGAGGGGCCCAGCGCGTTGCGCAGCAGCAGTTCAGCCGTCGGACTTCGGCATATATTGCCCACGCAGACAACGAGGATCTTTTTGAACAAGTCTTGCTTTCCTGTGTAATATCAAACAGCCAACATGCCGTGAAAATTAATGAACCCTCACGACTTTCCTGCACTCAGAAATAGCTTCGCCCTGTTAGTACAGGAACATTAAGTACCACAGCGTTTTAAGCCGCCCCAACCACAATTAGCGGACTAAAAATAACTGTGATTTTCAGTTGCTGTTTTCCTGACAAAAAATAACATTTGCGCACTTAGTGCCATCACCGTTATCGGAAATTGAGTAACGGGATAAATATTCGTAGTTGTCATTCTCTTCAGGAGAGCAGACATGAAAACAGCACAGCGCAATACACTCGCCGCCCTCGCCCTGATGGCGCTCGGTGCCACCAGCCAGGGTCACGCCAGTGAGCTGTTCCCCAACCTTCCAGCGAAAACCATTGGCGTGCAGGTGAAAATTCAGAGCTTCACCGCCGCCGATGCCGCGCAAATCAAGGCCGCAGGCTTCAGCTTTGTGCGCTTCGGCGTGTGGAGTGACAGCCTCACCGCCAAGACGTATCAGAAACAGGTCAGCGACGCCTTCGCCGCCGCCGCTTCCGCCGGCCTGCCGGTGCTGCTGACGGTGCGCGCGATCAAGGCATTGCCGGCCACGTCGCCGGAGGAGCTGGACGCCGCCGGCGGTAAGTTCGCCAACACCGTGACCGGGCTGGAAAAAACCTGGAGTTCACAATTGGTAGCGATCGAAATATGGAACGAACCGGACCTGGAAACCTATTGGCCGACGCGCAATTTCGATACCACCTTCGTGCCGTTCATGGCCGGCATGTGCAAGGCCTTCGAAGGTCAGCCGCAGACGACGCCACGGGTCGGCTTCGGCTTCGCCCGGCCGCCAAGCGCGGGCTCGGCGTCGACGGTGGCGATGAAAAGTATCGTCAGCGATTACCCCAAGTGCCTGAACGCCGTGTCCTATCACCCTTACGGCATGACCGCCACGCAGATCAGCAACGCACAGACCTTCATCCAGCAGAACTTCAATCTGCCGGGGGTCATCAGTGAATGGGGTGTTTCGGCCCTCGCCTCCAACGGTGGTCCTGAGGGGCAAGCAACCAAGATCAACGCGTTTATTACCGACGTTAAACGCCTCAATATTCCCCTGACCTCTATCTATGAATGGCGGAACAGTGAGTCGGGCAGCAACGATCGCGAGAAGAACTTCGGCTTTATCACCTCTGACGGCCAGCCAAAACCGGCGCGCTTGTCGGTAGAAGGTCTGTTGAACGCTGAGTAGGCATTGGGCAACCGGTCTGTTCACAGGTCGGTTGCTTTGAACCTGTGGGCTGTTTTGGCATCGTATTCAGCGACACCGCGCCCCACCTTTCAAACAATCGTTTTCAGGTTGTTGCCGCAGGGGCCATCGATCCACGAATGCACCCTTGAGCGCCCGTCAGCGCTCGGGTAATGTCTTCAGACCCATAGGATAGAGCACGCCCATGACTTCCAAGCTGGAACAACTCAAACAGTTCACCACCGTGGTTGCCGACACTGGCGACTTCGAAGCGATCGCCAGAGTCAAACCGACCGATGCCACCACCAACCCTTCCCTGCTGCTCAAGGCTTCGGCCATTCACGGTTACGCCGAACTGCTGAACGATTGCGTTCGCGACTGCAAGGGCGATGTCGGCCTGGCCAGCGACCGTTTCGGCGTCGCAGTGGGCAAGGAAATTCTCAACGTGGTTCCGGGCCGCATCTCCACCGAAGTGGATGCGCGCCTGTCCTTCGACCAGGATGCGATCCTCAAGCGTGCGCATCGTCTGATCGAGCTGTACGACAAGGCCGGCGTCGGCCGCGACCGCGTGCTGATCAAGATCGCCTCGACCTGGGAAGGCATCCGTGCCGCCGAGATCCTCGAGAAGGAAGGCATCCAGACCAACCTGACCCTGCTGTTTTCCTTCGCCCAGGCCGCCGCCTGCGCCGACGCCGGGGTGTTCCTGATTTCGCCGTTCGTGGGCCGTATCTACGACTGGTACAAGAAAGCCAACGGCAACGACTACACCGGCGCTGATGATCCGGGCGTGCAGTCGGTGACGCGCATCTACAACTACTACAAGGCCAACGACTACAAGACCGTGGTCATGGGCGCCAGCTTCCGTAACATCAACCAGATCGAACAACTGGCTGGCTGTGATCGCCTGACCATCAGCCCGGAACTGCTGGAGAAGCTCGCCGCCGACACCGGCAAGCTGGAACGCAAACTGGCGCCGGGCAATGCCGGTGAAGCACGCCTGAGCCTCAACGAAGCGCAATTCCGCTGGTTGTCCAACGAAGACGCAATGGCCACCGAGAAACTGGCTGAAGGCATCCGTCAGTTCGCCCGCGATCAGGAAAAACTGGAAGCATTGCTGCAGGCCAAGCTCTGATTTGATTTGTAGAATGCAAAAAGGGCGAACCTGTGAGGGTTCGCCCTTTTTCATTTTGCCTGCACTGATAAATGTATCGACCGACCCGACGCCATCGCGGGCAAGCCCGCTCCCACAGGGTATGTGGAGAACCCAAGTTTGAGGTTTCACGCGATCATTGTGGGAGCGGGCTTGCCCGCGATGAGGCCAGCCCAGACACCATCAATTCATGAGGTCAGTGTCTTTCCAGGGCATTGACCAGATCATGAAACGCTTCCCGATTGGAATCGTTCAGGCCCATGAGAATCTTGTGCGCTTCCAGCACCTTGATTCGCACCACTTCTTCGGACTGGTCCTGATCCGGCAGGTCGTCCAGGCACTCCGGGCACGGCACCGGGTGGTTGACGATGTTGAACACCTGCTCGAAGCCCATCGATTGCAGCAGACGGGTGATGTCTTCGTGGGTGGTGACAACCGTCGGCAACAGGCCGACCTTCTGCCGCGACAGGATCGACAGTTTGGCCAGCAGGCCCAAGGTGGTGCTGTCGATGCTGCGGGTTTCGGTCAAATCGATCACGATCGCGTTGAAATTCAGCGCGGTGAAGATTTTCTCAATAGTCGCATCCAACGCCGAACACAGGGTCAGGCGAACTTCACCGACGAACTTCAGGACGAAGGTGCCGTCCTGCTCGGCGAACTGGATTCTACCGGTACTCATTAAAGATTCCTGCTCAACACCAACAGGGCGATATCATCCGGCATCTCCCCTAGCGTGGCCAAACCAAACACTTGCCGCAGACCATCCAGGCTGCCGCCCGCTGACTTCACCCGTTCGGGCAAAGCAGCCTCTTTTTCTTTGAGCGTTGCTTCCGGCAAAAGGTCCAGAATGCCATCAGACATCAGCGTCAGGCTGAACGTCGGCGGCAGCTCAAGCACGTGGTCTTCGTAAGTGGCTTCATTGAAAAGCCCCACCGGCAGACCACGGCCTTCGAGATAACGAACACTGTCAGGCGTGTACAACACAGGCAAAGGCAGATGGCCGCCAATGCTATAGGTCAACAAACCGGTCTCCTCGTCGATGACTCCACCGACCATTGTGACGTGTTTACCCAGCTTACAACTGATCAGTCCCCGGTTGATATGACCGAGCACTTCCGAAGGCTTGAACTCCGGCAAGGTACCGCTGCGTTTCGACTCGAAGAGCAAACGCGTGGTCATGAACTTCAGCAGCACCGTGACGAAGGCTGATGACGCGCCATGCCCGGAAACATCCGCCAGATAAAACGCGACCCGGCGCTCGTCGACACGGAAATAGTCGACAAAATCACCCGACAGGTACAACGACGGGATGATCTGGTGGGCAAAATTGAATTCGTCGATGCTCCACGGGCTTTCCGGCAGCATGTTCATCTGCACCTGGCGACCGGCGTTCTGGTCTTCCTGGAGCAGGTTCAGGCTGGCTTCGAGCTCGCGGTTGGCCTTTTCCAGCTTCTCGCTGTAGCGCTGGTTTTCCAGCAGCAGCCGCGCACGATCCAGGGCCCGGCGCACGGAGTGCTCGAGCACAGCCAGATCTTCGAGAGGCTTGATCAGGTAATCCGCCGCGCCCAGGCGCAGGGCCTCGACCGCGTCGTTCATCACCCCGGCACCCGAAACCACGATCACCGGCGTATCGGGTGAGCGCTCGGTGACCTGACGGATCAGTTCGAGACCGCCCATCTGCGGCATACGCAGATCGCAGATGACCAGATCGGGCTCGTCTTGCTCGAATACCTGAAGACCCTGTTGACCGTTGCCGGCCTGCAGGACGCTGAAACCACTGTCTTCCAGATAGGCCGCGAGGCTCGCGCGCACTACCTCGTCATCATCGATTATCAGCAGCGTGGCACTGGTTTTTGGCATGTGGGCAAACGGCGCCAGAATTAGGTTGGCGTAGTGAGCGGGGCAACGGCCCTGCGCAGACTACTGGATTCGCTTTCTAGCCTCTCTGTTGCAGCGCTTTCAAGCATTCGCCTGGCGCGCGGTTTTAAACAGAGGTGCCCTTCTAAGGCGCAGACGGTACTCCCATCCGCAGAGCGTTTCAAGCATGCGCCGATTGTCGCTTGACGACTTTGTTTGTCAAATCACCGGGAGTTATAAGAACCGCTCCAACGGTAACCCGATGGAAGGTAGCGGCAGTCGCCGGTGACGCTCTGGCGCGGACAAAAAAGGCGACCCGAGGGTCGCCTTTCTGTCGCTGGTCGAAATCAGAAATCGTCTTCGACCTGACCGTCCTTCACCTTGAACTCGCGGTTTTGCAGGTAAGCATTGCGGATGAAGGTGTATTTGTCGCCGCTGATCAGCTTCTCGCTCGACAGCAGGCTGGCGCGGGTGTCGACGATGTTCAGGCCGAAGATCGAGTTACGCGTCGGCACGTGGTCGATGTAGCGGTACGCGCCGGTGAAGCTGTCGACGTATTTCGACGGTGCGTCACGCAGGGTGCTCGGGCCCATCAGCGGCAGCATCACGTACGGGCCGCTGCCCACGCCCCAGTAACCGAGGGTCTGACCGAAGTCTTCGTCGCTGCGGTTCAAGCCCATCTTGGTGCCGACATCAAAGAAGCCGAGCAGACCGAAGGTGGTGTTGAAAATCAGTCGGGCGGTATCAACCCCCGCTGCAGCCGGTTTGGCCTGGAGGATGTTGTTCGCCAGGTTGGTCACGTCACCGACGTTGCGGAACATATTGTGAATGCCGTCTTCAACGAACTGCGGGGTGATGAACTCATAACCCTGCGCCAATGGCTTCAGCGCGTAGGTATCAACGAAGTCGTTGAACTGGAAAATCGGCCGGTTGACGCTTTCCCAAGGGTCTTCTTCGGTGGCCGCCTGGGTGGCGAACGGCGCCAGCAACAGGCTGGCACATACACTTAGCTGAGTGAGCGAAGGGCTCCAGCGCATAGAAAAACTCCTTGGATTTGATACTGGCGCGGACCTCTCGGTCCAAGCATTAAGGCCGCTAGTATAAGCATAAACGGCGATTTGGGCAGTGCGCCGCTGCAAGGATATGCAGGAAGTTTCCTACACAGGCTTTCACTCGGCTGTCATGCAACTGTCACCCCAGCGCCCTAGTCTTGAGCGTTATTTCAGGGACGTTGCCATGACTCACGCCGAAACCTTGCCCGTCGCCGCGCCCGGCCTGACTGCCGTGCTGTTCGGCCTGAGCGGTTGCCTGGTGGATTTCGGTGCCCGCGCCGCGCAAGAGCTCAACGCCGAGCCGGAACATGCCAAAACTACACCCGGCGCACTCGATAGCCTGAAAAGTTTGCAGCGCCAGGGAATTCCCTGCGCGTGGCTCGACGAATTGCCCCCTGCCTTCGCTCAGCCACTGGCCGCCTCGCTGCCAGACTGGATCAAACCGACGCAACATTCAGCAACAATGAATCCGTGGCCCGCCCCCAACGCCTGCTGGCAAGCGTTGATGGCTCTGAACATCGACCGCCTCGACGGCTGCGTGCTGGTAAGCGGTGAGCCGCGCCTGTTACAGGCCGGTCTGAATGCCGGGTTATGGACGATTGGCCTGGCGTCCTGCGGCTCGCTATGCGGCCTCAGCCCGAGCGAGTGGCAGGCTTTGTCACAAAAGGAACGCGAAAAGTTGCGCGGCAAGGCAACCGTGCAGTTGTTCGGCCTGGGCGTGCATTCGGTGATCGATCATCTCGGCGAACTGGACGCCTGCCTCGCCGACATCAGCCTGCGCCGCGCCAAAGGCGAAAAGCCCTGATCGGCATCATGCAGGTTTACCGAGAGTGGATTAATCTAAAGGTCAGCCATAGACCTTTGGCGCGTGGCTGCGGTCAATGCCAGTGCCTATTGATAAAAGGAAACCACCATGCCCGCCCAAGAACTGCAAAAACAGCTCGATACCCTGCGCGAGCAGCTGGAACACAATCCACCGCTGTCGGAAGCCGAGCGTGAGGATCTGCATGCGCTGATGGCGCAGATCGAATCGGAAATCCAGCTGGAAACTGCCACCCAGGACGCGAGCATCGCCGACGGCGTGAACCTGGCGGTCGAACGCTTCGAAGTCGAACACCCGGCGATCGCCGGCACCCTGCGCAATATCATGAATACGCTGGGCAGCATGGGCATCTGACGCCCCGCCGCACAAAAAAGCCCTGCCAGCGATGGCAGGGCTTTTTCATTTCCGAAATGTGCATGCAAGCCCTTGTGGGAGCGAGCCTGCTCGCGAAGGGTCGTGGCAGTCGACATCATCGTTGAATGACACACCGCATTCGCGAGCAGGCTCGCACCCACAAGGGATATCGCACATTCCGTTTCTTTATTGACGTACAAGCCGGTGATTCGGCAGCTGCACCTCTTCAGTGCTGCGATACGGGTTGATATCCAGCCCACCCCGGCGCACATAGCGCGCAAACACCGTGAGTTTCTCCGGCTTCAACAACCGCTGCAGATCAAGAAAGATCCGCTCCACGCATTGCTCATGGAAGTCCGAATGCTGGCGGAAGCTGACGATGTACTCCAGCAGGCTGGCATGATCCAGCGCCGCGCCGCGATATTCCACCACGACGCTGCCCCAGTCCGGCTGGCTGGTCACCGGGCAGTTGGATTTGAGCAGATGGCTGTGCACGCTCTCTTCAACGATCCGCGAATCATCGCAACGCAGCAGCTCCGGACGCGGGTGTTCATAATTGCTCACGCTGATATCCAGATCGTCGATGCACACGCCCGGCAACGCCACCACGCCTTCAGCTTCCACGTCTTTCAGACTGCGCACCCGCACGCCCACCGGTTTGCCGGCAGCGGCGGACAGATCCTTGACCAGCGTCGCTTGCAATGTGGCGACGTCGGCGAACGGCGTCTGGTTCAGCGAGTTGAGGTAGAGCTTGAACGACTTCGATTCGATGATGTTCGGCGAGTCCGCCGGGATGCTGAATTCAGCGATCGCCACCACCGGTTTGCCCGAGGGCAGCAGCCACGACAGCTCGAAGCAGTTCCAGAAATCCACGCCTTTGTACGGCAGGGTTTCGGCGGTCAGGCCCAGCTCGGCCCATTTCGCGGTGCGCGGAATCGGGAACAGCAGGGACGGTGTGTAAGTGGCGATGTATTCGCTGGATTTGCCCAGCGGCGAATGTTCGGCTGCGGGATGCATGGCGGAAACCTGACTGAAGAATCAGCGGATTCTACCAGCCTTTGCCCGCGCCTTTGAGTGCTTACTGACTGACTGTCAGTTTGCCGACCATGCCCGCCTGATAATGCCCGGGGATATTGCAGGCAAACTCAAGCGCCATGGCCTTGCTGAAGGTCCAGGTCAACTCAGCAGTTTTACCGGGCTCGACCAGTACGCTGTTGGGGTCGTCATGCTGCATGCCATGCCCCATCGCCGCGTGATTCATGCCCGCCATATCGTGGGACATTTCTTTCATGCCGGTAGGCGTAAGCATGCCGCTTTGCTGCATCTGCAACATTTCCTGC
Organism: Pseudomonas iranensis; assembly: GCF_014268585.2. Classification (NCBI taxonomy): domain Bacteria; kingdom Pseudomonadati; phylum Pseudomonadota; class Gammaproteobacteria; order Pseudomonadales; family Pseudomonadaceae; genus Pseudomonas; species Pseudomonas iranensis. The sequence continues at coordinate 4,315,120 of NZ_CP077092.1, forward strand.
TGGTGACTGGCATGCATCGCCGCATCACCGAGGTTGAATTCGTGCAGTAACTGGCCTTTATTCACCAGCACAAAGCGAATCGTCTCACCGGCCTTGACCTGTATGGCTTTCGGGTCGAAGTTCATGTCGCCCATGACGATTTCGATAGTCCGCGTGGCCTGGCTCGCCGCTGCCGGCTGGCCGAAGGCGAAGGTGTGCACCGGTGTCGCCCAAGCTGGCGTACTCAATGCCAGCAGACAGGCGGCTATTTTCAGGGAGGTGCGCAAAAACATGGTCGTACTCCAACAAGAGAAGGTTCAGCCTGTGGGAAACTCTAACCACCCAGGGCTGGCATCGACCTGACAGGCAGATTACAACTTTGTCAGCTTGGCGCTAATCGCCGGATCTCACGGTATAACGCCTTCGCCCTTCCAAATACCAACCCCGCCCGAGTCGCCCATGAAACTGTTGATCGTCGAAGACCAAGCGAAAACCGGCCAATACCTGCGTCAGGGCCTGACCGAGGCCGGATTCAATACCGAGCTGGTGGCCGACGGAATCAGCGGCCAGCAATTGGCCTTGAGCGGCGACTACGCGCTGTTGATCCTCGATGTAATGCTGCCCGGGCGCAGTGGCTGGCAGATTCTCCAAGCGGTGCGCAGCGCCGGTCTCGACACGCCGGTACTTTTTCTCACCGCCAAAGACGCCGTAGAGGACAGGGTTCACGGCCTCGAACTGGGCGCCGACGATTATCTGGTCAAGCCGTTCGCCTTTTCCGAGCTGCTCGCGCGGGTGCGCAGCCTGTTGCGGCGCGGTAGCGCGATCGCCCAGGAAACCAGTCTGCAACTGGCCGATCTGCGCCTGGATCTGATCCGTCGCCGGGTCGAGCGCAACGGCCAGCGCATCGACCTGACCGCCAAGGAATTCGCCCTGCTGGAAATGCTCCTGCGCCGTCAGGGTGAAGTCCTGCCCAAATCGCTGATCGCTTCGCAGGTTTGGGACATGAATTTCGACAGCGACACCAACGTCATCGAAGTGGCGATCCGCCGTTTGCGCCTGAAGATCGACGATGACTTTCCCAACAAGTTGATCCACACCGTGCGCGGCATGGGTTACGTGCTCGAAGAGCGTTCGCTGTGATGCGTCGTTGGTCCTTGAGCACGCGCCTGGCACTGTTGTTTGCCGCTTGCACTGCGGTGGTCTCGCTGTTCGCCGGGGTGCTGTTCGACCGCGCCAGCGAGGCGCACTTCATCGAACTCGATCAGCAACAACTGGAGACGAAACTGATCGGCCTGCGCCGCGCCTTGCAGGATCTGCAGCCTGCTCAACGCGAAGCGCGGCTGGCCGATGAACTCAGCCGTCAGGCGGATCTGTCGTTGCGCATCACCAGCGGCGACGGGCAGCACTGGTATGACAGCTCGGTGCAGATTCCGAAGAATCTGCCGCTGCAAACCGGCCTGTCGACCATCAGCCATGACGGCACCGATTACCGCGTGCTGCGCGCTCCGCTCTACCCGGACACAGCGGACTCGCCACAACTGACGCTGCTGCTGGACATAACCCATCACCAGCATTTTCTTACGCGCATGCAGCATCTGATCTGGCTGACCGTCGGCCTGTCAGCGCTGGCTACCGCCCTGCTCGGGGCCTGGGCCGCGCGCAGCGGTCTGCGCCCGTTGCGGCGGATGAGCGCGGTGGCCCGTGGGATTTCCGCGCAATCGCTGAATGCCCGACTGCCTGAAGAGAAGATGCCGCCAGAGCTTGCAGAAATGGCCTACAGCTTCAACGCCATGCTCGAACGCCTCGACGATTCGTTTCAGCGCCTCTCGGCATTCTCCGCCGACATCGCCCATGAGCTGCGCACACCGTTGTCGAATCTGCTGACCCACACCCAGGTCACCCTCACCCGCCCACGCGCACTGGAGGACTACCGCGAAGCGCTGCACAGCAACCTCGAAGAACTGCAATGGATGGCGCAACTGGTCAACGACATGCTCTATCTGGCCAAAGCTGACCACGGCTTGCTGATGCCCAAGCGCGAACCACTGGAGCTGGCGGATGAGGCCGACATGCTGCTGGAGTTTTTTGCGCCACTGGCGGAAGACGCTGGTGTGAGCTTGAGCCGTGAAGGTGAGGCGCAAATTGAAGGTGATCGCGGCATGTTGCGCCGGGCCTTGTCGAACCTGCTGGATAACGCACTGCGGTTTACCCCGGCCGAGGGTTATGTGCGCTTGAGCATCGTCGACGAGGGGGAAACCGTACGCGTCCGCGTCAAGAACAGTGGCGAGGGGATTTCCGCGCAATTACTGCCACGTCTGTTCGACCGCTTCTATCGGGCGGATCCGGCGCGGCAGGAAGGCAGCAGTGAGCATGCGGGGTTGGGTTTGTCGATTACCCATTCGATCGTGCGGGCACATGGCGGGACGATTCATTGCGAATCTGAAGCGGGTTGGACACGGTTTGTAATCGAGTTGCCTCGGACCTGATCGTTCCCACGCTCTGCGTGGGAATGCAGCCCGGGACGCTCCGCGTCCCTTCAAGAGCCGAACGCAGAGCGTCCATTGAGGCATTCCCACGCAGAGCGTGGGAACGAGCATGGAGTCGCTTACGAATATCTCAGCGCATGCGCCGGCTCGATCTTCGCCGCCCGCCACGCCGGATACACCGTCGCCAAAAAGCTCAGAATGAAACCCGCCGAGCAGATCAACAGCACATCCCCACCCTGCAGTTCCGAAGGCAGGTTGCTGACGAAATACACGTCCGAACTGAAGATATGCTGGCCGGTCACACGCTCGACCCAGCCGACCAGTTCGCTGACATTGAGCGCCGCAATCACGCCCAGCACGCCGCCAATGATGGTGCCGACAATACCGATCACCGTGCCCTGGACCATGAAGATCGCCATGATCTGCCGCGGTGTAGCGCCGATGGTGCGCAGAATCGCGATGTCGGCGCCCTTGTCGTTCACCACCATGATCAGCGTCGCGATGATGTTGAATGCCGCCACCGCGACGATCATCAGCAACAGCAGGCCAATCATGGTTTTTTCCATCTTCATCGCGCTGAACAGGCTGCCCTGGGTGTGAGTCCAGTCGTCAGCCTTGAAGTCAGCGCCGAGGCCACTGGCAATGTCCGCAGACACCTTCGGCGCGGCGTACAGATCCTTGACCGCCAGACGCACGCTCTGCACCTGATTCGGCTGCCAGTGCTGCATGGTCGCGGCGTCGGCGACATGAATCAGGCCCATCGAACCGTCCAGCTCGGCGCCAACCTTGAACACGCCCACCACATTCAGGCGCTGCATGCGCGGGGTGATACCGCCCGGCGCGGTGCTGACTTCCGGGACGATCAGAGTGATCTTGTCGCCGACATTGAGGCGGAAACGCCGCGCGGTGATTTCACCGATCACCACACCGAATTCCCCCGGCTTCAAGGCATCCAGACGACCCTGGACGATGTGCTGGGCAACGATCGACACCTTGCCTTCCTGGGCCGGATCAACGCCGCTGATCTGAATCGGCTGCATCGAACCCTTGTAGGAAAGCATGCCTTCCATCTCGGTGAACGGCACGGCGGCCGTCACTTCGGGATTTTTCATCGCAGCGGCGGCCACTGGCTGCCAGTCGTCGATCGGCTTGACGCCGACGATGGTGGCGTGAGGGACCATGCCGAGGATGCGCGAGCTCATTTCGCGCTGAAAGCCGTTCATCACCGACAGCACCACGATCATCGCCAGCACGCCGAGGGCGAGGCCGATCATCGAGGTCATCGAAATGAACGAAACAAAGCGATTGCGGCGCTTGGCGCGGGTATAGCGCGTGCCGATAAAGATCGATAACGGTCTGAACATTCGCTGGGGCACCGTATAGAAATAAAAGACCCGGCGCCGTTACGGGCGCCGGGTTTCAGCCAGTCAGATGGGAGTGAGGCAACCTTCCTGCAATTGCAGGACACGATCCATCTGGCGAGCCAGGTTCATGTCGTGCGTCACCACCAGGAACGCCGTGCGCATCGAAGTGCTCAGCTCCAGCATCAGATCCTGAATGCCTTCGGCGGTGTGCAGGTCGAGGTTGCCGGTCGGCTCATCGAGCATCACCAGCCCCGGGTTGTTGACCAGGGCACGGGCGATGGCCACGCGCTGACGCTCGCCGCCGGACAGTTCCGCCGGTTTGTGTTCCAGACGATGACCCAGCCCGACACGCTCCAGCAATGCCGTGGCACGCTGACGCGCCTCCGGGATCGCCGTCTTGCCGATCAGCAGCGGCATGCAGACGTTTTCCAGCGCGGTGAATTCCGGCAGCAGGTGGTGAAACTGGTAAACGAAACCAAGCGCGCGATTGCGCAGCAGGCCCCGCTTCTTCTCGCTCAACGCAGACAGTTCTTCACCGTCGAGCCAGACGCTGCCCTTGCTTGGCGTATCGAGACCGCCGAGCAGGTTGAGCAAGGTACTTTTGCCGGAACCGGATTTACCCACGATCGCCACACGCTCGCCTGGGTGCAACTCCAGTTGCAGGCCGGCCAGCACTTGTACCGACTCCGGACCCTCCTCGTAGGATTTGCCCAGATTACGGCAGCTCAGAATTGCTTGTTCACTCATGCCCGACTCACTCATAACGTAACGCCTCCGCCGGCTGGGTGCGCGCGGCACGCCAGGCGGGATACAGGGTGGCGAGGAAACTCAGGACCAACGCAGCGGCGCAGACCATGACGACGTCCTGGCTCTGTACCTGCGAAGGAAGATAATCAATGAAATACACGTCAGCATTAAGAAACTTGTGGCCGATCAGCCCTTCAAGCGCCGAAATGGCCGCACTGACATTCAGTGCCGCGAGGATCCCGACCACCGCGCCGATGGCCGTGCCGACCACGCCGATTACCGTGCCCTGAACCATGAACGTGCGCATGATCGTGCCCGGTGTCGCGCCGAGGGTGCGCAGAATGGCGATGTCGCCCTTCTTGTCGTTCACCACCATCACCAGCGTGGAAATGATGTTGAACGCGGCGACGGCGACGATCAGCAGCAACAGCAGCCCGATCATGGCTTTTTCCATGCGGATCGCTTGATACAGGTTGCCGTGGGTACGCGTCCAGTCGCGGGCGTAGTAACGATCTTCGCCGAGCTGCTGGGCAATGTTCCACGCCTCGCGCGGCGCCTGGAACAGGTCGTCGAACTTCAACCGCAGGCCCTGCACCTGATCGGCTTTCCAGCGGTGCATTTTCGCCAGATCCTGCAGATTGGTCACGCCGAGGTAGCCGTCGAGCTCACCGGCGCCGACATGGAAAATGCCGACCACGGTGAAGCGCTTCATGCGCGGGAACATGCCGGCCGGGGTCACGCTGACCTCCGGTGCGACGAAAGTAACCTTGTCGCCAATGCCGACGCCAAGCTTGGTCGCCGCCTTGTCGCCGATGACGATGCCGAAGCTGCCCGGTGTCAGGTCGTCGAGTTTGCCCTGCTTCATGAAGTTGTCGATGATCGACACATTGCGCTCGAGCGCAGGATCAATGGCATTGAGCAGCACCTTGGAAACCTGACCGTTGTTGGTCAGCAGGCCCTGCATCTGGGTGAACGGCGCCACCGCCGTCACCTGCCGGTTCTGCTTGACCTTGTCGGCCAGGCTCTGCCAGTCATTGATCGGCTCGCCGGTCTCGAGAGTAGCGTGGGGCACCATGCCCAGCACGCGGGTGCGCATCTCATGGTCGAAGCCGTTCATCACCGACAGCACAACGATCATCACGACCACGCCAAGGGCGAGCCCGATCATCGAAGTCAGGGAAATGAATGACACAAAATGATTGCGACGCTTTGCACGGGTATAACGCGTGCCGATAAATACGAAGAGAGGTCTGAACATGTCGGGGCTTGTTCGGAGGGAAAAGGAACGTCCTTGTGGCGGGGGTCGAAAACCAGCTTTACACTCAGACCACCGCCGCTACCATGGGTTCGCCATGTCGACATTAGATGAAGAAGATCGCCGCGAATACTACCGTATCGAGGACACGATCGCACTGGAAATTCGGCCCCTGTCCGCTCCCGAAGCCGCAGGCCAGGAAGTGTTGCAGGATGCTTCCCCACTCTTCAACCTGCTCAGCGAACTGCACCTGAGCGAATTCGAGTCGCAGCACCTGTTGCGGCAGATCAGCGAGCGCGACCGCGCCATCGCGGCGTTCCTCAAATCGCAGAACAAACGCATCGACCTGCTCAGCCAGGTGATCGCCCTGACCGTGCTCGGCCACATCGGCGAGCCGCAGCCGGTGATCATCTCCGAGGGCGGGATCGACTTTCAGTACCCGACCCCGATTGCCACCGGCGCGCACCTGTCGGTGAAACTGGTACTGATGCCGCAGGCGCTTGGCCTGCTGCTGCGTGCCCGGGTCACCCATTGCGATCCCAAGGGGGATGGGTATGACGTCGGCACCGAGTTCGAGCGTCCGACCGATGCCCAGCGCCAATTGCTCGCGCGCTACATCTTGCAAAAGCAGGCTCAGGAACGCCGTCTGGCCCGCGAACAGAACGAATCTGGCATTTAACTTAAGGAAGCACCGTGACCCTCATCTACGGCCACCGCGGCGCCAAGGGCGAAGCACCGGAAAACACCCTGAGCAGCTTTCAGGAATGCCTCAAGCACGGCGTGCGCCGCTGCGAACTGGATCTGCACCTGTCCAAGGACGGCGAGCTGATGGTCATCCATGACCCGACCCTCAAGCGCACCACCGACCGTCGCGGCAAAGTCGTCGAGCACACCGCTGCCGAGCTGGTCACCTACGACGCGCGCAAGGGCGGCCCGGGCTGGATCAAGCCGTGCCCGATTCCAACGCTGGAAGAATTGTTCGAGCAATGTGATTTCGAGCACTGGCAGCTGGAAGTCAAAAGCGCTTCACGCACCCGCGCGGCGACTACCGTGCTGGCGATTCGGGAAATGGCTCAGCGCCACGGCCTGCTCGACAAGGTGACGATCACCTCGAGTTCGCGGGAAGTCTTGAAGGCAGCGCTGGATCTGGTACCGGACGTATCCCGTGGCCTGGTGGCCGAATACGCCTGGCTCGATCCGTTGAAAGTCGCGGCGAGCTACGGTTGCGAAATTCTCGCTTTGAACTGGACGCTGTGTACGCCGGAACGCCTGCAGAAGGCGCAGCGTCAGGGCCTGCATGTGTCGGTGTGGACCGTCAACGAGCCTGCACTGATGCGCAGACTCGCCGACTTCGGCGTTGACAGCCTGATTACAGACTTTCCCGGTTTGGCCACTGCCACCCTTGAGAATTGCTGAAATCGGTCTCCCCGGCCGGCTCAGGCCACCGGCCGGAGCCCGTCAAAAAAGCCGGTTGAGGCCGTCGTACGCCGCTACCCGATAGGCTTCGGCCATGGTCGGGTAGTTGAACGTGGTGTTGACGAAATACTTCAGCGTATTCAGCTCGCCCGGCTGGTTCATGATCGCCTGACCGATGTGCACGATCTCCGACGCCTGATAACCGAAGCAGTGCACGCCGAGCACTTCCAGCGTTTCGCGGTGGAAGAGGATCTTCAGCATGCCCTGCGGCTCACCGGCAATCTGCGCCCGAGCCATGCTCTTGAAGAAGGCCTTGCCGACTTCGTACGGCACTTTCGCCTGGGTCAATTCCTGCTCGTTCTTGCCGATCGAGCTGATCTCCGGAATGGTGTAGATGCCGGTCGGCACGTCATTGACGAAGCGCCAGCTGCCATTGTCGACGATGCTGCCAGCGGCCGAACGACCCTGGTCGTGGGCGGCACTGGCCAGGCTTGGCCAGCCGATCACGTCACCGGCGCCGTAGATGTTCTCTATGCAGGTGCGGTAGTTCTGGTCGACTTCGATCTGGCCACGGCTGTTGACCTTGACCCCGATGTTTTCCAGACCCAGCGTGTCGGTGTTGCCGGTACGGCCGTTGCACCAGAGCAAGGCGTCGGCCTTGATCTTCTTGCCGGATTTCAGGTGCAGGATCACGCCGTTGTCCACGCCTTCGACGCGGTCGTACTCTTCGTTATGACGCACGGTGATGTTGTTGTTGCTGAAGTGGTAGCTCAACGCCTGGGAAATTTCCGAGTCGAGGAAGCTCAGCAACTGGCCACGGTTGTCGACCAGCTCGACCAGCACACCCAGACCACTGAAGATCGATGCGTATTCGCAACCGATCACACCAGCGCCGTAAACGATCAGTTTGCGCGGGGTGTGGCCGAGGCTGAGGATGGTGTCGCTATCGTAGATACGCGGGTGGTGGAAATCGATGTCCGCCGGGCGATACGGACGCGAACCGGTGGCGATGATGATGTGCTTGGCCACCAGTTTTTCCACCACGCCGTTGCCGCAAACCACTTCGATGGTTTGCTCGTCGGCGAAGCTGCCGGTACCGAAGAACACGTCGACGCGGTTACGGGCGTAGTAGCCGGTGCGCGATGCGACTTGTTTGGAAATGACTTTTTCGGCGCTTTTCAACACGTCCGGGAAGGAGAACCAGCGTGGCTCGCCGATCGCGCGGAACATCGGGTTGGTGTTGAACTGCATGATCTGCCGCACCGAGTGACGCAGTGCCTTGGACGGGATGGTGCCGAGGTGGGTGCAGTTGCCGCCGACCTGGCGACGGCTGTCGACCATCGCCACCTTGCGCCCCGCTTTGGCGGCGTTCATTGCCGCGCCTTCTCCCGCCGGGCCGGAACCCAGTACCACCACGTCGTAGTTGTAGACAGCCATGCGTACTCCTCAGAACAGGCCGCGGTGCCAGCAGCACCGGCGGCTAAATCACGCCGAACGGCGGCGCGAAGGAACAATTGGGGGCCAGTGAAGAACCCGGACACAGTCTATAGAAGCGTCAACGCCGCGCACATTAACCCTTGGTCGCGTCGTAGGCTACTTTTGCCTGCACTACAACGCCAGCTTTCGTCTTGTCTTCGGTCAGTTTTTTTCACCGACAAGCTGCGTAAATGCCTGACTGCTGCGGGTGACAAAACCTGTATCGGCACGCAGGACAAAGAATGCAGCAATGTCATGCTTTTGGGCATAGTCCCGCGCCCTTTCCGGCCCGAGAATCAGCAACAGCGTCGATAGTCCATCGGCCATCAACGCTGAAGGATGAATCACCGTGACTGACGCCAGATCATGTAGGACCGGTCGCCCGCTGCGTGCATCGAAGGTGTGGGAATAACGCCGACCGTCCTGCAGAAAATAATGGCGGTAGTCACCGGAGGTGGACACGCCGTAGCCATCGACATCGATAATCCGCTCGGCCACTTGCTGGTCATCGCGAGGCTCTTCGAGAGCGATGCGCCACGCTGAACCATCCGGCTTCTTGCCCCGGGCTTTGAGTTCGCCCGTGGCTTCGACCAGGTAATTTTCGATGCCCATGCCCTGCAATCTGGCGGCGATGGTATCCACGGCGTAACCGGCGGCAATACTGTTGAAGTCGACTTCGACGGCGGCGTCCTTGCACAACCGCTCGCCATCGATGCGCAGGTGCTGATGGCCAACCCGCTGCATGACCTCGGCCACAGCGGCCGCATCAGGGATCTTTTCTTCCCGTCCTTGCGGGCCGAATCCCCAGAGGTCCAGCAGCGGTTCCACGGTCAGGTCGTAGGAGCCTTCGCTTTGCGTTGAAAGCTGTTCGCCGATGCGGACCAATTCGAGCACCGCTGCCGGCATGGCTTGGCAGCTATCGGCGGGCAACGCGTTGAAACGCTGGATGGCGGAGTCACTTCGGTAAGTCGACAGCTGTTGATCGACTTCACCGAGGATGGCCTGCACTTCGCCGCGCACCCGCGCAGGATCGGCGCCCCCGGCGTGGCGCACGTACTTGACCGACCAGGTGCTGCCCATGGTCGAACCGCCAACCTGTTCCAGGGAATCGCCGCTGCCGCAGCCGCCGATTGCCACCGCCAACACCACAGGCCCCCACCAGCGTCCAGTTAACAATTCTTCATCTCCCCGCAAAACCACGGCGGCCATTATGAACTACAAGCGCCCGCTCGCTTCCCCATGGCTGCAACGCCTTTATACAAAATTGAACAGTGAGTACCTCCCATGTCCTCCACCACGGGCAAAGGCAAAGCGATCTTTCGCGTTGTCAGCGGCAACTTCCTCGAAATGTTCGACTTCATGGTCTACGGCTTCTATGCCACGGCCATCGCCAAAACCTTCTTCCCCACCGACAGCACCTTCGCTTCGCTGATGCTGTCGCTGGCGACCTTCGGCGCCGGCTTCCTGATGCGCCCGCTCGGGGCGATTTTCCTCGGCGCCTATATCGACCGTCACGGACGGCGCAAAGGGCTGATCATCACTTTGGCGATGATGGCCGCCGGTACGGTGCTGATTGCCTGCGTGCCCGGTTACGCGACGCTCGGCGTCGCCGCACCGCTACTGGTGTTGTTCGGCCGCCTGCTGCAAGGCTTCTCGGCGGGCGTGGAATTGGGCGGCGTGTCGGTGTATCTGGCGGAAATTTCTACGCCGGGGCGTAAAGGCTTTTTCGTCAGTTGGCAGTCCGCCAGCCAACAGGCAGCCGTGGTGTTCGCTGGCTTGCTCGGCGTTGCTCTGAATCACTGGCTGAGTCCGGAGCAAATGGGCGAATGGGGCTGGCGCGTGCCGTTTCTGATTGGCTGCATGATCGTGCCGGTGATTTTCTTCATCCGTCGCTCGCTGGAAGAAACTCCGGAATTCCAGGCGCGCACCCACCGCCCTACCCTCGGCGAAATCGTCCGCTCGATCGGCCAGAACTTCGGCATCGTCATTGCCGGCATGGCGCTGGTGGTGATGACCACGGTGTCGTTCTACCTGATCACTGCGTACACGCCGACGTTCGGCAAGGCCGAGCTGCATCTGTCGGACCTCGACGCCTTGCTGGTGACGGTGTGCATCGGCTTGTCGAACTTCTTCTGGCTACCGGTGATGGGCGCGGTATCCGACAGGATCGGCCGTAAACCCTTGCTGTTGGCAGCGACGATTCTGGCGACCCTCACGGCGTATCCGGCGCTGTCGTGGCTGGTGGCGAACCCCAGCTTCAGCCATTTGCTGATTGTCGAACTGTGGCTGTCGTTCCTTTATGGCTCGTACAACGGCGCGATGGTGGTGGCGCTGACCGAGATCATGCCGGTGGAAGTGCGCACGACCGGTTTCTCGCTGGCGTACAGCCTGGCGACGGCGACGTTCGGCGGCTTTACCCCGGCGGCGTGTACCTACCTGATTCATGTGCTGGACAACAAGGCAGCACCGGGGATCTGGCTCAGTGGCGCGGCGGTGTTGGGGTTGATTGCGACGTTGGTATTGTTCCGTGGCAACAGGCATGAGTTGCGCACGGCGCAGGCTGCTGTGGTTGGCGGCGCCAGCTAGATCGCACCCGCCAGCGCGATCGTTCCCACGCTCTGCGTGGGAATGCTTCAAGGGACGCTCCGCGTTCCAATGGGACGCAGAGCGTCCCGGGCTGCATTCCCACGCAGAGCGTGGGAACGATCGCTCCACAAACAGAAACGCCCCGACAAAATGCCGGGGCGTTTTCATTCAAGCCTGAGGCTTAGCGCGGGAACGCTGGCGGATTCACATCAGCCATGTCTTCCATCACGCGAACCACCTGGCAGCTGTAGCCGAACTCGTTGTCGTACCAGACGTACAGAACGACGCGGTTGTCCTGCACGATGGTCGCTTCAGCATCGACCACACCAGCGTGACGCGAGCCGACGAAGTCGGTCGACACCACTTCCTGCGAATTGACGAAGTCGATCTGCTTGTGCAGCTCGGAGTGCAGCGCCATGTAGCGCAGGTACTCGTTCATCTCTTCACGGGTGGCGGCTTTCTCAAGGTTGAGGTTGAGAATAGCCATCGACACGTTTGGCGTCGGAACGCGGATTGCGTTACCGGTCAGCTTGCCGGCCAGCTCAGGCAGAGCCTTGGCAGCAGCGGTAGCGGCACCGGTCTCGGTGATTACCATGTTCAGCGCGGCGCTACGACCACGGCGATCGCCCTTGTGGAAGTTGTCGATCAGGTTCTGGTCGTTGGTGTACGAGTGAACGGTTTCGACGTGACCGTTGATGATGCCGAACTTGTCGTTGACCGCTTTGAGCACCGGCACGATGGCGTTGGTGGTGCAGGACGCAGCCGAGACGATCTTGTCGTCAGCGGTGATTTCACCGTGGTTGATGCCGTGAACGATGTTCTTCAGCTTGCCCTTGCCAGGCGCGGTCAGAACAACGCGGTCGATACCCGGGCAGGCCAGGTGCTGACCCAGGCCATCGGCGTCACGCCATACACCGGTGTTGTCCACCAGCAGCGCGTCTTTGATGCCGTACTGGGTGTAATCCACCTCGGTCGGGTTCTTCGCGTAGATCACCTGGATCAGGTTACCGTTGGCGGTGATGGTGTTGTTTTCTTCGTCGATGGTAATGGTGCCGTTGAACGAACCGTGTACCGAATCGCGACGCAGCAGGCTGGCGCGTTTGGTCAGGTCGTTCTCGGCGCCTTTGCGCACGACGATGGCGCGCAGACGCAGGCCGTCGCCACCACCGGTTTTCTCGATCAGGATGCGCGCCAGCAGACGGCCGATACGACCGAAGCCGTAAAGAACAACGTCGGTGCCTTTGCGGGCCGAGGCGTTCTGCTGGCCAACCACGTCAGCCATCTCTTCACGCACGAACTGCTCGGCGCTGCGGCCGTTGCCTTCGTTACGGAACTTGAACGCCAGCTTGCCCAGATCCACCGACGCCGCGCCGAGCTTGAGCTCGCTCATGGCCTTGAGCAGTGGGAATGTTTCGTGGACGGAGAGTTCGCTGTCGTCCGAAGAACGGTGGCGAGCAAAGCGGTGAGCTTTGAGAATCGCGATGACAGACTGGTTGATCAGGCTGCGGCCATAGATCGAGCTAACCACGTTGTTATTGCGGTAGAGCTGACCGATAAGCGGGATCATCGCTTCTGCGAGTGCTTCACGGTCGATCCATTCACCAAGACACTGGTCGGGCTTCTGAGTCACGGTAACCTTCCACATGTAGGGGCAGAAAAAAGGGGCTACATTATGCCGCCGACAAGCCCTTTCAGCAATGCGCGCTTGTCGCGCAATCGGTAACAAATTCCCGTTCAAAAAATTTACGCCCTTCTCCAGCCCAATAAAACCGGGGCTTTCAGCGCAGTCAATTTTTCGACGACTGTTAGACGATGTCTGTAACCCTCCGTAACACCACCCGGTTTCGGCACTACATAACCATGAAAAAAGTGCTCGTTTTTATGGTTACCACTACATTTCGTCCAAACCATGAAGATAGACGCAGTCTGCAACTGACAGGCGGCACCGGAGGCCGCTACAATTACCGACTTTGTCGCAACGCCTGGAGCTCAACCTTCCGTGCCTGTTCTGCGTCTACCGCTACTCCCTGCCGAAGCAGGTAAACAGCACTGGGGCAATCTGCCCGGTGCCGCCCTCAGCCTGGCGATTGCCGAGGCTGCCAGCGCTGCCAAGCGCTTTACCCTGCTGCTGACCGCCGACAGCCAAAGCGCCGAACGGCTGGAACAGGAGCTGAGTTTCTTCGCCCCGGATTTGCCCGTACTGCATTTCCCCGACTGGGAAACCCTGCCCTACGACCTGTTCTCGCCGCACCAGGACATCATCTCCCAGCGCATCGCCAGCCTGTATCGCCTGCCGGAACTGGCCCACGGCGTGCTGGTGGTTCCGATCACCACCGCTTTGCATCGCTTGGCGCCGACCAAATTCCTCCTCGGCAGCAGCCTGGTGCTGGACATCGGCCAGAAGCTCGACGTCGAACAGATGCGCGCGCGGCTCGAAGCCAGCGGCTATCGCTATGTCGACACGGTGTACGAGCACGGCGAGTTCACCGTACGCGGCGCGCTGATCGACCTGTTCCCCATGGGCAGCAAACTGCCGTATCGCATCGACCTGTTCGATGACGAAATCGAAACCCTGCGCACCTTCGATCCGGAAACCCAGCGCTCGATCGACAAGGTCGAGTCGGTCAAGCTGCTGCCGGCCCGCGAATTCCCGTTGCAGAAAGACGCAGTCACCCGCTTCAAGGCGCGCTTTCGCGAGCGCTTCGACGTCGACTTCCGTCGCTGCCCGATCTTTCAGGATTTGAGCAGCGGTATCACCCCGGCCGGTATCGAGTACTACCTGCCGCTGTTCTTCGACGAAACTTCGACGCTGTTCGATTACCTGCCCCAGGACACACAAGTGTTCTCGCTGCCGGGCATCGAGCAGGCGGCGGAAAACTTCTGGAACGACGTGCGCAATCGTTATGAAGAACGCCGCGTCGATCCATCGCGTCCTTTATTGCCACCGGCCGAACTGTTCCTGCCGGTGGAAGACTGCTTCGCGCGCCTGAAGAACTGGCCACGCGTCGTTGCCAGTCAACAGGACGTAGAAAGTGGCGTCGGCCGCGAGCGCTTCCCGGCGCACGCGCTGCCGGATCTGGCCATCGAAGCCAAGGCCACGCAACCACTGGCGGCGCTGGCCGGCTTCCTCGAAGAATTCCCCGGTCGCGTGCTGTTCACCGCTGAATCGGCGGGTCGTCGCGAAGTCCTGCTGGAACTGCTGGAACGCCTGAAGCTGCGGCCGAAAACCGTCGACAGCTGGCCGGACTTCGTCGCCAGCAAGGATCGTCTGGCGATCACCATCGCCCCGCTCGACGAAGGTTTGCTGCTCGACGACCCGGCGCTGGCGCTGGTGGCGGAAAGTCCGCTGTTCGGCCAACGGGTCATGCAACGTCGTCGCCGCGAGAAGCGCAGCGACGTCAGCAACGATGCGGTGATCAAGAACCTCACCGAACTGCGCGAAGGCGCGCCGGTGGTGCATATCGACCACGGTGTCGGGCGCTATCTGGGCCTGACGATTCTGGAAATCGACAATCAGGCCGCCGAATTCCTCACCCTCGAATACGCCGAGAACGCCAAGCTCTACGTGCCGGTGGCCAACCTGCACCTGATCGCGCGCTACACCGGCAGCGACGATTCGCTCGCGCCGCTGCACCGCCTCGGCTCGGAAACCTGGCAGAAAGCCAAGCGCAAAGCCGCCGAGCAGGTGCGTGACGTCGCCGCCGAATTGCTCGACATCTACGCCCGTCGCGCCGCTCGTGAAGGTTACGCCTTCGCCGATCCTAAGGCCGATTACGCCACCTTCAGCGCCGGTTTCCCGTTCGAGGAAACCCCCGACCAGCAAGCGACCATCGAGGCCGTGCGCGAAGACATGCTCGCGCCGAAACCGATGGATCGCCTAGTCTGCGGCGACGTCGGCTTCGGCAAGACCGAAGTGGCCATGCGCGCCGCGTTCATTGCCGTGCACGGCGGGCGTCAGGTGGCGATTCTGGTGCCGACCACCCTGCTCGCCCAGCAGCACTACAACAGCTTCCGCGACCGCTTCGCCGACTGGCCGGTGACCGTGGAAGTGATGAGCCGCTTCAAATCGGCTAAGGAAGTCAACGCGGCGATCGCCGATCTGGCGGAAGGCAAGATCGACATCGTCATCGGCACGCACAAACTGCTGTCCGATGATGTGAAGATCAAAAACCTCGGGCTGGTGATCATCGACGAAGAACACCGCTTTGGCGTACGCCAGAAAGAACAGCTCAAGGCCCTGCGCAGCGAGGTCGACATCCTCACCCTGACTGCGACGCCGATTCCGCGCACGCTGAACATGGCGGTGTCGGGCATGCGCGACCTGTCGATCATCGCCACGCCACCAGCGCGTCGCCTGTCGGTGCGCACCTTCGTCATGGAGCAGAACAAGAGCACGGTCAAAGAGGCCCTGCTGCGTGAACTGCTGCGTGGCGGTCAGGTTTACTACCTGCACAACGATGTGAAGACCATCGAAAAATGCGCCGCCGACCTCGCCGAACTGGTGCCGGAAGCGCGCATCGGTATCGGCCACGGGCAGATGCGCGAACGTGAACTCGAACAGGTGATGAGCGACTTCTACCACAAGCGCTTCAACGTGCTGATCGCCTCGACCATCATCGAGACCGGCATCGACGTGCCGAGCGCCAACACCATCATCATCGAACGCGCCGACAAGTTCGGTCTGGCCCAGCTGCACCAGTTGCGCGGTCGTGTCGGCCGCAGTCACCACCAGGCTTACGCCTACCTGCTGACGCCGCCGCGCCAGCAGATCACTTCCGACGCGGAAAAGCGTCTGGAAGCGATCGCCAATACCCAGGACCTCGGTGCCGGTTTCGTGCTGGCCACCAACGACCTGGAAATCCGTGGCGCCGGCGAACTGCTCGGCGATGGCCAGAGCGGGCAAATTCAGGCCGTCGGTTTCACCCTGTACATGGAAATGCTCGAGCGCGCGGTGAAGTCGATCCGCAAGGGCGAGCAGCCGAACCTCGATCAACCGCTGGGCGGCGGCCCGGAAGTCAATCTGCGGGTGCCGGCGCTGATTCCGGAAGATTACCTGCCGGATGTACATGCGCGGTTGATTCTGTATAAACGCATCGCCTCGGCCACCGACGAGGAAGGCCTCAAGGATCTGCAGGTGGAGATGATCGACCGCTTCGGCCTGTTGCCGGAGCCGACCAAGAACCTGGTGCGGATCACCGCGTTGAAATTGCAGGCGGAAAAGCTCGGCATCAAGAAAGTCGACGGTGGGCCGCAAGGCGGACGTATCGAGTTCGAAGCGCAGACGCCGGTTGACCCGATGACCCTGATCAAGCTGATCCAGACGCAGCCCAAGCGCTACAAATTCGAAGGCGCGACGATGTTTAAATTCCAGGTGCCGATGGAGCGCCCGGAAGAACGTTTCAATACTGTCGAGGCGCTGTTTGAGCGTCTCATCCCGAAATCCGCTTGAAGGACGCCCGATGCGCCTGTTCCGCTCTCTGACTTTGTTGCTTGCACTTGCAGCACCGACGGCGTTTGCCGATGACACGTATCAGGTCGAAATGATCCTGGTGCGCCAGAATGCCGTCCCGGCCATCGTCAGCCGCGCCGCCCCGGAAGACTGGGCCGCAGGCGCCCAGCGTCTGGGCAGCGACAGCCAGCGCACCCCAGCGCTGAATGATGTAGTGAACAAACTCACCGCCAGCGGCGAGTACACCGTGCTGATGCACAAAGCCTGGCAGCAGAGCCTCGGCGAAGCGCCGGCAAAAGTCGCAGTGAGCGAAGGACAGGAACAGTTCGGCCAGTTCCCGATCGAGGGCACGCTGGAAATGAAACTCGGCCGCTTCACCGACGTGACCGCCGATTTCTGGGTCAATCAGATCGACGCCAATGGCTTGGTCACCGCCAGTGAGCGCCTGCGTCAGGACAGCCACACCAAGAACGGCCAGCTCAATTACCTCGACAACGGTCATCTGGCCCTGCTGATCAAGATCACTTCCCTGACCGCGCCAGCGCCTCGCGAAGCGCCTGAAGTCGTGCCGGACTGATCGAAGTCCTTATGCCGCCGCCCCTGAGCAAACCGCTGGCCCCGTCGTGGGTCAGCCGATTCAAAGAACAGAGTCTGGAGCGCGGCCGCCGCTACGCTTTGGAGAATCGGGTGCGCATCGCCCAGGTCGGCGATGCGACCATCACCGCCAGTTGCGAAGGCTCCGGCGGCAGTGTCTACCGGCAAACCATCCATCTGCGCGAGTCAGCCAAAGCGACGCTGTTGCTGGTCGACGCCACCTGCACCTGCCCGGTGCGCAGCAATTGCAAACATTGCGCGGCGGTGCTGCTGAAAATCCAGGAAACCCTCGACTACCCCGCCGCCGCGAAAGATGCCGAGCTGCTGGAGAAGCTCCAGGCCGTGCTGGAAAACCGCAGCCCGAAAGCGCCACCGCAAGTGCTGGTGGACAACGTGCAGCCGGTGCCGCGCCTGTGGCTGGCGAGCGTCGAGTTCAGCGCCTTCGAGCCGCGCAACGGCAAGATGCAGCGCTACATTCAGCATCGTGCGGCGCTGTCGTTCAGCTATCTGGACGAATACGTCAGCGGGCAAAAACACAGCGATATCCTGATCCGTCAGGAAGCCCAGACCCTGCGGATAAAACGTCATCCGGACGTCGAACAGTCTTACCGCGAACAGTTGCGCATCCTCGGTTTCCGCATCGCCACCCGGCAGAGCAAAGCGCTGCCGGAAAGCGCCGGCGAACTCTACGAGATGGTCAACGACAGCGCCTGGCTGACCTTCACGCTCAATGACTTGCCGAAGTTGCGCAGCCAGGGCTGGGAGTTGCAGATCGATGAGGAATTCGGTTTCGACCTGACCGCCGTCGACGACTGGTACGCCACCGTCGAACAGGCGCCGGAGCGCGACTGGTTTGATCTGGAGCTGGGCATCATTGTCAACGGCGAACGCCTGAGCCTGCTGCCGATCCTGCTGAATCTGATGCGCTCGCACACCGAGATCCTCAACCCGGAACGCCTCGCCCGGCGTCGCGATGACGAGCTGATTCTGGTGAACATTCCGCAACGCAGCAGCGAGCATGGGCCGTTGCAAGTGGCGCTGCCCCTCGGTCGCTTGAAGCCGGTATTGATGACCTTGGGCGAGTTCTATTTGCAGGAGCCGGGCGAAACCACCCTGCGTCTGAGCAAGGCTGACGCCACCCGGCTCAATTCGCTGGAAGGCCTGCCGCTGTTGTGGGAAGGCGGCGAGCAGATGCGCACCTTCGCCCAGCGCCTGCGCGACATCCGCGATTTCAGCGCCCAAGCGCCGCAAGGCTTGAACGCGACGCTGCGCCCGTATCAGCTTGAAGGCTTGAGCTGGATGCAATCGCTGCGGCAACTGGAGGTCGGCGGGATTCTTGCGGATGACATGGGCCTGGGCAAAACCCTACAGACCCTGGCGCATATTCTCAGCGAGAAGAACGCCGGACGCCTCGATCGTCCGTGCATGGTGGTGATGCCGACCAGCCTGATTCCGAACTGGCTCGATGAGGCGGCGCACTTCACCCCGCAACTGAAAGTCCTCGCACTGTACGGCGCGACGCGAAAAAAGCACTTCGACAATCTGGCCGACTTCGACCTGATCCTCACCACTTACGCCCTGTTGCCCAAGGACCTTGAGCGTTTGGCCAAACAGCCGTTGCACGTGCTGGTGCTGGACGAAGCGCAATACATCAAGAACCCCAACAGCAAAGCCGCCCAGGCCGCCCGCGAGCTGAACGCGCGCCAGCGCCTGTGCCTCAGCGGCACGCCGCTGGAAAACCACTTGGGCGAGCTGTGGTCGCTGTTCCACTTCCTGCTGCCGGGCTGGCTTGGCGACGTGAAAAGTTTCAATGCCGATTACCGCGTGCCGATCGAAAAGCGCGGCAGTGAAGTCAGACTGCAACACCTCAACGGTCGGATAAAACCGTTTCTGCTGCGCCGCACCAAAGAGCAGGTTGCCACGGAGCTGCCGCCGAAAACCGAAATCATCCATTGGGTCGAACTCAACGAAGCGCAGCGCGACGTGTACGAGACCATGCGCCTGGCGATGGACAAGAAGGTCCGTGACGAGATCACTCGCAAAGGCGTGGCACGCAGCCAGATCATCATTCTCGAAGCATTGCTCAAGCTGCGCCAGGTCTGCTGCGATCTGCGCCTGGTCAACGACGCCACCCTGCCCGCACGCGGCAGCACCTCGGGCAAACTCGACAGCCTGATGGAAATGCTTGAGGAGTTGTTCGAGGAAGGCCGGCGGATTCTGCTGTTCTCGCAATTCACTTCGATGCTGACATTGATCGAAGAGGAATTGAAAAAACGCAAGATCGCTTACGCCCTTCTCACTGGCCAGACCCGTGACCGGCGCACACCGGTGAAGGAATTCCAGAGCGGCACGAGGCAGATCTTTCTGATCAGCCTGAAGGCCGGTGGCGTCGGCTTGAACCTGACCGAAGCCGACACGGTGATTCACTACGACCCGTGGTGGAACCCGGCAACCGAGAATCAGGCGACTGACCGCGCGTATCGAATCGGCCAAGAGAAACCGGTGTTCGTCTACAAGATGATTGCCCGGGGCACAGTGGAAGAGAAGATTCAGCACCTGCAGAAGGAAAAGTCTGACCTGGCAGCGGGCGTGCTCGATGGGCGCAAGGCCGGGGACTGGAAGTTGCAGAGCGATGATATTGAAGCGCTGTTTGCGCCGTTGCCGGACAAGATCGACAAGCGTTGAAAGCGGCGTTGCTGGTTAGATAGCTTTTCGCGAGCAGGCTCGCTCCCACACGATCCAGATTCACTGAAGATCAAATGTGGGAGCGAGCCTGCTCGCGAATGGCCACACCGCGATTTAAACCCTTCAACCTCGGGAAACCGGCAACGGCGCAAACAACGCCTCGATATCACTCTGTTCCAGTTTGAATCCGCCCGTCGTGCCACCCTCAAGCACCGCCCCGGCCAGCGCCGCTTTCTCCTGCTGCAACGCCTGGATCTTTTCTTCGACGGTGCCTTTGGCAATCAACTTGTAGACGAACACCGGATTGTTCTGCCCGATGCGATACGCCCGATCAGTCGCCTGATTCTCCACTGCTGGGTTCCACCACGGATCGAAGTGAATCACCGTGTCCGCCGCCGTCAGGTTCAGACCAGTGCCCCCGGCCTTGAGGCTGATCAGGAACAACGGCACCTTGCCGCCCTGGAAATCCCTCACCGGCGTGCGCCGATCGGTGGTGTCGCCGGTCAGCAATGAGTAGGCAAGCCCGCGTTGCTGCAACTCCTGCTCGATCAGCGCCAGCATCGAGGTGAATTGGGAAAACAGCAGAATGCGCCGACCTTCGCCGAGCAATTCTTCGAGCATCTCCATCAGGCTGATCAGCTTGCCGCTGCCCGAGCGCAACGCTTTCGCCGTCAGCGGCATATTGACCAGGCGTAGATCGCAGCAGACCTGGCGCAGCTTGAGCAGCGCATCGAGGATGATGATCTGACTGCGCGCCACGCCGCTGCGGGCGATTTCGTCGCGGACCTTTTTGTCCATCGCCACACGCACCGTCTCATAGACGTCGCGCTGACCATCGCTGAGTTCGACCCAGTGGATGATCTCGGTTTTCGGTGGCAACTCGGTGGCGACCTGATCCTTCTTGCGTCGCAGCAAAAACGGCTTGATGCGCGCGGTCAGGTGCTGCATGCGCTGCACATTGCCGTGTTTCTCGATCGGCGTGCGGTAATCGCGGTTGAAGGATTTGCTGTCGCCGAGCCAGCCGGGCATGAGGAAATGGAACTGCGACCACAGCTCACCGAGGTGGTTTTCCAGCGGCGTACCGCTCAGACACAAGCGCTGACGGGCCTGTAAGTCACGGGCGGCCTGGGCGGCTTTGCTCAGCGGGTTCTTGATGTTCTGCGCTTCGTCGAGAATCAGCACGCTCCACAACTGCGGCTGCAAGATTTCCAGGTCCCTGGGCAGCAATGCATAAGTGGTCAGCACCAAGTCGTATTCGCCCAGAGTGGCAAAGTCCTTTTGCCGCCCGCTGCCGTGCAGCGCCAGTACTTTCAACTGCGGCGTGAAGCGCTCGGCCTCGTCGAGCCAGTTGGGAATCAGGCTGGTCGGCATCACCGCCAGTGCCGGACAGTCCAGACGCCCGGCGTGTTTCTCCGTGAGCAGATGCGCCAGGGTCTGCAGGGTTTTACCCAGGCCCATGTCATCGCCCAGAATGCCGCCGACCTCCAGCTCGCGCAGGGTCTGCATCCAGTTCAGGCCTTCGAGTTGATACGGGCGCAGCTGCGCGTTGAGGCCGGCCGGCGCAGCAACCTGGGCGTGGCTGGAATTCTGCAGACGCTTGGCAAAAGTGCGCAGACGTTCGCCGCCCTGCCAGTCCAGCGGCACGCCATCGAGCATACTCAGGCGCGCGGCGTCTGGAGCGGTCAAACGCAGCGCATCGCCTTGGTGTCCGCCCAGGTACAGCTCGCCGAGCGTCGCCATCAGCGGTTTGACCCGACTCAGCGGCAACGCGACTTTGGCGCCCGCCGGTTCGCCAAAACCGCTGGGCTTGAGCTCGATCAGGATTTTTTCATCATCGCTGCGCTGCGCCAGATTGACCGGGTCGAGCAAGCGCGGCTGGGTCCGCAACAGGTGCAGAAGGATCGGCAGCAAGCTGTAACGTTCGCCGTTGACGACGATACCCAACTGCAGATCAAACCACTGATGCGTGGCCTCTTCTTCGACCTCGGCGTACCACTGTTCAACCGGTTGTACATCGAAATGGAAACCGGGACTGATCTCGATTTTCCAGTCTGCGGCGCGCAGTGTGGCCAGCCCTTCGTGCATGAACCCGAGCCAGGCGGAATCATCCGGCAAGGTAAACATCTCGCCAGGACGATCCATTGCACTCTTGCGCGTGGCTTTCTTGAAGCCATGTTTTTGCAGGTTCTGGCGCAGCTTCTTTTCCAGCGCCGGTTGACGCTGAATGCGCTGGGTTTCGCTGCCGTTGAGGATCATCACTTCCGGGTTGCGATCCACCGCCGGATGACCGTTGTAGGTAAACAGCAGAGCGGCGCGGTGCTCCAGCACATATTCCCAGCGCGAGCGTTCTCGGCCGCTGACCAGGGTCAGTTGCGGCTGCGGCAGCACGTCATCGAGGATCCGTTCGGTGAGTTTGTGCGGTGGCGCAATTTGGGTCGCCGCGCTCATGCGATGGCTGAACTGCATGGCCTGACGCGCCGGAATATCTGGCGCCTGGGTCAAATGACAGGCGAGTTTTTCTTCCAGCTCAGTGAACAGCGGGCCAACCTGGCGCTGCTCGCGATCAAGATAATAAAGCGGCTCCAGCGCCAGCACGGTTTCCTGCGCGGCTTCGGCACTGCTCCATTGCGCGCGGAATCCGCCATCGGCCTGCTCAGCCCAAGAGAACTGACCGACGCGTTTCACCCCCGGTGTCAGCGCTCGCAGGTCTTCGA
The DNA here is from genome assembly GCF_014268585.2 of Pseudomonas iranensis. Taxonomy (NCBI): domain Bacteria; kingdom Pseudomonadati; phylum Pseudomonadota; class Gammaproteobacteria; order Pseudomonadales; family Pseudomonadaceae; genus Pseudomonas; species Pseudomonas iranensis. The sequence goes on from NZ_CP077092.1 coordinate 4,337,871, forward strand.
AGTCGAGGAACAGCCGCGAAGTACGCAGGAGCATTTCCAGCAGTTCGGCGCCACTGCTGCCTTCCAGCGGATAGCCGCTGTAATAGGCGTGATGGGAATGCATGGCGACCAACAGCCGGGCGATGCGCAGATCCAGCTCGGACAGGTAGCCGGGCTGGCGCATGAGCATTTCCGCGAGCGAGTACATCGGTTTGACCTCGCGTAATTCGCCGCTCTTGAGCTGGTAAACCTTGAAAATATCCAGCAGCCACTTGCCGTTCGCAGACGTCGGTTTGAGCTTGTAAAACAGACGCGTACCTGCGGTTTGCGCACTTTCTTCAGCGGGCTTGGCCGGCACGGGAATTGTCGAAAGCCAATGCTCCAGCGCTCGTCCCAACGGGGTCTGCGCGTCACTTCCAGACGCATCCTCGCCAGTGCCCAGCAGGTGATAGAGCACCGCTGCGCTGTGCTTGCAGTCGATTGCAACAGGACAGCTGCACAGGCAACGCAGGTTTACCGACCCCAGCCGATCTTCGGACAGATAAATGCTTTGCTCATACGCCTGAAGTTGCGAGCCGACGCAGAACGCCTCTATCTTCCTGTCATCGATCTCGAGGATCTCGACCCGGTCATCGGCAGCATAAGCCCGGGCCTTGGCCAACGCCTTGCTACTGAATGCGTGGGTCCATGTCAGCCCTTTGAGCCGCTCGATGAAAATGCTCATGGACAGTCCTTAGCTGGTCAGCACCCGGGCCAACGTTGATTTCACCTTGCCCATGCCGTCGTGCAGGGCCTGCTCGATTTCGGCCATGGTGATGACTTCGGTGGTTTTGCCGGCTGCAGGATTCACCACCAGCGCCAGACAGGCGTAATCCAGATCCAGCTCACGCGCCAGCGCTGCTTCCGGCATGCCGGTCATGCCGACGATGTCGCAGCCGTCACGCTCCAGTCGCACGATCTCGGCGACCGTTTCCAGACGCGGTCCCTGGGTGCAGGCGTACACGCCTTGATCGCTGTATTCGCAGCCTTCGGCGGCGACCGCGGCAATCAGTTGCTGACGCAACGGCTCGCTGTAGGGAAAGCTGAAATCGATGTGGGTGACGTGCTCCAGATCATCGGCGAAATAGGTGTGCTCGCGCCCACTGGTGTAGTCGACGATCTGGTGCGGCACGCAGAAATGCCCGGTGCCCATGGCCGGATGGATCCCGCCAACGGCATTTACGGCGATGATCGCTTCGGCACCCGCCTGCTTCAGCGCCCAGAGGTTGGCGCGGTAGTTGACCTTGTGCGGCGGGAAACGATGCGGGTGACCGTGTCGGGCGAGGAACAGCACTTCCTTGCCGGCGTATTCACCAATCTGCACCTCGGCCGAAGGCGCGCCGTACGGGGTGTCGACTGCCAGCGACTGGCGAATGCTCAGGCCTTCGAGCTGAGTCAGGCCAGTGCCACCGATGATTGCGTAAACGGTCATAACGAAAAATCCTTACTCGATCAGTTGAGCGTCTTTGAGCGCGCCGAGGGCGGTGAGCCAACGCGGGTCCTGACGATAATCGGTGCTGGCGAAGGCCTGCCCGCGCATCTTCGCGATGCGCGCGGAAGGCTTGACCTTCATACGCTGGGCGGCACTCAACGCCAGCTCGGCTGCCGCGCGGTCGTTGCACACCAGACCCATGTCGCAACCGGCACTCAGCGCGGCTTCGATGCGGCTGGCAGCGTCGCCGACCACGTGGGCGCCGGCCATCGACAGATCATCGCTGAAGATCACGCCATCGAACTGCAACTCGCCGCGCAGGATCTCCTGCAGCCAGCGTCGGGAGAAACCGGCGGGCTGCGAGTCGACTTGCGGATAGATGACGTGGGCCGGCATGACGGCGGCCAGCTGCTTGCTCAAACGGGCGAAGGGCACCAGATCATTGGCGCGGATTTCGTCGAGACTGCGCTCGTCGTTCGGAATCGCCACATGGGAGTCGGCTTCGGCCCAGCCGTGTCCCGGGAAATGCTTGCCGGTGGCGGCCATGCCCGCGCTGTTCATGCCGCGAATGAATGCACCGGCGAGCAAGGCTGCGCGCTCGGGATCGCCTTCGAAAGAACGGGTGCCGACCACAGCGCTGCGCTGATAGTCCAGATCCAGCACCGGGGCGAAACTCAGGTCGAGTCCGACCGCCAGCACTTCAGTGGCCATAATCCAGCCGCATTGCTCGGCGAGGTACTCTGCATTCGGGTTATCGGCGATGGCGCGCATCGCTGGCAGACGGACGAAACCCTGACGCAAGCGCTGCACGCGCCCGCCTTCCTGATCCACTGCCAGCAGCAGATCCGGGCGAATCGCGCGGATCGCGGCGCTGAGCTCGCGCACCTGGCGTGGATGCTCAATGTTACGGGCGAAAATGATCAGGCCGCCCACTTCGGGCTGACGCAACAATTGGCGATCTTCGGCCGTCAGCCAGGTACCGGCGACGTCCACCATCAACGAGCCTTGCAGGCCAGCAGTCATAGAGATTCCTTGAAAACGAAAAACCCGATCTGCTTGCATTCGCTACCGTGGGCAACGCCCGGACGGTTAGCAGAATTCATGCAGATCGGGTTCAGTACGAGAGTCGGCATGGCCGGCTAGCTTAGCGGATACCAGCTGCCGCGCCCACCCGTGCGCGGTCAAACCTTGGCGGCGACCGACATGGATTTGCTGCGCGGACGCAATTGTGCGCTGGCCATGGCTGTATCGGTGACGCCGGTTTCGGCGCGCATGCCGGCAGCGAGGAACGGCACCATCAGGCGCATCACTTGTTCGATGGAGGTATTGACGCCGAAATCGGTCTCGGCGATCGCGCGCAAGGCCTTGATCCCGGACATGCTGAACGCAGCGGCGCCAAGCATGAAGTGCACGCGCCAGAACAGTTCGATCGGCGGAATGCGTGGCGCCGCTTCATTGACCAGCAGCATGTAGCGGCGGAACACTTTGCCGTACATGTCTTCCAGATAACGCCGCAAGTGGCCCTGGCTTTGACTGAACGCGAGGCCGAGCAAGCGCATGAAGATCGACAGGTCATTACCGCTGCGAGGCTGCACGACGAGCGCCTGCTCGACGAGAATTTCCAGCAACTCCTCTAGGGTCGGCTTGTTCTCAGGCTTGGCCTGACGGCGCTCCAGCTCTTTATCAAGGCTGACGCAGAACGGACCGAGGAAGCGCGAGAACACGGCCTGGATCAGCGCCTTTTTCGAGCCGAAGTGATAATTCACCGCAGCCAGATTGACGCCAGCCTTGCTGGTGATCAAACGCAATGAGGTTTCAGCGAATCCTTTCTCCGCGAACAACTGCTCGGCAGCATCAAGAATGCGTTCAACGGTTTCCGACTGGGCCATGGCTACTCCGCCTGACAAACACTTGTTTGAAACATACGTTTCAGCCTGTGCCTTGTCAAGCCTGCCGGTTCGTTTTGGGAATGGTCGGTCAGCTATTTAACCACACAAGGCGCCAGCATTAATAAGTGCTCTGCGCGACCGCTCGGCGGGCGGCAAAAAAACGCCCATTGCCAAGACCGCTTCACTGTATATAATCCCAGTCACTGTATAAAAAGACAGAGCGATCAATATGCTAAAGCTGACGCCACGCCAAGCCGAGATTCTGGCCTTTATCAAACGTTGCCTCGAAGACAACGGCTATCCGCCCACCCGTGCGGAAATCGCTCAGGAACTGGGTTTCAAATCGCCAAATGCGGCGGAGGAACATCTCAAGGCCCTGGCCCGCAAGGGCGCGATCGAGATGACCCCAGGTGCTTCCCGCGGCATCCGTATTCCCGGATTCGAAGCCAAGGCCGATGACTCCACCCTGCCGATCATTGGCCGAGTGGCTGCCGGCGCGCCGATCCTCGCCCAGCAGCACATCGAAGAATCCTGCAACATCAACCCGACCTTCTTCCATCCTCGCGCCGACTACCTGTTGCGTGTGCACGGCATGAGCATGAAGGACATCGGCATCTTCGACGGCGACTTGCTGGCAGTTCACACTACTCGCGAAGCGCGTAATGGTCAGGTTGTGGTTGCCCGTATCGGCGACGAAGTGACGGTCAAACGCTTCAAGCGTGAAGGCAGCAAAGTCTGGCTGATCGCTGAAAACCCCGAGTTTGCCCCTATCGAAGTCGACCTGAAAGATCAGGAACTGGTGATCGAAGGCTTGAGTGTCGGCGTCATTCGCCGCTAAAGGAGGCTCCATGCAGTTCCCACACACACCTCAGCAAACACAACTGCCTTTGTTTGAAGCGTTTCTGGCGCAGCCGATAGCGCCGATCCTCAAAGAAGTGGTCGAGCGTGACTGGAATGCCAAACCTGACGCCTTCAGTGAGCTATCGCTGCGCGGTGCGGCCGGGAACTGCCTGAACCTGCTCGCCCCGATCCTGCGTGAGCTCAGCGAGGATCAGGATGCTCGCTGGCTGACGCTGATCGCCCCACCCGCCAGCCTGACGCAAACCTGGCTGCGCGATGCCGGCCTGAATCGCGAACGCATTCTACTGCTGCAACCGCGCGGCACTCAAAGTGCTCAGCAACTGGCGTGCGACGCGTTGCGACTGGGTCGCAGCCACACCGTGGTGACATGGCTAAACCCGTTGAATGCCAATTCGCGGCAACAACTGATCAGCGCCGCGCGTACGGGCGAAGCTCAGAGCCTGAACATTCGTTTGGGTTGATGATTGATGGCAATGCGCGCTGTGTGAAGCGCAGGGCTTCTCCAGGGACAGAGAAGCCGATCTGAAGCGCAAGCGACCGAGAAAAGGCCACAGCGTGAATCAATGAAGAACCCGCGGCCCCTCTTCCTTATCAAACTCGCCTTCAACCATACGACCCGCCATCTGTACGCCAACGCTCAACATCGCTTTGGCGATTTCAACGTGCTGGCCCTGCAGGAACGCTTTGGCATCCTCGGAGAAATCCAGCGTCACCAGAGAACCTTCGTCCTCAGCCCTGCGCAGTTCGATTCGGCCGTCTGGTAACTCGACAATTTCTAGAAAGGACGTTGGCATATAGGTCTGTTCTCCACGAAAGGCAGCGATTATATAGACATCATTCGAGCTTCGCTCAGGATCTTGACCAGCAGCATGTTTCAGATTGCCACTGCGCCAAACTACCTCAGCACTCGTTCAAGCCTTCCCGGAAACGCAGGGCCAGGCCCTTGAGGTTCTGCCGCCAGCTCTCCAGCTCATCTCGACTGAGCTCTTCTGGCGCCTCTTCTTCATCAAGATTAATCGCTTGAATCAGCGGCTGCGTCACATCGCCTTTCGGCTTGCGTGGCGCCCTCGGTGGCTGAAACAGTGCTGCGTGCGCCGCCAGCAGTTTCGCCAGCCAGGTTTCGGGATTACCGGCCAGCTCGACCATTTCCGCCAGCTCCGGGATCGCTATCGAGTCCAGCACTTCGCGCCTCAGCAACTCCTCCGCCCTCGGCGAATTGGCCTGCGGCAGACGATAAAAGCCAGCGATCTCATGACACAAGCCCAGCAGTGCGCCGTAGAGGTGAAACAGCGCCGACTCACGCCCGGCCTGGATAAGCGCCAGAGAATTCATCGCCCGCCCTTCTTCAGCGCGAGCCAGAGCTTCGAGCGCCAAGCCGGCGAAATAGATCTTCTGGTTGGTGCGGGTATAGAGTTCGTGGGCCATGACGGCAGCCTCCACAACGAAATAATTGCTTCACACAGGTCGGACAGTGTCGTGGATCAGCCGATGCCACCGCAAGCACAAAACAAAAAGGCCGCATGAAACCCTCAAGGTTTCATGCGGCCTTTTCGCTGTTCAGACTAGCACTTACTCAGCCTTGGCCTTTGCGCTGCGCTTGTCTTCAACAGTCCACTTGCCACCGTCGTAATACGCCTTCCAGCCTGTCGGTTTGCCATCGACTTCGGTCTGGACGTATTGCTCCTTGGTCTTGCGGCTGTAGCGGATGACCGCTGGCAGACCGTCAGGATCCTTTTGCGGAGCCTCGCACAGGAAGTGGTACTTCGGATCGATCTCGTCCTTGTGCGGCAGAATCTCGATCACCAGCGGAGCGCGAGTCTCGCGGTTTTTCGGGAACTGACTGGCAGCCAGGAACAGACCGGAGGCACCGTCGCGCAAGATGTAGGTGTCGTTGACCTTTTCGCATTTCAGCTCAGGCATCTTCACCGGATCCATCTTCGGCGGCGCCGCGTCACCGCTCTTCAGCAGCTTGCGGGTGTTCTTGCACTCCGGGTTGGTGCATCCGAAGAACTTGCCGAAACGGCCGGTCTTGAGCTGCATTTCACTGCCGCACTTATCGCATTCCAGACTCGGACCTTCATAGCCCTTGATGCGATAGCTGCCCTCTTCAATTTCGTAACCGGCGCAATCCGGGTTGTTGCCGCAGATGTGCAACTTGCGCTTTTCGTCCAGCAGGTAGGCGTCCATCGCCGTGCTGCAGATCGGGCAGCGATGCTTGCCACGCAGTACCAGCGATTCCGATTCGCCCTCGTCGTCCGCTGCGATTTCATCGCCCGGCACCAGATTGACGGTGGCCTTGCAGCGCTCTTTCGGCGGCAGGCTGTAGCCCGAGCAGCCGAGGAACACGCCAGTCGAGGCAGTACGAATCTGCATCGGACGACCGCACGTGGTGCACGGAATGTCAGTCATGACCGGCTGGTTGGCGCGCATGCCGCTGTCCGGGTTTTCCGCTACTTCGAGTTTCTTCTTGAAGTCGCCGTAGAACTCGTCCAGCACATTTTTCCAGTCGCGCTCGCCATGCGCCACGTCATCGAGGTTCTCTTCCATGCCGGCAGTGAAGCCGTAGTCCATGAGATTGGAGAAGCTCTCCGACAGACGCTCGGTAACAATGTCGCCCATCTTTTCCGAGTAGAAACGACGGTTGTGCAGGGTCACATAACCGCGATCCTGAATGGTCGAAATGATCGCAGCGTAGGTCGAAGGACGACCGATGCCGCGCTTTTCCATTTCCTTGACCAGACTGGCCTCGGAGTAACGCGCCGGTGGCTTGGTGAAATGCTGCGACGGATCGAGCTTGATCAGCTTCATCACATCGCCCTGGGCCATGTCCGGCAGCACGTCATCATCGCCAGGCTTGGCAATCTGCGGCATCACCCGGGTGTAACCGTCGAACTTGAGGATACGGCCCTTGGCGCGCAGTTCGAAGTCGCCAGCGCCGACGCTGACGGTGGTCGACAGGTACTGCGCCGGCAGCATCTGGCAGGCGAGGAACTGGCGCCAGATCAGCTCGTACAGACGCTCGGCATCACGCTCCATGCCCGCCAGCTTGCTTGGCGTAGTGTTGGCGTCGGACGGACGAATCGCTTCGTGAGCCTCTTGCGCGCCTTCCTTGCTGCTGTAGACGTTCGGCGATTCCGGCAGGTATTTCTTGCCGAATTCGTCCTCGATGTAAGTGCGCGCCATCGCCACGGCGTCGGCCGAGAGATTGGTCGAGTCGGTACGCATGTAAGTGATGTAGCCGGCTTCGTACAGACGCTGGGCCATCATCATGGTTTTCTTCACGCCGAAACCGAGGCGGTTGCTCGCAGCCTGCTGCAAGGTCGACGTGATGAACGGCGCCGACGGCTTGCTGCTGGTCGGTTTGTCTTCGCGCTTGACGATGCTGTAGCTGGAGGACTTGAGCTTCTCCAGCGCAGCCATGGCCTGGGCTTCGTTCAGCGGCTTGAAGGCTTCGCCTTTTTCGCGAGCCACTTCGAAACGCACGGTCGAGCCTTTGGCAGTGCCGAGATCAGCATGCACTTCCCAGTATTCTTCGGGATTGAACGCACGGATTTCGCGCTCACGCTCGACCACCAGTTTTACCGCAACCGATTGCACGCGACCGGCGGACAGGCCACGGGCGATCTTGGCCCACAGCAGCGGCGAGACCATATAGCCGACGACGCGGTCGAGGAAACGACGCGCCTGCTGGGCGTTGACACGATCAATGTCCAGCTCGCCCGGCTCGGAGAAGGCTTCCTGAATCGCCTTCTTGGTGATCTCGTTGAACACCACGCGCTTGTAGCGGCTGTCGTCACCACCGATGGCTTCGCGCAGGTGCCAGGCAATGGCTTCCCCCTCGCGATCCAAGTCGGTTGCGAGATAGATGGTGTCAGCATCCTTGGCGAGCCGGCGCAGCTCTTCGATGACCTTCTCTTTGCCGGGAAGGATCTCGTACTGGGCTTTCCAGCCGTGCTCCGGATCGACGCCCATGCGCGAGACCAGCTGCTTGCGCGCTTTCTCTTTCGGCGAGAGCACCGGACCTTCGCCCGCAGCAGCCTTGCCGCGCTTGGCGGCTGGCTCTTTGCTGGCGCTAGCCGAACCGCTGGTGGGCAGGTCTCGGATATGGCCGATACTCGACTTCACCACGTATTGGTTGCCCAGATACTTGTTGATGGTCTTGGCCTTAGCCGGGGATTCCACAATGACCAGCGATTTGCCCATGGATCAGAAAATTCCTGAATTCTAGAAGTGAAAGGCGGTTGGCGCCTGACGCGGCACCGCTATATATAGTTGATACAAGGTGAGGTCAAGCGCAGGGTTGTCTGCGCAGTCGCCTTATGCCTTGTCAAAAAGGCTCGGTTCGGCTTGCACCAAAGCAAAGCGCGGCACCTGCTCGCCGTCAACCTCGACCGACTCGACGAACATGCTCAGCGGGCGCACCCAATAGCCGTAATCGCCATACAGGGCTTGGTAAAAGACCACTTCTTCTTCGGTTTCCGAATGGCGCGCAACACTGAATACGCGGTATTGCGGACCTTTGTAATGTTGATAGAGCCCAGGTTGTATCGGCATGCTTCGGCCCTCACTGAAATCTTTTCAAAAATAAATAAAAAACCCAAAAACAAAAACCGGGGCACTGGGCCCCGGCTTCCATCGACGAGACGCTTAAACGCGTTCGAAGACGGTGGAGATGCCTTGGCCGAGACCAATGCACATAGTGGCCACCCCGAAGGTGCCGCTATTCTGCTTCATCACGTTCAACAGGGTGCCGGAAATACGTGCACCGGAGCAACCGAACGGGTGACCCAGGGCGATCGCGCCGCCGTGCAGGTTAACCTTCTCGTTCATCTTGTCGAGCACTTTCAGATCTTTCAGCACTGGCAAGGCCTGTGCGGCGAAAGCTTCGTTGAGCTCGAAGAAGTCGATATCGTTGATGCCAAGGCCCGCACGCTTCAGGGCTTTTTGTGTCGCCGGCACTGGACCATAGCCCATGATTGCCGGGTCCACACCGGCCACTGCCATCGAACGGATTACCGCCATTGGCTGGATGCCCAGGTCCTGCGCACGCTGCGCCGACATCACGATCATGCACGAAGCACCATCGGTGATCTGCGACGAAGTACCGGCAGTCACGGTGCCGCCTTTCGGATTGAATGCCGGCTTGAGCGCCGCCAGACTTTCCAGGGTGGTTTCCGGACGAATGGTTTCGTCGTAGTCGTACAGTTTCAGGAAACCGTTCTCGTCGTAACCCTGCATCGGGATGATTTCGTCTTTGAACTTGCCTTCCACGGTTGCCTTGTGGGCCAACTGGTGGGAACGCACGCCAAAGGCATCCTGTTGCTCACGAGTGATGCCGTGCATCTTGCCAAGCATTTCAGCGGTCAGGCCCATCATGCCCGAGGCTTTCGCCGCGTACAGCGACATGTGCGGGTTCGGATCGACACCATGCATCATGCTCACGTGGCCCATGTGCTCGACGCCGCCGACCACGAACACGTCACCGTTGCCGGTCATGATCGCTTGCGCAGCAGTGTGCAGTGCACTCATCGACGAGCCACACAGACGGCTGACGGTCTGGCCGGCCGAGGTGTGCGGAATCTGGGTCATCAGCGAAGCCATGCGCGCGATGTTCCAGCCCTGTTCCAGGGTCTGGTTGACGCAGCCCCAGATCACATCCTCGACTTCCGCCGGGTCGACCTTGCTGTTACGTTCCAGCAGTTTGCTGATTAGGTGCGCCGACATGTCTTCAGCGCGGGTGTTGCGGTGCATGCCGCCCTTGGAGCGGCCCATCGGAGTACGACCGAAGTCGACAATCACGACGTCTCTAGGATTCAAGCTCATAAGTTCACTCTCACTCTAGTTGGGGGCGCTTAACCGAAGAAGCTCTGGCCGTTCTTGGCCATTTCGCGCAGCTTCGCGGTCGGGTGGTACAGCGCGCCCAAATCAGCGTACTGGTCAGCCAGGGCAACGAACTCGGCAACACCGATCGAATCGATGTAGCGCAGCGCACCGCCACGGAATGGAGGGAAACCGATACCGTAAACCAGACCCATGTCGGCTTCGGCGGCGGTTTCAACGATGCCGTCTTCCAGGCAACGCACGGTTTCCAGGCACAGCGGGATCATCATCCAGTTGATGATGTCTTCGTCAGTGACTTCGCGCTGCTCGTAAACGATCGGCTTGAGCACTTCGAGTACCGACGGATCGGCGACTTTCTTCTGCTTGCCTTTCTTGTCGGCCTCGTAGGCGTAGAAGCCCTTGCCGTTCTTCTGGCCCAGGCGTTTGGCTTCGTACAGCACGTCGATGGCCGAACGACGGTCATCCTTCATGCGATCCGGGAAACCTTCAGCCATGACGTCGCGACCGTGGTGACCGGTGTCGATGCCGACCACGTCCATCAGGTACGCAGGACCCATCGGCCAGCCGAATTTTTCCATGACTTTGTCGATGCGGACGAAGTCGACACCGGCGCTGACCAGCTTGGCGAAACCACCGAAGTACGGGAACAGCACGCGGTTCACCAGGAAGCCCGGGCAGTCGTTGACCACGATCGGGTTCTTGCCCATTTTCTTCGCGTAGGCAACGGTAGTGGCGATCGCCAGTTCGCTGGACTTCTCGCCACGGATCACTTCCACCAGCGGCATCATGTGCACCGGGTTGAAGAAGTGCATGCCGACAAAGTTTTCCGGACGCTTGAGGGCCTTGGCCAGCAGGCTGATGGAAATGGTCGAGGTGTTGGACGCGAGGATGGTGTCCTCTTTGACCTTGTCTTCGACTTCAGCCAGTACCGCTTGCTTGACCTTCGGGTTTTCGACCACAGCTTCGACGACCAGATCGACGTGACCGAAGTCGCCATACGACAGCGTCGGACGAATGCCGTTGAGCACTTCAGCCATCTTCGCGGCGGTCATGCGACCCTTGTCAACGCGGCCGACCAGCAGCTTGGCGGCTTCGGCCAGACCTTGCTCGATACCGTGCTCGTTGATGTCCTTCATCAGGATCGGCGTGCCTTTGGAGGCCGACTGATAGGCGATACCGCCACCCATGATGCCGGCGCCCAGTACGGCAGCCTGCTTCACGTCTTTGGCGATTTCGTCGTAGGCCTTGGCCTTTTTCTTCAGTTCCTGATCGTTCAGGAACAGGCCGATCAGGCTCTGCGCAGCAGAGGTCTTGGCCAGTTTGACGAAGCCTGCTGCTTCCACTTCCAGCGCTTTGTCGCGACCGAAGTTTGCGGCTTTCTGGATGGTCTTGATCGCTTCAACCGGCGCCGGGTAGTTCGGACCGGCCTGGCCAGCCACGAAACCTTTGGCAGTTTCGAAAGCCATCATTTGCTCAATGGCGTTCAACTTGAGTTTTTCAAGTTTCGGCTGACGCTTGGCCTTGTAATCGAACTCGCCGGAGATGGCGCGCTTGATCAGCTCAAGGGCAGCTTCCTGCAATTTTTCAGGGGCGACTACGGCGTCGACGGCGCTGACTTTCAGCGCGTCTTCCGGGCGGTTTTCCTTGCCGGCGGCAATCCACTCGATGGCATTGTCGACACCGATCAGGCGTGGCAGACGCACGGTACCGCCGAAGCCCGGGTAGATGCCCAGTTTGACTTCAGGCAGACCAATCTTGGCCTTGGTGGACATGACGCGATAGTCAGCCGCCAGGCACATTTCCAGACCGCCACCGAGGGCGATGCCGTTGATGGCCGCGACGGTTGGCACGTTGAGGTCTTCGAAATCGCTGAAGATCTTGTTGGCTTCGAGATTGCCAGCAACCAGCTCGGCATCCGGCAGCTTGAAGTTGTCGACAAATTCGGTGATGTCGGCGCCGACGATGAATACGTCCTTGCCGCTGCTGACGATCACGCCCTTGATCGAAGCATCTGCCTTGATGGTGTCTACGGCCTGACGCAGTTCGTTCAGGGTTAGACGGTTGAACTTGTTGACGGACTCACCCTTGAGGTCGAATTTCAATTCGACGATGCCACTTTCAAGAGCTTTAACCGTGATGGCTTTACCTTCGTAAATCATCAACTGATCTCCACGATATGGAAGCTGAACAGTACACGTCGGACGCAGGCTTATGGCTCAGAAGGACGCTTTGCTCGTCGATACTGACACCGTCCGCCTGGCACACCCGCCAACGCGATAGTCGGGATTCTGTAGGAGCAGTCTGTAAGACAAACGCTCAATTCATACGCCCGTTTGATTCGGGTATGTCACCTTCACGGAATTTCTGACAATTGTCAATCGCCCTAAATTCGGGCTGAAATGCGACTTTGCAGTCATTTCTGCACCATGATGAGCAGCAACACCCGTCTCGATGTTGAGCCATTCATAGAATCAATAGTTAGAAAAGTCGCCCTAATTTCCACTGGAGCCCTGGTCAGAAGGCTACGCTGGGTGGACTGCGAGGAAATTTGCCGACGCGATCGAAGCGCCTGCCGCAAAAAAAGATTACCGGCCTGCCTGGCCAACCCGCCCGACGAATCATGTCGGGCTTTTTATTGCTCGTCTGCCAGACCTTCCACACCGTTGCAGTGAGAAAAGTCGCCGTTTCACGCCAGCGCTTTCAGCGTCGCGTCGATATCCTGCAGAACCGTCGCCTCGCCCTTTTCGCCCCAGTACAAGGCGATCATCTGCTTGTCCGCTTCGATCTTGAAAACATTCCCCGGCAATTTTTCGAAATAATCGAGCAGGGTCCGGTCATCGCAGACTTCTTGCCATTGATTGACCCACACGCCCGGGGTTTTCTGCCAATAGGTCCAGCACGCCGGTTGACTGCCACGCCGCGGCCGGTGGAACTGGGCGCAGGGATTCGGCGGCTCCGGCAGCAGCCAGTGCGGCCACTCCTGCGGCGCCAGCTGCATCGCCAGGCCGATGCGTCGCGCCTCCATGCGCAGGGCCATGCGCCCGCTCTGCGTGCGCGATGGGCGCAACCATGCCAGTGGACTTAAAACTACCAGCAGGATTGACACCACCAGCCAGACCGTCATATCTGTACTCCCGATTTTTGATGAGCGCATTGTGTCACTTGCGAACCAATGCGCTTGAAACCAGCCATACTTACCAATATCGAACCCTCAGGAGGAGCACCTCATGCCCTACCACCACATACTGGTCGCCGTAGATCTGACCGAAGAGTGCGACCCTGTGATCCACCGCGCCCGCGAGCTGTCGGTGAGCAACGCTGCCAAGTTGTCGCTGGTGCATATCGTTGAACCAATGGCCATGGCCTTCGGTGGCGACGTGCCGATGGACCTGTCACAACTGCAACAACAGCAGTTCGATCAGGCCAAGGAGCGTCTTGAAAAACTCAAATCGAAATATCCAGAGCTTGAAGGCGCCAATTGCCATCTGACCTACGGCCAGCCCCGCCAGGAAATCCATCATTTTGCCAAGGAACAAGCGTGCGATCTGATCGTGGTCGGAAGCCATGGCCGTCATGGCCTGGCACTGCTGCTCGGCTCGACTGCGAATGATGTGCTGCACGGTGCGCCATGCGATGTACTGGCGGTGCACCTGGTCAAACGTTGATCTGTCTTGCTCTTTGTGGGAGCGAGCCTGCTCGCGAATACGTCGGCACATACAATATGAGTGCTGCCTGACACGCCGCTTTCGCGAGCAGGCTCGCTCCCACAGGTGATTTGTTCCAGCCTGTAGATCGCGTTACATATGAAAAGCCCGGCGCTCATCACTGAGCGCCGGGCTTTTTCACATCCGGATCAATCAGGCATCCAGCTCGGCCCAACGCTCCACCAACGCATCCAGCTCGGCCTGTAATTGCTCCAGCGAAGCAATCACTTTGGCCGTTTCCGCCGGCGGACGCTGGTAGAAACCGGCTTCAGCCATTTCCGCCTCAACCGCGGCGATCTGCTGCTCCTTGGCGTCGATGTCGCCCGGCAAGGCTTCCAGCTCACGCTGCAGCTTGTAGCTGAGTTTCTTCTTGGCAACCGGAGCAGCAGCGGCAGGCGCAGCCACCGGAGCCGGCTCAGCGGTAACCACCGCCGAATTCAGGTCAGCCTTGCCCGACTTGCTTTCAGTCACACCCAACAGACGCGGCGAGCCGCCCTGACGGATCCAGTCCTGATAGCCGCCGACATATTCACGAACTTTGCCTTCACCTTCGAAGACCAGGGTGCTGGTCACCACGTTATCGAGGAATGCCCGGTCGTGGCTGACCATCAGCACGGTGCCGTTGAAGGTCAGCAGCACTTCTTCGAGCAGCTCGAGGGTTTCCACATCGAGGTCGTTGGTCGGTTCGTCGAGTACCAGCAGGTTCGCCGGTTTGCTGAACAGCTTCGCCAGCAACAGACGCGCACGCTCGCCACCGGACAACGCCTTGACCGGCGTGCGTGCACGCTGCGGGCTGAACAGGAAGTCGCCGAGATAGCTCAGCACGTGACGGCTCTGCCCGTCGATGTCGATGAAGTCGCGACCTTCGGCGACGTTGTCGATCACGGTTTTTTCCAGATCCAGCTGATGGCGCAACTGGTCGAAGTAGGCGACGTCGATACGCGTGCCCTCTTCCACTTTGCCGCTGGTCGGTTGCAGACCGCTGAGCATCAGTTTCAACAGGGTGGTCTTGCCGGTACCGTTGGCGCCGAGCAGACCGATACGGTCGCCGCGCTGCAGGACCATGGAGAAATCCTTGATCAGGAACGGCCCGCCCGGATGCGCGAAGCTCACGTTCTCGAGCACCATCACCTGCTTGCCGGATTTGTCGGCGGTTTCCAGCTGGATGTTGGCCTTGCCGGTACGCTCGCGACGCTCACTACGCTCAACGCGCAGGGCTTTGAGGGCGCGCACGCGACCTTCGTTGCGAGTGCGGCGGGCCTTGATGCCCTGACGGATCCACACTTCTTCCTGAGCCAGACGCTTGTCGAACAACGCGTTGGCGGTTTCTTCAGCGGCCAGCGCGGCTTCTTTGTGCACGAGGAAACTGGCGTAGTCGCCGTTCCAGTCGATCAGGCCGCCGCGATCCAGTTCGAGGATGCGCGTGGCGAGGTTTTGCAGGAAGGAACGGTCGTGCGTGATGAACAGCACGGCGCCCTGGAAATCTTTCAGCGCTTCTTCGAGCCAGGCAATCGCACCGATGTCCAGGTGGTTGGTCGGTTCGTCGAGCAGCAGCAGATCCGGTTCGGACACCAGCGCCTGCGCCAGCAGCACGCGGCGACGCCAGCCGCCGGAGAGTTCGGCGAGGGTCTTGTCGGCCGGCAATTGCAGGCGGCTCAGGGTGCTGTCGACCAGCGTCTGCAAGCGCCAGCCGTCACGGGCTTCGAGGTCGTGCTGAACATGCATCAGCTTGTCCAGATCGGCGTCGGTGACGATGTTCTGGCTCAGGTGATGGTATTCGGCGAGCAAGGCGCCAACACCATCGAGGCCTTCAGCGACCACGTCAAATACCGTCCGGTCGTCGGCCACTGGCAATTCTTGCGGCAATTCGCCGATTTTCAGACCGGGGGCACGCCACACCGAGCCGTCATCGGGCTTCTGGTCGCCCTTGACCAGTTTCATCATGCTGGACTTGCCAGTGCCGTTGCGGCCGATGATGCACACCCGCTCACCACGGGCGATCTGCCAGGACACCTTGTCCAACAACGGCATAGCGCCGAACGCAAGGGACACATCGCTGAATTTGAGCAGGGTCATGAGCTTCTCCAAAAACCGGGCGCGCATTCTACCTGACTTGAGGCTTCAGCAGGCCGGCAATTTGTCTGTCGAAGCACTCTGCACAACATTTGTTGCGAACTTGTGCAGCGAGGCTCGCAAAGCTTTCGCCGCTTGCTGGCAAAAGGCTAAGCTACAGGCAATTCAGTGCGGATTTCGATCGGCACTTGTCATGATTTCTCTGCCCGGATGTCTCATGCGCAGTCGCCTTTTCAGTGTTTTGTCCTGCTTGTTTCTTACCGCCGCTGCCGCTCAATCCGTCCAGGCGGTGGACTTGTCCACCCAACGCCAGTATTACGATGAAGCCAAGCGCGCCTTGGCCAAGGGTGATACCGGCCCGTATTTCCGTTACAGCCAGGCGCTGGCCGATTATCCGCTGGAACCGTATCTGGCCTACGACGAGCTGACCGCGCGTCTGAAGACGGCGAGCAACGCCGAGATCGAGAAATTCCTCGCCGAACACGGTGATTTGCCGCAGGCCAATTGGATGAAACTGCGCTGGTTGCGCTGGCTCGCCGACCGTGGCGACTGGGCGACCTTCGTCAAGTACTACGATCCGAAGCTGAATTTCACCGAACTGGACTGCCTCAACGCGCAGTACCAGATCAGCCACGACAAGAAAGCCGAAGGCTATGCCAACGCAGAAAAACTCTGGCTGACCGGCAAATCGCAACCGGCTGCGTGTGACGCGCTGTTCGGCATCTGGGCTGCCGACGGCCAACTCACCGAGCAGAAACGCTGGGAGCGCACCAAGCTTGCCGCGCAGGCACGCAACTATCCACTGGCCAACAGCCTGATCAACGGCCTGACCACCCTCGCCCCGCGCGGTCGTTTGCTGGTCGACGTGGCGCAGAAACCCGAACTGCTCAACCAGCCGTCGCGCTTCACCCCGGCCGACGAGCCGATGTCAGACGTCGTCAGCCTCGGCCTGCGCCGCCTCGCTCGGCAGGATCCGGACAAGGCCATGGCTTTGCTCGACGGTTACGCCAGCAGCATGCATTTCTCTCGTGATGAAAAAGTCGCGATCGCTCGCGAGATCGGCCTGACCCTTGCGCGCCGCTTCGACAGCCGCGCGCTGGACGTCATGACCAAATACGATCCGGAGCTGCGCGACAACACCGTCTCGGAATGGCGCCTGCGCCTGCTCTTGCGTCTGGCACGCTGGAATGATGCCTATGAGCTGACCAAACGTCTGCCGCAAGACCTGGCCACCACCAACCGTTGGCGCTACTGGCAGGCGCGCAGCCTGGAACTGGCCGAACCACAAAACCCGCAAGCGCTGACCCTGTACAAGAATCTGGCGCGGGAACGAGACTTCTACGGTTTCCTCGCCGCAGACCGTTCACAATCGCCTTACTCGCTGAACAACAAGCCGCTGGTGCTCAGCCAGGCGTTGATCAACAAAGTCCGTAACACCCCCGGCGTACGTCGCGCGCTGGAGTTTCATGCACGTGGGCAGATCGTCGACGGGCGTCGCGAGTGGTATCACGTCAGCCGACATTTCAATCGCGATGAAATGGTCGCCCAGGCCAAACTGGCCTACGACCTGAAATGGTACTTTCCGGCGATTCGCACCATCAGTCAGGCGCAGTACTGGGACGATCTGGACATCCGCTTCCCGATGGCGCACCGCGATACCCTCGTGCGTGAAGCCAAGGTGCGCGGCCTGCATTCGAGCTGGGTGTTCGCCATCACCCGGCAGGAAAGCGCCTTCATGGATGATGCGCGCTCCAGCGTCGGCGCCAGCGGCCTGATGCAATTGATGCCCGGCACGGCCAAGGAAACCGCGCGCAAGTTCAGCATTCCACTGGCCTCGCCCCAGCAAGTGCTCAATCCAGACAAGAACATCCAGCTCGGCGCCGCTTACCTCAGCCAGGTGCACAGCCAGTTCAACGGCAACCGCGTCCTCGCCTCCGCCGCTTACAACGCCGGCCCTGGGCGCGTGCGTCAGTGGCTGCGCGGCGCTGATCACCTGAGCTTTGACGTCTGGGTGGAAAGCATCCCTTTCGACGAAACCCGTCAATACGTGCAGAACGTGTTGTCTTACTCGGTGATCTACGGGCAAAAGCTCAACTCGCCGCAACCGCTGGTGGATTGGCATGAGCGGTATTTTGATGATCAATGAGCAGGCAGCGACAGCCGGAGAATGAAAAATGCCCGTATCGTGAGATACGGGCATTTTTTATGGCGCATTACTGGGTCGGTTACTGGGTCGGTTACTGGGTCGGTTAATCAGGCTGGCCATCATTAAACTGCAACGCCGCCAGCCGTGCGTACAGCGGATTGCTGGCGATCAATTGCTGATGTGTCCCCACCGCTACCAGCTTGCCCTGATCCATCACTGCAATGCGGTCAGCGTTCTTCACCGTGGCCAGTCGGTGCGCGATGACCAACGTGGTGCGGTTTTCCATCAGCGTTGGCAGGGCCTGCTGGATCAGATGTTCGCTCTGTGCGTCGAGGGCGCTGGTGGCTTCGTCCAACAGTAGGATCGGCGCGTCTACCAGCAAGGCGCGGGCAATGGCCAGACGTTGGCGCTGACCGCCGGACAACCCGAGGCCGCCATCTCCCAGATGAGTTTGATAGCCGTCCGGCATTTGTTCGATGAAGTCGTGGGCGTGGGCAATTCGCGCAGCTTCCTTGACCTGCTCAAGCGTGGCCGTCGGGCAGCCGTAGCGGATGTTTTCCTCCACACTGCCGAAGAACAGCGCGGGCGTTTGCGAAACGAGTGCGAAACAGCGGCGCAGATCCAGCGGGTCAAGGCTGGTCAGCGGCACGCCATCGAGGAGAATCTGCCCCTCGCGTGGATCGTAGAAGCGCAGCAACAAGTCGTAAACCGTGGACTTGCCCGCGCCCGACGGCCCCACCAATGCCAGGGTTTCGCCCGCCCTCACTGTCAGATTCAAGCCATCGACTGCGTAGCTTTGCGGACGCGACGGGTAGGAAAAACGCACGTCGCGCAGTTCAAGTTCACCTTTGACTCGCGCTGGCAGCGTCACCAATCCACTCGTCGGTGGCTGGATGATGTTTTCCGACCGCAGCAATTCCGCAATGCGTTCAGCAGCGCCCGCAGCGCGTTGCAGTTCGCCGATCACTTCGCTCAGCGTGCCGAACGCGCTGCCGACAATCAGGCTGTAGAAAACGAATGCCGCCAGCTCGCCGGCCGAGATACGCCCGGCCATTACGTCCATGCCGCCGACCCACAACATCACCGCCACCGCGCCAAGCACCAGCACGATCACCAAAGTGATCAACCACGCTCGCTGGAAAATCCGTTTGCGCGCAGTTTCGAACGCCTGCTCGACGGTCGAAGCGAAACGCTGCTCGTCCTGAACCTGGTGGTTGTAGGCTTGCACGGTTTTGATCTGGCCGAGGGTTTCCGACACATAGCTGCCAATGTCGGCGATACGGTCCTGGCTCTGGCGCGACAGATTGCGCACACGGCGGCCGAAAATCAGGATCGGCGCGATCACCAGCGGCAGTGCAATCACGACAATGCTGGTCAACTTCGGATTGGTGATGAACAGCAGCACTACACCACCGATCACCATCAGCAGATTGCGCAGGAACAGCGAGAGTGACGAACCGATCACCGATTGCAGCAAGGTGGTGTCAGCGGTCAGGCGCGACTGGATTTCCGAGCTGCGGTTGTCCTCATAAAAGCCCGGATGCAGATACACCAGGTGATTGAACACCTGACGGCGAATGTCGGCGACCACGCGCTCGCCGATCCAGGACACCAGATAGAATCGGGCAAAGGTGCCCAGCGCCAGCCCGAGCACCAGCAACATGAAAATCCCGATCGACTGATTGAGCAGATGCGGCGAACGGGTCATGAAACCCTGGTCTACCAACAACTTGATGCCCTGCCCCATCGACAGGGTAATGCCGGCGGTGACGATCAGCGCGAGCAAAGCGCCGAAGGCATGCCAGCGGTACGGCAGGAGAAAATGACTGGTCAGGCGCAGGGCGCGCCGGTGTCGGGAAGAAAGCATGGAGATCATGGAGTTCACGTCTGCGCAGATGGATCGGGCCAGCCTACAGACTCAGATGGGGTGGAACTCTGTAAATCACAATGAGTCAGGTTAAATATGCCCGGGATGTCCGGATGCTAGAAACGATTGGTCTAAGGTTGCGGTTGAGACGAGCGGTCATTTCTGTTTGAGTAGAGATGCCGCCCGCCGACAGACCGCAGGGAGTTGTCACAGCCTGGTCACGTGGCGGTTTTAACTTAGGCACACAACCTGATGAGGAGACAGGCCATGTCCTTGCAACACAGCAGCGAAGACAAGATTGAAGTGATGCGCACCAAACCCGGTCAGTCTCTGGGTTGCTCGATTATCGATGAGCAGGGCCGCGAAGTACCGATCACTGAAGACATGATCCAGGACGCTTGCCGCGAACTGGAGAAGCGATTGGTCAAGCCTGCCGAACAAGAGTGATGTAGCCACCGTCTTCCTGACCCGGCCCTGATTGGCCGGGTTTTTTATGTCTGTAATTCAGCTGCGAATCGTGTAGGAGCTGCCGAAGGCTGCGATCTTTTAATCTTCAAAAAGCAAGATCAAGAGATCGCAGCCTCGTTTCACTCGACAGCTCCTACAGGACACGGGTTGCCCCCAGCGCCGCCACAATCTGCCGCAACCCCGGCGCATCACCTTCAATTCGCACCTTCAGCCCTTCAATCTCGCGGCGCACCGGATACTGCTTGCGCAACACGTCAAACGCCGCTCGCTGCTCGGCGACATTCCCCACCAGACTGCGGCGGAAATCCGCATCATCGCGGCGCGGGTCGTACACGCCCCGGCACAACATCGCCAGCGCCCATGCCGGATCGCTGTCACCGTGCAGGGAAACTTCCGACAACCAGGGTGCTGGCAGCAGATCACTGAGCGCGATAGCCGCAGGTTGGCCAATGAAAGCGCAGTAGGCCTGATAAATTTGCGCGGTCCCGCGTTGCTTGCCGTCGAGGCTGTAACCGGCAATATGGGGCGTGGCCAATACGCAGAGCTCGGCCAGCGCAGGGTCGACTTCCGGCTCCTTCTCCCAGACGTCGAGCACCGCTTGCAGGTCCTCGCGCTCCAGCAGCACCTCACGCAGCGCTGCATTGTCCACCACTGGACCGCGCGCCGCGTTGATCAGCCATGCACCCTGCTTGAGTTGCTGCAAACGCTGTTGATCGAACAGGTGCCAGGTTGCAGAGTCGCCGCTGCGGGTCAATGGCGTATGCAGGCTGATCACGTCGCACTGCTCAATGATCTGCTCGAGGCTGACATATTCGCCGCCCTCGGCAGCCTGCCGCGGCGGATCGCAGACCTTGACGTTCCAGCCCAGGCCCTTCAGGACCTTGATCAAGCGCCCCCCCACTTCACCGGCGCCGACGACGCCGTAAGTGCGCTGAGTCAGATCTGCGCCTTCGATCTCGGCCAGTGTCATCAGACTGCCCAGCACGTAGTCGACAACACCACGAGCATTGCAACCCGGCGCGCTCGACCAGCAGATCCCGGCCTCGTTGAAGTAGTCAAGATCCAGATGATCGGTGCCGATGGTGCAGGTGCCGACAAAGCGCACCTTGCTGCCTTCGAGCAGCGCGCGATTGACGTTGGTCACCGAACGCACCAGCAACACATCAGCCTGCTCGACCGTCGCGCGGTCAATGGAGCGGCCCGGCACTCGGCGGATGTCGCCGAAACCGGCAAAAAAGGCATCGAGCAGCGGGATATTTTCGTCGGCAACAATCAGCATGGCGGGCTCCTTGGGCGGATCGGCAGTTTAGGTGCTGACGCGTCGATCAGCCAGCAGGGTTTGCGCTTACAAATACGCAACAGAGGATATTTCCTGACCGAGGCGTCAGCGGCGTAGAATGCGCCGCTCTGCGCATCAATACTTTCTGGACGCTTTGCCTGTGAACCCTGTAACTGACCAACCTGTCGCCGTCTCCCTGACCCGCCCTGCGCGGATTCGCCTGGAGTTGAAAAACCTGCTCGCCCTGGCCCTGCCGATCATCATCGCGCAACTGGCGACCACCGCCATGGGCTTCGTCGATGCGGTGATGGCCGGGCGCGTCGGGCCCAAGGACCTGGCGGCAGTGGCGCTGGGCAACTCGATCTGGGTTCCGGTGTTTCTGTTGATGACCGGCACCCTGCTGGCCACCACACCAAAAGTCGCCCAGCGTTTCGGCGCCGGCAAGCACAGCGAAATTGGCCCGATTGTGCGTCAGGCGTTATGGCTGGCATTGGTAGTCGGACTGATCGCCACCTCGATGCTGGTCGCCGCAGAGCCAGTACTGCACCTGATGAAGGTCGATCCCGAGCTGATAGGCCCGTGCATGCAATATCTGCACGGCATCGCCAGCGGCTTGCCGGCGGTGGCCTTCTATCACGTATTGCGTTGCACCAGTGATGGCATCGGCCGCACCCGCCCGGCCATGGTGTTGGGCCTGTGCGGTCTGGCATTGAACATCCCGCTGAACTACATCTTCATCTACGGCCACTTCGGCGTGCCGGCCATGGGCGGCGTCGGCTGCGGCTGGGCCACGGCAATCGTGATGTGGGTGATGGCGCTGGGCCTGGCCGGGTACGAGCGCTGGGCACCGGCCTATCGTTCGAGCGAACTGTTCAGCCGTTTCGACTGGCCGCAGTGGGCGGTGATCAAACGTCTGCTGTCGATTGGTTTGCCGATCGGCATCGCGGTGTTTGCCGAGTCGAGCATCTTCGCCGTGATCGCCCTGCTGATCGGCAGCCTCGGCGCGACGGTGGTGGCCGGGCATCAGATCGCGCTGAACGTCAGCTCGCTGGTGTTCATGATTCCCTATTCGCTGGGCATGGCGGTCACCGTGCGTGTCGGCCAGGCGCTGGGCCGCGAGGAACCGCGAGAGGCACGTTTTGCCGCTGGAGTCGGCATGGGCACGGCGCTGGCCTACGCCTGCCTGTCGGCGAGCCTGATGCTGGCGCTGCGCGAGCCGATTGCGGCGATCTATACCGCTGATCCAACGGTGATTCACATTGCGGCGATGCTGATTGTCTATTCGGCGCTATTCCAGTTTTCCGATGCAATTCAAGTGACCGCAGCAGGCGCACTGCGTGGCTATCAGGATACTCGGGTGACGATGATCCTGACTCTGTTCGCCTACTGGGGGATTGGTTTGCCGGTGGGTTACGCGTTGGGTCTGACCGATTGGCTCGGTGAGCCACGTGGGCCGAGCGGGTTGTGGCAGGGTTTGATCGTCGGCTTGAGCTGCGCGGCGCTGATGCTGTCGATTCGTCTGACACGCAGTGCGCGCAAGCGGATTCGAATCAGTCGTTCGATGGGTTGATCACCCATAAAAAAAGACCTGCATTTGCAGGTCTTTTTTTGCCCAGAATCAGGACTTCTTGCGAATCCAGTACAGATAGGTGCCGGCCTCTTCATGCTGGCTGACCAGCTCGTGGTCAAGAAACACGCAGAACTTGGGGATATCGCGCTTGGTCGAGGGATCGGTGGCGATCACCTTGAGCAGGCCGCCGGGCACCAGATCGCGGATGTGCTGATGCAACATCATCACCGGCTCCGGGCAATTGAGGCCGGTGGCGTCGAGGGTGCCGTCGACCGGGGTATCGATCATTTCACTCATGGTTCACTCCAGAAACTGGCCGGCATTGTCGCGCATTGCTTGGGATATCGTCCAACCCATGTGGGAGCGAGCCTGCTCGCGAAGGCAATCCGTCAGCCCCACCACTTTCGCGAGCAGGCTCGCTCCCACAGGTTCAGCGTTGTGTCAGCGCGATTTGGTTTTTCTGCTGTCGTGCCGGCGCAAATGGCAAGTCACTTCCTCGCGGTCGTGATAGAGCTGCTTGCAGCCGATATCAACCTTGATCCCACGCGCCTTGAAACCGTCGGCAATGCGCTCGAGCAGACGTTTCACTTCGGCATAACGCTGCTTCATCGGCAGCTTCAGGTTGACCACTGCTTCGCGGCAATGTCCTTCGCCGATCCACTCTTCCAGCATCGCCGCGTTACGCGCCGGTTTCTCGACAATGTCGCAAACCATCCAGTCCACCGGCTGCTTGGGCTTGAAGGTGAAACCATCCGCCATCAGATGCTGGACCAATCCGGTTTCCATCAGGCTTTCGGCCATCGGGCCGTTGTCGATGGCGGTGACCAGCATGCCACGGTTGACCAGTTGCCAGGTCCAGCCGCCCGGCGCGGCGCCGAGGTCAACGCCAGTCATGTCGCTGTGCAGGCGATCTTCCCACTGGTCGCGCGGAATGAAGTGGTGCCACGCCTCCTCCAGCTTCAAGGTCGACCGGCTCGGCGCCTCGCGGGGAAACTTCAGGCGCGGAATGCCCATCGGCCACATCGCCGAATTGCCGGCATCGGCCATGCCTAAAAACACCTCGCGTCCGCTTTTGAAGGTCAGCAACAAACGCGGCCTGCTGGCGTCTTCCACCAGTTTGCCAGCGGCGGTCAGCGCCTTGCGCAGCGGGCCTTCGAACTTTTTGCAGAAATTCGACAGTTCCTTGCCGTCATTGGTATCGACCACTTCCAGCCACAGACTGCCAAACACCGGAAAATCGGCCATGTGCGCGAGAATCACACTGATCCGGTCGTTTTCCGGCAGATCGATGAAAAAGCCGCGCGCCCACTGCCGCGGGAAGATCAATTCGGCGAAACGCTGACCGCGCATCAGGCGTTCAGCACCGTCCGCTTCAGTACAGACAAACTCGGCGCAGGCCGTGGCGGTTTTGGCTTTGGCGTAACCGGCGACATTGAGACGGGCGGCGAGATCGGAAATCTCCGAACAGACTTCGCCTTCGAAGCCGGGCCGGCAATGCATGAATAGGGTGTTCATTCTTACTCCTGGGCAGCGGTCGATCATTCGGCCGCTGCGCGATGCTCAAGCCTTGCGTTGCCGCAATGCCTGTCACGAAAACCGGCGCATGATAGCTGAAGTCGGAACCATGGTTGCGCCGATAGAGTCCAGTTATTAGCCAGCTACTCAAAACAGGGCTAGGTTTAATGCTCTGCCCGTCCCCTCAGTCCGTAGCCGTGCGGACTCAAAGGAGTGATCGTAATGCCGTCCCTCGATAGTCTGAAGTCACTGAAAACCCTACAAATCGATGCCACGACCTACCAC
Organism: Pseudomonas iranensis; assembly: GCF_014268585.2. Classification (NCBI taxonomy): domain Bacteria; kingdom Pseudomonadati; phylum Pseudomonadota; class Gammaproteobacteria; order Pseudomonadales; family Pseudomonadaceae; genus Pseudomonas; species Pseudomonas iranensis. The sequence goes on from NZ_CP077092.1 coordinate 4,362,819, forward strand.
TATTTCAGCCTGCCGGAAGCCGCCAAAAGCCTGGGCGACCTCGACAAGCTGCCGATGTCATTGAAGGTCCTGCTGGAAAATCTGCTGCGCTGGGAAGACGAAAAAACCGTCACCGGCGCCGACCTCAAAGCCATCGCCGCCTGGCTCAAGGAGCGCCGCTCCGATCGCGAAATCCAGTACCGCCCTGCCCGTGTATTGATGCAGGATTTTACCGGCGTCCCCGCCGTGGTCGATCTCGCCGCCATGCGTGCGGCAATGGCCAAGGCCGGCGGCGACCCGCAACGGATCAATCCGTTGTCGCCGGTGGACCTGGTGATCGACCACTCGGTGATGGTCGACAAGTTCGCCAGCGCCAGTGCGTTCGAACAGAACGTCGACATCGAAATGCAACGCAACGGCGAGCGCTATGCCTTCCTGCGCTGGGGCCAGAGTGCGTTCGATAACTTCAGCGTGGTCCCGCCGGGTACCGGCATCTGCCACCAGGTCAACCTTGAATACCTCGGCCGCACCGTCTGGACCAAAGACGAGGATGGCCGCACCTACGCGTTCCCCGACACGCTGGTCGGCACCGACTCCCACACCACCATGATCAACGGTCTCGGCGTGCTCGGCTGGGGCGTTGGCGGGATCGAAGCGGAAGCGGCGATGCTCGGGCAACCGGTCTCGATGCTGATTCCAGAAGTGATCGGCTTCAAGCTCACTGGCAAACTCAAGGAAGGCATCACCGCCACCGATCTGGTGTTGACCGTGACGCAGATGCTGCGCAAAAAAGGCGTGGTCGGCAAATTCGTCGAGTTTTACGGCGACGGTCTCGCCGACCTGCCACTGGCCGACCGCGCGACCATCGCCAACATGGCCCCGGAATACGGTGCGACGTGCGGCTTCTTCCCGGTCGACGATGTCACGCTGGAATACCTGCGCCTGTCCGGTCGCCCGCCGGAAGTGGTGAAACTGGTCGAGGCCTACACCAAGGCTCAAGGCCTGTGGCGTCTGCCGGGTCAGGAGCCGGTGTTTACCGACAGCCTGGCGCTGGACATGAGCAGCGTCGAGGCAAGCCTGGCCGGACCGAAACGTCCGCAGGATCGAGTCTCGCTGCCGAACGTCGCGCAGGCCTTCAGTGATTTCATCGACTTGCAATTCAAACCCACCAGCAAGGAAGAAGGACGCCTGGAAAGCGAGGGCGGTGGCGGCGTGGCGGTGGGCAACGCCGATCTGGTCGGTGAGGCGGACTACGAATACGAGGGCAAGACCTATCGCCTGAAAAACGGTGCAGTGGTGATCGCCGCGATCACATCCTGCACCAACACTTCCAACCCGAGCGTGATGATGGCCGCAGGGTTACTGGCGAAGAAAGCCGTCGAGAAAGGCCTGACGCGCAAACCTTGGGTGAAGAGTTCATTGGCGCCGGGTTCGAAGGTCGTCACCGACTATTACAAGGCTGCCGGGCTGACTCAGTACCTTGATCAGCTCGGGTTTTCGTTGGTCGGCTACGGTTGCACCACCTGCATCGGCAACTCCGGGCCACTGCCGGAGCCGATCGAGAAAGCCATTCAGAAAGCCGATCTGACCGTCGCATCAGTCCTGTCCGGCAACCGCAACTTCGAAGGTCGCGTACACCCACTGGTGAAAACCAACTGGCTGGCCTCGCCTCCGCTGGTCGTCGCTTACGCATTGGCTGGCAGCGTGCGCACCGATATCAGCAGCGAACCGCTGGGTGAGGATCAACAGGGCAATCCGGTGTATCTGCGTGATATCTGGCCAAGCAGCCGGGAAATCGCCGAAGCGGTGAATCAGGTCAATACGGCGATGTTCCACAAGGAATACGCCGAAGTGTTTGCCGGCGACGAACAATGGCAAGCCATCGAGGTGCCGCAAGCGGCCACATACGTCTGGCAGGACGATTCGACCTACATTCAGCATCCACCTTTCTTCGACGACATTTCCGGCCCTCTGCCGGAAGTCAAAGATGTTAAAGGCGCGCGGGTCTTGGCCTTGCTCGGTGATTCAGTGACCACCGACCACATCTCCCCCGCCGGCAACATCAAGGTCGACAGCCCTGCCGGACGTTATCTACAGGAAAAAGGCGTCGAACCGCGCGACTTCAACTCCTACGGTTCCCGTCGCGGCAATCATGAAGTGATGATGCGCGGCACGTTTGCCAACATCCGTATTCGCAACGAAATGCTTGGGGGCGAGGAAGGCGGGAACACCATTTACATTCCCACCGGGGAAAAAATGGCGATCTATGACGCAGCGATGAAATATCAGGCTTCGGGGACGCCGTTGGTGGTGATTGCCGGTCAGGAGTACGGCACCGGGTCGAGCCGTGACTGGGCGGCGAAAGGCACCAATCTGCTGGGCGTCAAAGCCGTGATTGCGGAGAGCTTCGAACGCATTCACCGCTCAAATCTGGTCGGCATGGGTGTGCTGCCGTTGCAGTTCAAGCTTGATCAGAACCGCAAGAGCCTCAATCTGACCGGCAAAGAGACGTTTGAGATTCTGGGATTGACCGGCGTCGAGCTGAGGCCGCGGATGAACCTGCCGCTGGTAATCACTCGCGAGGATGGGCGTCAGGAGAAGATTGAAGTCTTGTGCCGGATTGATACCTTGAATGAAGTTGAGTACTTCAAATCCGGGGGGATTCTGCATTATGTGTTGCGGCAGTTGATTGCTTCGTGACGGGGTGACATTCGCCCAGGCTGTGATCTTTTTGACTTGGCTTTCAAAAGCAGGATCAAAAGATCGCAGCCTTCGGCGGCTCCTGCATTCAGGCGAAAAAAAACCCGCCGAAGCGGGTTTTTCCCAAGACCATTATCGACTCCCTGTCGGCAGCGATCCTTGCGATGGTCGATCGTCCATGATCCTGAAACACTCCCTGTGTCTCAGTTGATGTGTGTAGATTACCCAGTGGATCCAATCAGCAATAGTCGTAAAAGCTACCAACGCGTGTAAGACATTCGCCATACAGACACTTCCGAAAACCCTTAGACCTGTCAGGCACTGCCGCTTGCACGAGCCCTGGCGCTTTCGGCGAGAAACTGTTCAAGCCTGCTCAACTGCTCCTCCCAGCCGCGACTGTCCATGTAATACGCCTCTTTCTGACGGATATCAGGGATGTGCGCGAAGCCGGATTCCGAGACCTTGAGTAGTGTGCCGTCTTCGAAGTCCTGCAATTCGAACTTGACCAGTGTGGTCGGCTCTTGTGAATAGTCGATCTTCGGGTTGACCGCATACGGGTGCCAGCGAAAAGAAAACAACTGCTGCGGCTCGACCCGCTCGATCAGCACATTCCACAATACGTGTTCATAACCGGGGTACGTGACCTGGCCCTGCGTCCACTCGCCGGCGATGAAACGCCGGCCCTCGAGAGCCACGCCGAACCACTGGCCAAAGGCCTCGGCATCGACCAATGCACGCCAGACGTGGGAACGCGACGCCTTGAGCGTGATTTTGCGTTCGAAACTGTTAGGTACTGGTTTCATACGTCACCTCCTGTTCTGAACACTAGGCTTGTATGACCACATGTCCAATGCGAAGTTGTATCCAGGCGCTGCAGCCACCGCTTTGAGCGGACACATCCTGCGGTATTTTCCGCTCTGTGATCGGCGCCGCCTGACCTGCTATCTTTCCAGCGAATCCGCAGAAACAAGGACGAATCATGCAGCCTTCTCTTGCCGATCGGTATCGCGGCGCCCTCCTCGGCCTGGCTTGCGGCGATGCGGTCGGTACAACGGTCGAGTTCCAACCGCGAGGATCATTCCTGCCGCTGAGCGACATGGTTGGCGGCGGCCCGTTCCAGCTCAAGCCTGGGCAATGGACCGATGACACCTCAATGGCACTGTGCCTGGCCGAAAGCCTGCTGCGCAAAAACGGTTTCGATGCGGCTGATCAGATGGGCCGCTATCTCAATTGGTGGAAATGGGGATACCTGAGCTCCACCGGTGAATGTTTCGACATCGGCATGACCGTCAGCCAGGCGCTGGAACAGTATCAGCGAACCGGGGAGCCTTTCGCAGGGTCGAGTGATCCGTTGACTGCTGGTAACGGGTCGCTGATGCGGTTGGCACCAGTCGTGCTGTTTTATTTTCCGGACGCTCGACAGATCCAGATCCACGCTGCCGACAGTTCGCGCACAACCCATGCTGCGCCGGAGGCAATCGAGTGCTGCCTATTGCTGGCTGATCTGATCGCACGAGCGCTTGAGGGTGCGGAGAAAACACAGCTACGCCGGGCGCCACTGTTATCTCTCTCCCAGCCCGATGTGGTTGCAATTGCCCGAGGTGAGTATCTCGGCAAAGCGGAAAACGAAATCAAAGGCAGCGGTTATAGCGTGAAATCGCTGGAAGCCGCTTTGTGGTGCTTTCACCACACGCAGACGTACGCCGACGCGGTGTTGAAAGCAGCCAATCTCGGTGATGATGCGGATACGACGGCGGCTATCGTGGGTCAGTTGGCAGGTACTTTCTACGGTGCTAGGGCAATTCCCGAACACTGGCTGGAGCGGCTGCATGAAGGCGAAGAAATCACCGCCACTGCGGATCGCTTGCTTGAGGCCTCCCGGCTACGTACATAACACTCGATACACTTTTTCCACTCGATACAGCGAGAACCTTATGTCAGTGCGTCTGCTTCTGGCCCTTGCGCCCTTTATGTTTGCCCCTTTCGCCCATGCCGCCGTCGATTGCGCCAACGCCAGCGATCAGGCGACGATGAATCAGTGCGCGGGGCAAGCCTTCAAAGCGGCAGACAAGGAGTTGAATACGCTCTATCAGCAGATCACCGGGCGTCTCAAGGACAACCCGGACGGAAAGAGGCTGCTGGTTAACGCGCAGCGGGCATGGGTCAGCTTCCGGGATGCCGAGTGCAAGTTTTCGGCTTCTGGGGTGGCGGGCGGGAGTGTTTATCCATTGGTTTACAGTGGCTGTCTCACAGCCGTCACCAAGGCTCGGGTAGAAACCTTCAAGCAATATTTGAACTGTGAGGAAGGTGATATGAGTTGCCCAGTACCCGGTGCGTAATCACAGGCTCCGCTTAGGGAGCCTGTGCTGTGAACCGTTACGCCTCAGACGTGAGGATCGCCCGGCGCTTTGCTCGGCGCTGCGTATTGCGGCTTGAGGTGGCCTTCCTTATCGAGTAACCAGGCGTCCATGATCTGCCGCACAACGGGACCGGCAACACGACCACCCGCCTCGCCGTTCTCGATCATTACCGAGATGGCGATCTTCGGATGTTCGGCCGGTGCGAATCCTACAAACAGGGCGTTGTCACGGTGGCGCTCGAGGGTTTTCTCACGGTTGTAGCGCTCACCCTGCTTGATCGCCACCACTTGCGCCGTACCACTCTTGCCAGCGATGCGGTATTGCGCCCCCGCAGCCGCCGCTCGTGCGATGCCTCGAGCATCGTGCATGACCATCTGCATTCCGTGATTGACCTGCTCCCAATCGCGCGGATCTTTAAGCAGAATGTTCGGCATCGGGTGCTCGTCAACCGGCGCAACGCCGTCGACCGACTTGGCCAGATGCGGTCGATTCCATATCCCTTTGTTGGCAATCAGTGCAGTGGCTTGGGCCAATTGCAGCGGTGTGACCTGCATGTAGCCCTGGCCGATGCCGAGAATAACTGTCTCGCCGGGATACCACGCCTGTCGCCGTGTAGCGCGTTTCCACGCTTGCGACGGCATCAGACCTGGCGATTCTTCAAACATATCCAGCGAGACTTTTTCTCCAAGGCCGAACATCGCCATGTAGTCGTGCAGACGATCAATGCCAAGCTTGTGCGCCAGATCATAGAAGTAGGTGTCGTTCGAGCGCATGATCGCCGCGTCCATGTCCACCCAACCGTCACCACTGTGGTTCCAGTTGCGATACTTGTGATCGAAGTCCGGTAATTGGTAATAGCCGGGATCGAATACGCGGGTCTGCGGAGTTACGACGCCTGCGTCCAGCCCTGCGATGGCGACTTCCGGTTTGATCGTCGAGCCTGGGGCGTACAGCCCACGCAATACGCGGTTGAACAATGGCCGATCGATGGAATCTCGCAGCGCTGAATATTCCTTCGAACTGATCCCGGTGACGAACAGATTCGGATCGAAACTCGGATTGCTGACCATCGCCAGCACTTCTCCAGTGGACGGGTCGAGAGCTACCACTGAACCACGACGGTCGCCCAAAGCGGCTTCGGCAGCTTCTTGCAGCTTGACATCGAGGCTCAGGACGATGTTCTTGCCTGGCACCGGATCGGTGTGCTTGAGTACCCGTAGCACACGGCCTTGAGCATTGGTTTCGACTTCTTCGTAACCGACATGGCCGTGCAACTGCGCTTCATAAAAACGCTCGATACCGGTTTTACCAATGGATTGCGTACCTCGGTACTCCACGGAGTCGAGAGCTTTCGATTCTTTTTCATTGATCCGACCGACATAACCGATCGAATGGGCGAAATGTGCGCCGAGGGGATAGTGGCGGACAAACTGCGGTTCGACATCAAGTCCCGGTAAGCGAAACTCGTTAACCGCCAGGACGGCAATCTGCTCTTCCGTCAGCTCATAAAACAGGGTGACCGGTGTGAACGGATGCCGGGATTGCTTCATCGCCTTGTCGAATACCGTGCGGTCTTCAGCAGGCAAGTGCAGCAAGTTGATGACTTCGTCCAATTCTTGATTGACGTCGGTGGCACGCTCACGGGTGATGGTCAGGTTGTAGCTGGGGCGATTGTCGGCGAGCAACACACCGTTGCGGTCGTAGATCAATCCACGGGTTGGCGGTATCGGGAGGACATGGACGCGATTGTTTTCGGAGATGGTCGAGTGGTAGTCGAACTCCACGACCTGGAGGATGTACAGGCGCACCACCAGAGCGCAGCTGATGGCGAAGACGAACAGAGCGCAGGCAATCAATCGTTTGTTGACCAGCCGCGTCTCTTTTTCATGATCCTTGATCGGGATTGGTTCAGGCATTTCTACAGCAACTCTTTGACATAAAATGAGTGCCGATCCGTGGGCAGGATATCAGTCCGTTAAAAAACGAGCTGCACCATACCAAAACTCGCCATCCACTTCAGGATGAATTTCCCCGGTAGCAGGCTGAAAACTTTCTCGCAGGCAAAACAAAACCCCAACTGCTTTCGCAATTGGGGTTTCGGAATTTAATCTTGACGATGACCTACTCTCACATGGGGAAACCCCACACTACCATCGGCGATGCATCGTTTCACTGCTGAGTTCGGGATGGGATCAGGTGGTTCCAACGCTCTATGGTCGTCAAGAAATTCGGGTACTGACTCGTGACCAGATGGCCTCGCTTCAGCAAATTGGGTATGTGACAGCTGGTGTTTGTGCGTTTCGAACTTTCGGTTCGTTTCGTCTTCACACACCGCAATCTGGCCTTTCGACGCAAATTGCTTGGGTGTTATATGGTCAAGCCTCACGGGCAATTAGTATTGGTTAGCTCAACGCCTCACAGCGCTTACACACCCAACCTATCAACGTCGTAGTCTTCGACGGCCCTTCAGGGAACTCAAGGTTCCAGTGAGATCTCATCTTGAGGCAAGTTTCCCGCTTAGATGCTTTCAGCGGTTATCTTTCCCGAACATAGCTACCCGGCAATGCCACTGGCGTGACAACCGGAACACCAGAGGTTCGTCCACTCCGGTCCTCTCGTACTAGGAGCAGCCCCTCTCAAATCTCAAACGTCCACGGCAGATAGGGACCGAACTGTCTCACGACGTTCTAAACCCAGCTCGCGTACCACTTTAAATGGCGAACAGCCATACCCTTGGGACCGGCTTCAGCCCCAGGATGTGATGAGCCGACATCGAGGTGCCAAACACCGCCGTCGATATGAACTCTTGGGCGGTATCAGCCTGTTATCCCCGGAGTACCTTTTATCCGTTGAGCGATGGCCCTTCCATACAGAACCACCGGATCACTAAGACCTACTTTCGTACCTGCTCGACGTGTCTGTCTCGCAGTCAAGCGCGCTTTTGCCTTTATACTCTACGACCGATTTCCGACCGGTCTGAGCGCACCTTCGTACTCCTCCGTTACTCTTTAGGAGGAGACCGCCCCAGTCAAACTACCCACCATACACTGTCCTCGATCCGGATAACGGACCTGAGTTAGAACCTCAAAGTTGCCAGGGTGGTATTTCAAGGATGGCTCCACGCGAACTGGCGTCCACGCTTCAAAGCCTCCCACCTATCCTACACAAGCAAATTCAAAGTCCAGTGCAAAGCTATAGTAAAGGTTCACGGGGTCTTTCCGTCTAGCCGCGGATACACTGCATCTTCACAGCGATTTCAATTTCACTGAGTCTCGGGTGGAGACAGCGCCGCCATCGTTACGCCATTCGTGCAGGTCGGAACTTACCCGACAAGGAATTTCGCTACCTTAGGACCGTTATAGTTACGGCCGCCGTTTACCGGGGCTTCGATCAAGAGCTTCGCGTTAGCTAACCCCATCAATTAACCTTCCGGCACCGGGCAGGCGTCACACCCTATACGTCCACTTTCGTGTTTGCAGAGTGCTGTGTTTTTAATAAACAGTCGCAGCGGCCTGGTATCTTCGACCGGCATGAGCTTACGGAGCAAGTCCTTCACCCTCACCGGCGCACCTTCTCCCGAAGTTACGGTGCCATTTTGCCTAGTTCCTTCACCCGAGTTCTCTCAAGCGCCTTGGTATTCTCTACCCAACCACCTGTGTCGGTTTGGGGTACGGTTCCTGGTTACCTGAAGCTTAGAAGCTTTTCTTGGAAGCATGGCATCAACCACTTCGTCACCCAAAGGGTAACTCGTCATCAGCTCTCGGCCTTAAGATCCCGGATTTACCTAAGATCTCAGCCTACCACCTTAAACTTGGACAACCAACGCCAAGCTGGCCTAGCCTTCTCCGTCCCTCCATCGCAATAACCAGAAGTACAGGAATATTAACCTGTTTTCCATCGACTACGCTTTTCAGCCTCGCCTTAGGGACCGACTAACCCTGCGTCGATTAACGTTGCGCAGGAAACCTTGGTCTTTCGGCGTGGGTGTTTTTCACACCCATTGTCGTTACTCATGTCAGCATTCGCACTTCTGATACCTCCAGCAAGCTTCTCAACTCACCTTCACAGGCTTACAGAACGCTCCTCTACCGCATCACCCGAAGGTGATACCCGTAGCTTCGGTGTATGGTTTGAGCCCCGTTACATCTTCCGCGCAGGCCGACTCGACTAGTGAGCTATTACGCTTTCTTTAAAGGGTGGCTGCTTCTAAGCCAACCTCCTAGCTGTCTAAGCCTTCCCACATCGTTTCCCACTTAACCATAACTTTGGGACCTTAGCTGACGGTCTGGGTTGTTTCCCTTTTCACGACGGACGTTAGCACCCGCCGTGTGTCTCCCATGCTCGGCACTTGTAGGTATTCGGAGTTTGCATCGGTTTGGTAAGTCGGGATGACCCCCTAGCCGAAACAGTGCTCTACCCCCTACAGTGATACATGAGGCGCTACCTAAATAGCTTTCGAGGAGAACCAGCTATCTCCGAGCTTGATTAGCCTTTCACTCCGATCCACAGGTCATCCGCTAACTTTTCAACGGTAGTCGGTTCGGTCCTCCAGTCAGTGTTACCTAACCTTCAACCTGCCCATGGATAGATCGCCCGGTTTCGGGTCTATTCCCAGCGACTAGACGCCCTATTAAGACTCGCTT